>JANOCR010000129.1:0-32726 GCA_031412355.1 Ilumatobacteraceae bacterium | reverse complement strand
GGCAGGCCGGGAAGACCTGGCGGGGCCGGTGATGGTCCACCCCTGCCTGGTGGCCCGGGTGGCCGCGGTGGTCCGCCGGGTGTTGGTGGTGGTGCGCCGGCGCCTGGGGGTCCGCCCGGTCCTGGTGGGGGTCCGCCTGGTCGGGGTGGTCCGCCGGGTCCTGGTGGTGGTCCGCCCGCGCCTGGTGGTCGGGGTGGTCCGCCGGGTCCTGGTGGTGGTCCGCCCGGTCGGGGTGGTCCGCCCGCGCCTGGGGGTCCGCCCGCGCCTGGGGGTCCGCCCGCGCCTGGAGGACCACCGGGACCGCCAGGTGTCGGCGATGCGACCGGCTTGGCCTCGCCTACATCGGCGTACATCACTTTCTGGATGCGTTCGTACAGGCTTCGCTTCTGCTGGGGCTCCTCTTCGACGGGCTCCGGCGCAGGCGCGGCCTGCTTCTCGCCGGTCCACTCCAAGAACCCGCCGCAGGCGCCGCAGAACGAGTCGGCATCAGAGTTCTTGAAGCCGCACTCCTTACAAACGATCATGACGGATCCTCCCCGGACTTGCTCTTGCCCTTGCGGCGCTTGGCGATTTCGACGACGTGCACGACGTGCGCCGGCTTCGCCGCTGCGACCATTCGATCGACGGTGCTTTCATTGATACTCGACGGATCGTCGACACTAACGCGCACGGCCATCCGCGGTTGGTCGTCTCCGGGTGGTTCGGTGCCCGGCGTCAGTGACCACGCTGCCCCGCCGCTCTCCGCGATCTCGACATCGCCGCCTGTGTAGATCGCCAGCTCGGCGGTGAGACCACGGATGGTTCCGCGCCAGCGGTACAGCTCGGCGATGTTGGCAATGAACGCGCGGCTGCGGTCCAACGGCCAGCCTTCGTCGATCACGACGCCGACCCAGCCAGCCAGCCACTCGAGAAAATCCTCCGGTGCCAGCCACGGGTCTACGTACGTGTCGAGGCAGTCGAGCGTGGTGAACACCGGTGCCAGGACGTCGTCGAGCCCACCCGTGAACTCCTGGGTAAAAAGATCGTCCTGATAGATGCCCGGCAGCAACGAGACGATCGGAACCGCTGAATGCAGGCCGTCGATCGTGCCCCTCGTCATGGCTCTACCCTTGCCACTTTGTCTCTCATGGTTCGACCACCCTGATCTGGTGCTCGTACGAGAAGGCGATGGCGCTGGCCGCCAGTTCCAATCGCGTGGTCGCCTGGCCGCGTTCGCCCGTCACCGGGTTGGCGCCGAACAGACGGATCTCTTCGACGAAGTCGACGCCGCGGATCTCTTGCAGAGCCGTGTATGCCTCGCCCGACTGGATGGGTCGGCCCCACGGCCAACCCTTGCCATCGGGGCCGCCGACCAGTGGATTGAAGTACCGGTGCAGTACTGCAGAGGCCTCCTCGCGCACTCGCACCACGCTGATCTTCGGCTTGGCTTTCACCTGTGCAACTACCGTGACGCCTTGGTAGACGGGGGGCTCGATGATCACGCGGGTGCCAACCAGCCGAGCCCCGTCGAGCGCGTTGAGAATGCGCTCCATCGTCTCTTCGCTGGGCACGAGGTGCTCGAATCGGATCTGACCGTCGATGATCGGTGCGGCCGGCACGACCAGGATGCGAACGCTGCCGGCTTCAGCGCCGTCGCCGGCGGGCAGGCACCTGACGCGGGCGACCTCGGGGGCTGCCGCTCGGGTGAGCTGCTCGAAGTCCTCGGCGGTCACTGCCCGGTTGCGGGTGCGCAGCAGGATGGGACCGCGTGTCTTGGCGGAGTCGAGGTCCTCACCGTCGACCCCACCCGTCGCCGGGCCTCGGTTGTCGACGCCGGCGATGAACGGAATCGACGACTTGAGCGTGCGGATCGAACCGGCACCCACGTTGCCGATCCGGCCACCGCCCGTTGCGTACGCATCAATCTGCACGATCGCACCCTTCGGGGCGACGCTGCCGTATTGGCGCAGCGAGCCGTCGGCCTCGCGGACCCCAGGTCCGAATGAGATCACGCCGTGCACCGCGTCGAGTGCGAACACGTCGTCCGTGGCCGAGCTGGACGCGAAGTGTTCGACCTGTCGCCATTCGCTCTGGCCGTCTTCACTGGTCACGAGCAAGCGCAGCGGGTCGCCGGCCGGCAACACGGGTGCATAGGCGGTCTTGAACGTTTCGCCGGGCACACCTTCCGACACGCCCAAGGTCTCGTGCTCGATCACATCGGCGTGTGCGGAGTCCGCTGTACCACCGATGGTGTCGGCGATCAGCCCATGGATCATTGGTGACGCACTGTACGAGGGCTGACCTTCCTCGGCCGGCATCACCCGGGCTCGCAGCCAGCCGGCGCGCTCGCCGTCGAGCAGTGTGGCTGAGTGCTGGCGGGGAACGTGCACGATGATCGAGCCGTCGCGGTTCAAGCCGCCGGTGCCGTCCTCGCTGACTTCGCACGCGTGCCAGGTTGTGCCGTCGTAGGCCTCCCATTGCAGCGGAGGATCGTCGGGGTCGACGCCGACGCCTTCGATGGTGCAGTTGAACTGCAGCCGAACCGCACAACGTGGGACCGCGTCGGTTAGGCCGACGAGCAGCGCGTCACCCGGCTCGGGAGGGTTCGAGAACGCGGTGAACGGCACCCGCAATCGCAGTTGCTCGGTGCGCGCCTCGCGACCGTCGGTCGCCACGCTCGATGTCAGCACCGAGGCGAGCGAGCAGGCCACGATGGGCAGGTCCTCCACCGTCGTGAACACCACGGGCTCCTCGGTCTCGGTGCGTAGTGTCGCAGTGCGCGTGCCGCGAGGGATGGTCAGCGTGCCCTGTGCCGGCGACGACAGGTAGAACGTCACACCGGTACGCGCCGAAGTGGCCGGGAACAACTGCAACCCGATCAGCTCCAGGAACTTCAGGTACAACCGGTCCGGAACGCGGTTGAGGCGATACAGCAAGACGTCGGTCATGTAGGCGAACGTCTCGATCAGGGTCACGCCCGGGTCCGACACGTTGTGATCGGTCCACGTGGGGCAGCGAGCCATGACCATTCGCTTGGCGTCGTCGACCAACTGCTGGAAGCGCCGGTCGTCGAGATCTGGTGCTGGCAGTGCCATTAGTAGTCACTCCCATCGTCGGGGATCGTGTAATACGGAAAGACCAGGTTGCGGCGGTCGTTGGTGCCCTTGACCGCGTATTGGATGTCGATGAAGACGAGTTCGTGGCTGTCTACGTCGGGAGTGGCGATGACCTTCACCACATCGACCCGCGGCTCCCATCGCTGCAGCGCCCGCTTCACCTCGAACGCCAGCGCTGTGGTCATCTCCTCATCGACGCTTCGGAACACGTAGTCGCGCACTCGCGACCCGAACTCGGGCCGCATCGGACGTTCACCGGGATAGGTCAGCAAGATGATGCGCATCGACTCCTCGAGCTCGCGTTCGCGGCGCACCATGGCGATTCCGCCAGAGGCGGTGAGTTGCGGTGGGAAGGCCCACCCGGTCCCAACAAAATCGTGATCAACCGGCATCTGTCGTCTCCCTAGTTCAACTTCACCATCGAGCCAGACAGCTCCACCAACCCTGCGCCACCATCGACCTTCACACCTGCAGTGCCCTTGATCTCGACATTGGCTGTGCCGCCGTCGAGCACGATGCCGGTACCGCCCTTCAACGTGAGCTTGCCCGGCGCTTTTGCCTCGATCGTCACGTTGCCGGCGCTGTTCACCTGGATCTCGCCGCCGTTGGATTTCTGCTCGATGACGATCTTGCCGATCGGGTTCATCGAGCCGCCGTCGCACACGATGCGCAGTTCGCCGTTGACGACGTCGAACGTCAGTTGCAGCTTCGCGGCGGCGTCGCCGAGCGTGATCTTGCTCTTGGTCGGTGGCTTTGGCGTCAGTGGCGACGGGATCTCATCCTCGAACGCCAACTGGTTGCCGGTCCGCGAGACGATGCCGCGTTTCACGACCTGTGCCGACAAGCCGGCGGACTTCACGGCGGTCGACAGCAATGGGTGCGAAGACTTGCCGTTCAGCAGCCCGCCGATTACGTAGGGCCGGCGCGTGTCGCCGAACTCGAAACCGACCAGCACCTCGTCGCCCACCTCTGGCAGGAACAGGTTGCCCCACTCCTTGCCCATGCCGACTTGCACTACCCGTGCCCAGTCGGTCTCGTAGAACGGGGCGAGCCACGGGAACCCGAGCTTGACTCGGCCCATCTTCTCGGAGTCGTTGTTGTTGGTCACGACGCCAACCACATTGCCGTTGATGGTCGACGGCCGAACGCTGGCAGCGCCCAGCGATGCAAGCCCCAGCAGCGTGCGGTCGTGACGGCCGCTGACTTCAAAGTGCGTCGAGTAGCCGCCGATCTCTGATTCGAACGTGTGGCGGGCGGACGTCACGATCCACTCGCCGGTGAACTCCTCGGCAACACCACCGATCACGATCTTCTTACCGGCCTGCACGCCGGGATTGCCGTAGCACACACCCTCGGCTTCCAGGATGGTGCTCGCCAGGTGTTCGGCCACACCCTTGGCCATCTCGTCGACAGCCGACGTCGTCGGTGAACCCCAATCGAGCGGGCGGTCGGAGATCACTCGGGCCGTCATGCTGGGCATCAGTCCGAGACTCGGTAGCCCAGGGATCTGGGGCAGCGTGGGAATCGGAAACGGCAGACCGGTGAACGATCCAGCGAGCGCCTGAGGGTCGGGATCGTCGTCGAGCTTGGCCGTGCCGGTCTTCAGTGGCGCGGTCCCCACCACGACCTCGGCCTTCTTGTAGTCGTAGACGCGTACCTCGACCTCGGAGGGGATGTTGGCCGCGCTGCGTCGAACCCGGAACGATTGCAGGTTCTGCTGGAAGGTCAGCGTTGGCGGACCACCGCCGGCCAAGCTTGCCGCCGCGCCGGCGATAGCGCCGCCGATGCCGCCGGCACCGCTGGGCTTGGCACTCGATGCCTTGCGGAAGAAGAACTTGCCCTGCGCGACGCCCACTTCGAACCCGATCTCCTGGGCGCGGCCGCGCAGAAAATCCCAGTCGGTCTGGCTGATCTGCGAGACGTGGCGATGCGTTGTCGAGGTGCGGGTGATGTCGGTCTGCATGAACCCGGCCTCGCGAGCGATCTTCGAGGCGATGTCGCTGTCTTTCATGTCGACGAATGTGCGCGTGCGGCTCGAGCGCTGCATGCGGTGCGACTTCTCGTAGCCGCGGATGATCGTGAAGATGGTCAGCCCGTGGTACTCGCCCTCGATCGAGGTGACTTCGCCCTTGATCAGGCACTCGGCCGACGGCGTGCCCGAGGATCCGCCATAAACCTCGACCAGGCTGCCGATGCGCACCATCAACTCGTCGACCACCGAGTTGTCGGTGTCCTCGAACGTCAGCTCGAACATGTCGGGGAGATGCAACCGCGTATCGACGACCGTGCGTCGCAACTTCGGTTGCACCGTCGGCAGCAGATCGATCGAGTTGACAGACACCGTTGGGGTGACGGTTGCCGACAGGTCGGTCAGGTCGGGCAGCAGGGGCATGTCAGGTCACCGCTTCCCGATGATCTCATTGGCGTTGGGCAGATACACGGTGTCGCCCGGCTTGACCCTGAACGGATCGTCGATGCCATTGGCATCGGCAACACCGCGCCACAACTTCGGGTTTCCGTATGCCGCGGTGCTGATCGTCTGCACGTTCTCGCTGGCACTGACGATGTGTCGCTGCCGTCCCGGCAGGCCGCCCGATGTCGGGTTGGTCGGCAACATGCCGAAGATGTTGAACTCCTCGATCACTTCGAACACGATCAGTGCCCGGTCTGGATTTCCGGATGAGCTGAACCGCTCGAAGGTGACCTTCACGTCTTTCATGATGCAGCGCATGATCTGCGTGCCCCATTGGAAGATCAGCGCCGGAGGCTTGGCGGCCAGGTTGATGCGCCCGCCGGTCAGGGCACCGACGGCCGCGCCGATCAGTTGGCCCAACAGGCCGCCGCCCGGGTCCATCCAGGCATACAACTGCTCGGCCCGATCCTGCACGTCATCGCCGACCAGATAGCCGCTGCCGACCAGTGACTTCGGTGGCGCCTTCAGCAGGATCGACGGTGTCGAGCCGACGCCCGCTGGTGATGCGCCCGCACGATTGGTCGTCGAGGTCTGGCGGTTGTACTTCAACGTCTCAGGGTTGAAGTCGAACTCCACCATCTCGAACGGCAGCTTCTCGTTGATCAGTTTGGCCTTCATGTCACCTCCTACAGGAAGCCTTCGTGGACGAGTTCGAGAATTTCAGTAGCCACTTCCTTGCCGGTCGCGTTGAGCGTCGGACCCTTCCACGACGACGGTCGCGTGTTCGAAAACGTCCACTCCGAAACGGTCTGGTTGTGACTGTCGCGAAGTGTGATGGTGGCGGTGCCGCCGTCGGTCGCGTCGACCATCGAACGGAGCCAGGTCATCACCTTGCCCGAGTCACTTGCCGTCATCGCCCGCTTCAACACGAGGCGTGGGTAGTTGACGCGATCGGGCAGGTACACCTTGTAGTCGTTGGTGCCGCCGACCTTGATCTCTTTCAGACCGAAGTCGACCTTCAGCCCATCGCACGACGACCAGGCACCAAGATCGATCCCGTCGACGACCACGTCGAACCGCATGACGAGCCCATACTGGGTCGAGTCTTTGAGGGACATGGTGTCAATCGTCCGGTCAGGCGATGTCGTCGTCGAGGAAGCCGAGGTGCACGATTTCGAGCTGCTCGGTGGCGATCTTGCTGGTGCCGGCGTCGAAGCCGCTGACCGACCACTTCGACGGCATCGCGCTGCGCATCTCCCAGGTGAACACCGGCTTGTCGGCCGAATCCTTGAGCTCGATCACCATCAGGCCGGGCTTGTGGCTCTTCGCCGTGTCGCTGAGCCACTTCTTCACCTTCTCGGTGTCGGCAGTGACCGCACGACTCAGTTTCACCGTCGAGTACTTGGTTGCGCCCGGGCAGTACCAGCGCGAGTTCCACGCGTCACCGGCGCGGTACTCGACGACGTCGAAGGTCACGTCGAGGCCGTCAACTTTGGCCCAGCTGCCAAGGTCGATCTCGCCTGGGGCGTCGACCTTCACAGTGAATCGGTTGGCTAGCGCCAGCGGGATGTCGTCGGCAATGGGCATTGTTCTCTCCTTACAGAATTTGGCTAGCGGAAGTCGGCGAGCAGGCCTGCCCGCTCGCGGTCAATCAGCAGTTCCTGGCGCAACCTGCTGCGGATGTTGGGGTAGAGACGCATTGCCAGTTCGTCGAGCGCGTACGGATCGGCGACGATGTGGTCGACGGTCTGGTTCGCGGCGCCAGGTTGTGCTGCGCCGGCGGATGCGGCGTTGCCTTGTGCAGCGGCCGCTGCGTGCGCGGCGTCGGTGTGCGCCGCGTCGGTGTGCGCCGCGTCTGTGTGAGCAGCGCCAGCGGTCCCGCCCGCCGCGGTGCCCACCGTGGTGACACCTTCGTGCAGGCTGCGTTCGAAGCCGGAGTCGAAGCCGAGCAGCGAGCCGAACAAGCCGATCTCGGCGTGGGCGATGTCGCCGACGAGCGCATTGCCGAGTCCCTCGAACCGAGCACCCATCGTGTCAGCGGTGCGCCATGACTGGTCGGCGCCCTGCGTGCGGGCACCCGGGCGGGTGCCTGTCCCTGTTCCTGTACCAGTTCCGGTTCCGGTGCCTTCGTGTTCCGTCGTCGCTGCGTCGGTTGCGGTAGCCGCCGGCGCACCGGTGCCGGTCGCCGGAGCCGTACCGCCGGGCGCATGTGCCGTCGCCGCGGCAGCCGCTCCCGCTGCTGCTACACCGCCGGGGCGAGGTGTACCGCCACCGCGACGTGTAGTGGTCGTCGGCGCCGCCAGCAGGGCCAGCAGCGCGTCTTCGGTCGGCAGAACCGGGTCGTCGGCGTTGTCGAACAGCGTCGTCAGGGCTGTACTGAAGTTCTCCAACGGCACGTCCTGCAGGGGGGTTTCGCGGCGAGTGGTCCGCTGTTGATTCAGGCGCTCGAGAGCCACAGCGCTCTGCGCATCGAGCAATGTCAGGCGTTCCTGGATCTCTTCGTTCACGCGGGTCTCGAGCGCTTGCAGCATGTCGGCGTTCAATGAGGTCGAGCGCTCGAGGTCGTGGCGCGCCTCGATGTCGTTGAGATTCGAGAGTTCCACGCGACGGAGGTGCTCGAGTCGCAGTTCGCCGAAGGCGTGCGTGGTTTGGTGGCGCCGGAAGTCGCGGTCCTCGCTGGTCAACTCCTGACGTTGCTGACCCATCAACTCATCGCTGAATCCGAACATGGACCCGGCGATTCCCATCATGTCGTTGCCCAGGCCCTGGCTCAGGGTATTGCCGAATGAGCCCAGCGGATCCCAGTGGGACGCGCTGGCGGCGTGGGCGGTCGGGGTGTCGCCTGCCAGCCGTTGTGTGCCGCCCGATGCCGTCATCGACGATGGCGGCATGGTGAACACGATCCCACCGCTGCCGTCCGACTTCGCCAAGCCGCTGTCGACCATCTCGCGCATCATCTGTTGAGCCGACGAGACCACATTGACATCGTCTTTGTCGGGGTTCGTGGCCGGGCGTGCATGCAGGAGATCGGGAGTCGGCTTGATCGCCCCGCCATCGCCACGGACGAACTGCTCGACACGTTGGGCGTGAGCCTCCATTGCTCGACCGGCGTCGCTGGTCTCGTCGTGCAGCACGCCGTGCACGATCTGTTGCGCGGCGTGCGTCAACTCGTGGGCCAGCGCGGCCCGACCCTTCGCTTGATCCAGCGGGCCGACTTCGTCGGCGAGATAGACCTGCCCGTCGCGGGTGAATGCCCGGGCGCCCATCGACTGTGCTTCGGCCGAGACCGCTGGTCCGCGGTGCACCAGCCGATCGCCGACGTCGATGCCCAGCACGTCGCGCATCGTCGCGCGCACGTCGCCGGGAACAGGTTCGACCGACACCCCGCCGTCACTGTCGAGCCTGATCACGGAGGTGTCGTCGCGCTCGCGTTCGGCGCGCATGGCTTCGGGTAACGGACCGTGGTAGGCGGGGCCCAGACCCCGGCGACGCGAATCGGCGAGGCCGGCGCGACGGCCGCCCGGCTGCCCCGTCGGCGTGCCGCTGCCATCTTGCGGCTCGTCGCCAATCTCGATCGGAAAGACCGGAGCCGTCACCGGTCGGACCTGTGCGGGCTCGCCCGGTTCCCCGATGGCCAGCAGTTGCTCGACCGCCGACAACCCGAGGGCGCGGTGCTCGCCGTGTTCGGCGCTGACCGCGCCGACATGGCGGTGCTCGATCTCTGGGAGCGGCGACGACTCTTGCAGTTCCGGGGCGGCACCATCGTGATCGATGACGGCCGGGGCGAGGACGCCACGGAACGAGCCGCTGGGTGCGTCGATCTGGCGCACCATCTCCAGTCGAGGTGTGCGAACCAGGACCTGTTGGGTGGCAAGGCCCTTCGTGAAGTCCCGCGTGGGGGCCGTCAAGCTGATAGGCCGCGCCCCTGCCACCTTCAGCGGTGGCAACGTTGCCCAATCGCGACGCGCCGATACGACCGCCGGCCGCGTCGGCTCAGCGGTCGTGACCGACCCGGTGTCCCCAGTTGGTGCACGGGGCGAGTGGGTGTTGCGGGCGAACGGCCATTTCATCAGATACCGGTGCCGTTGATCTCTCGATTGATGTCACCGATCGCGCTGATGAAGGTCCGCCGCAGCGGATGCTCCATCGCCAGGATCGATTCGAGCGGCCAATGGAAGTAATAAGCGACGTACGCGACCTCTTCCACCAACTGCGCGGTCGCGTACGTCATGATCCCCCCGGCGAATCACCGCTGATATCGACAGCGAACCCGTGTGCGCACTTCGGACATGTCACGTCGACCCGTGTGCCGCCGTCTTGATTGATGCGGCGGTACAGGTCTTGCAGGAATGCCAGATCGGAGGCGAACAGGTTCTCGATCACCCGGCTGTCGACCTCGGGCAGCGACCCGAGATTGGTCACCGTCCTCGTCAGCAACAGCACCGACAGGTACGCAGGGTTCTCGCGAACCCGTGGATCGGTCTGCGGCCAGATCTCGTCGCCGGCCGTAGCCAGTCGCATCACGCCCTCGCGATGCAACTGGCCTCGCCCATCGACGTACCCGCGCGGCAGGGTGAACGGGAACTCCGTGCTCAAGGTCGATCGGTCGGAGGTCGGTGCCCCCGTCGAACGGTCAAGCATCGGAGTGCTCATGCCGCCACTCGCATCAGATGGTCACACACGATCGTGACCGTCTCAGTGAGTACTTCGGACGAGCCGGCGCGCAGGGCACCGAGCTCGATCTTGCTGGGCCACGCGTTCTCGAGGTGGTAGCGAGCGACCGGCTTGCCGGCCGCATCGAACATCACCAGCGAGCAACTCTTGCGAGCGGCTCCCATCTCGCCGAAGCGGGCAGCCTCGTGCCAGGTCCACATCTGCGGATCCTGGGTCTGGGCCCGCTTCAGGGTGATGGTGGCCAACACGGGGTTGGATGGGATGTTCATCTGCACCAGGCCCTTGTCGCCCGACTCGACGAACTCGACCGTCTTGATCTCAGTACGGATGCCTTGCAGCTCCGAGAACGAGGCGATCTCGTAACCGTCAACGGTGATCGAGAACCGCGCGGCGGTGATTGGACTGCTCTCAGGCATTGGTCAAGCTCCTCATTCCTCAAGTCCGGCGCCGCCGGAGAACTGGCTGATACGGAAGACGACGAACTCCGCCGGCTTCACAGGGGCGATACCGATCTCGACGGTCAAGATGCCGGCGTCACGGTTCTCGGGCGGGTTGTTCTCCTCATCGCACTTCACGAAGAAGGCCTCCGCTGGTGTGCGACCGAACAATGCACCGTCACGCCAAACCCGTCGCAGGAACATGGTCACGGTGCGTCGCACCGAGTCCCACAGCTTCGCGTCGTTCGGCTCGAAGACCACCCAGTTGGTACCCGACAGGATCGACTCCTCGACGAAGTTGAACAGCCGGCGAACGTTGAGGTAGCGCCATTCCGGATCGCTCGACAGCGTGCGTGCGCCCCACACCCGGATGCCCTGCCCAGGGAACGTGCGGACGCAGTTGACCGCAATCGGGTTGAGCTGGTCGTGCTCACCCTTGGTGATGTTCAGTTCCAACGAGATGGCTCCGCGAATGACTTCGTTCGCCGGCGCCTTGTGCACCCCGCGGGTGTCGTCGTTGCGAGCCCAGATCCCGGCGATGTGGCCGGACGGCGGCACGAAGATCGCTTTGCCTCGTGTCGGGTCCATCACCTTGAGGCGCGGGTAGTACAGCGTCGCGTACTTGCTGTCGTAGCCGGCCTCGTTGACGCGCCAATCCTTGATCTGCTGCGCGTTCATTGACGGTGGCGGGTCGAGGATGGCGACGCGATCGGCCATCAGTTCGCAGTGGGCGATCATGGCCAGTTGCACGGCCTTGAAACCTTCCATGTCGAGCATGCCACGCTCCAGCGCAGCGGTCAGATCGGGAACGCACAGCATGGTGACTTCGTCGACTGCCTCGAGCCCGCCGAAGCCGGTGCGATCCGACGAGTCGCCGACGTAGTCGGATGCGGAGACCCGCAGGTTGTCAGGGATTCCCGTCCCACCGGAGAGGTTGATGCGCGAGTCTCGGCGCAACTCCATCGTGCCACCGCCGCGCACCTCTTCGACAGAGATCAGCTTCGAGTCGGCCTTCACCTTCGTGGCGACGTTGTTCGGGCCCTTTCGCAGGCTCACGTTGTCGAAACTCTCCTCGACCTTCTCACCACGCTTGACGATGAGCTTGAACTGGTCGTTGTTCTCGCCGGGCTCCGATGCGTCCGTGGTCTCGACCGTGAGGCCGTCTCCAGCAGGGCCGCTTTCCAACGCTTTGACGACCAGACCGGGCTTGCCCTCCCCGGCGGGCAGTTCGCCGTGAGCGACGGCGGCCTTGGCATCGTCTCCGTCGTCGTCGCCGCCGATGCGCACCACGTACGCGGCGCCACCACCGTTGAGGAAGTACCCGTAGACCGCATGGGCCAGGTAGGAGCCCTCGACAAAATCGCCGAAGCTCTGGGTGAACTGGGTCCAGTTGGTCACGAGCGTCGGTTGGTTGGCGGGACCCTTCTCTGCAAATCCCACGAAGGCGGCAACCGCTGTACCGACACCCTCAATCGGCTTCGACCCAGACGACACCTCCTCCATGTAGACGCCGGGCGACAAGTAGGTCGGCATGGGTGGTACTCCTTGGTCGGACGAATGGATCGTGCACCTCGGACCCGCGGCCCGTGGATGTCTTCAATACTGAATGCTGGGAGCATCCCGCCGGAAGGTGCGCTCGATCCTCGGGTGGGGCAATGCGACGTGCACGAATGGGCAGGTTGACGTGTCCGTTGACGTCTTTCGTTGCGGCTGGAAGGGGCCGACACTTTCGGAGTGATCGCAGATGTCGACCGATCGCTAGCCAATTTCCTCGTGTCGGTTCTCGGTGCGGGCACAGCGGTGACCTTCGAGACGCCCAGTGATGACTGGGCCAAGGCGGTGAAGCGACCGGCGGTCTCGTGCTTCTTGCATCGCGTGGTCGAAGACATCGGGCGCCGGGCGGCCGATTGGGCAGACGAGCGCAACGCCGACGGACGCGTTGGCGGTCGCCAGCCCCCGGTGCGTCATTACCAGATGCATTATCAGGTCAGCGCCTGGGCCAAAACGGTCGAGGACGAGCATCGCTTGTTGGGCAAGGTGATGGAGGCCTGCCTGGCTGGCGAGATCGTTGCTGCCGAGCATCTCGCGGGCGTGCTCGATGGTGAGCAGCAACCGCTGCTCGTACGCCTCGGGGTACCGATTCCCGACCCTGGCCCGCAAGCCCACGACGTCTGGTCGTCACTGGGTATGCCTCTGCGTGCATCGTTGGAACTGACGTTGGTCGCTCCGTTGCGACCGGCACTGTTCACCGATATCGCACCACCGGCAGAGGAACTGACGATCGGGATGGAATCGATCGGACCAGGTTCCCGGAAGGTTGCCTCGACCGATGCCGGCTTGCTGGCCGAGAAGCGGTGGACCGCGTTCAGGATTCGCGAGAAGTCGGCAGCCGACGACTAGTGGATCAAACGATGCCGGCCTTGACGGCGTAGGCGACGGCATGTGACCGATTGCGCAGGTTGAGCCGTGTCGTCACGTCGTGGATGACGTTCTTGATCGTGCGCTCCGAGTAGGCGAGCGCGCTGGCGATCTCGTTGGTGCCCAGACCGTCGGCCAGCAGCTTCAGCACCTCGCGCTCGCGACTGCTGAGACCGTCCGGCCCGATGCCGCGCGGGGTCAGCACGTCTTGCTGCAGGCGGCTGACCTGGTTCAACAGGCGTCCGATCAGGTCGGGTGCCAACGTGCCATCGCCGTTCGCAGCCGCGACCACGGCCCTGGCCAGCACCTCGGGGCTGGCTTCACGACGCCGCAGCACACCCGAGACCCCCGCCTCGACAGCGATCATCAATCCGTTGTCGTCGAGTTGGGTGGCGACGAGCACCACCCGTGGACAACCGCCGCGCTGGATGCCGCGAACGACACGCACCGCGGCTTCGTCGATCTCGTCGGTCACGACCACAGCGACGACGGCGTCGTCGATGCATCCTCGCTCGACGACGTACGCCTCCGGGCGGCCGCGTAGTTGGGCGGCGACGCCTGCCTCGGAGATTGGATCATCACCGTGGACGTAGACAGCTATTCGATCGGACATTTCTCTCATCCCTCCGTACCCCTAGTTGCCCCGGCCGGCTCTCAGTACAACTGCCGGGGTCGACGACAGCATGCGCCCGACGCCTCAACGAGCAATCAACGGCGACTCAACGGGCAACCGATCTGCCCTCACGAGGCGTCAACGGGTAATAGGCCGTGGCTACGATCGGACCATGGGTTCGAGCGCGTCTCTCGATCGACCCGAGCTCGCTGTCGAACCCGGTCAAGCGGTTTCGGCGCAGCTCAGGGTTCGCAACAACGGTTCCGTCGTCGATCAGTTCACCTTCGAAGGGCTCGGTGCCGCTGCGGCGTGGATCGACGCCGAGCCGGAGGTGCTGTCGTTGTTTCCCGGCGCGGAGGGCACGGTCACCATTCACTTCCGGCCTCCGAAGTCGCCGAACACTGCGCCGGGGCCGACGCCCTTCGGTGTCAAGGTGGTTTCCGGCGAAGATCCCATGGGCTCCGCCGTCGAGGAAGGCGTCATCACCGTCGGTCGCTTCGCCGACCGCACGGTCGAGATCTTTCCGCTGACGCAACGTGGTCGCCGCAAAGGCCAGTTCGAGGTGGCTGTCGACAACCGCGGCAACGCCCCCATCGAGGTCGAGTTCTCCGGCGCCGATCCCGAGAACGCCTGCCGGTACGCGTTCGCGAGGCAGTCCTTGATTGTCGAGCCGGGCACTGCGCACTTCACCAAGTTCGAGGTCATTCCGCACGACCGGTTCTGGAGAGGCCCACCGAAGACCCACCAGTTCCAGGTGCTGGTCAGCGAGCGAGCCCGGCTCGCCGAGCTACCTGCGCCGCAGACGACGGCACCGCCAGGTTCTCCGCCTGCCCCGCCAGGCGCAATAGCGGTGATGCCGGTAGTGGTGGCGGTCCCGGTGCCCGAAGCGGTCAACGGCACGCTGTTGCAGGAGCCGATGCTGCCGCCGTGGCTCATCAAGGCCGTGATCGCGCTCATCGCCCTGCTGTTGATTTTGTGGATCCTGTGGATCACGTTGTTCAAGCCCACCGTCGAATCCGCTGCCAAGGACGCTGTCGAGGCGCCGTTGGCCTCGCTGAACGAAAAGGTCGAAGCACTCACACCCGACACCCAGCTGGGTGCGGGTGCCGGTGCCGGTGCGGGCGGTGCGCCGACGACCACGATTGGAGGTGGAGGCGTCGGAGTTCCCAGCGTGACCACAACGTCGGTCGTCGGCGGCGAGGTCAGCGTGACCACCACTACGACGCCGACGTCCACGTTCGCCACGCCGTTCGGCAACCCGGCCGACTTCCAGCTCGGGTTCGGATCCCTGGTTCCGCTCGGCGCGAGCTCAGATTTCAACAACCCGTTCTCGTCGACGTTCGCGGTGACCGACATGGTGTTGCAGAACCCCAACGGAGACAGCGGTTTCGTACAGATCAAGCGCGACGGCAACATCATCATGCAATCGGCGCTCGAAAACTTCCGTGACCTCGACCTGCACTTTGTGGCCCCATTCATCTTCAATCCGGGCTCGACTCTGACCATGACGGTGTCATGCACGCAACCGGGACCGACATTGGGTGACTGCGCGATCTCCGGTTCGTTTGGCGGCTTCCAGAAGTGAACCGCGTCCCGTGTCGCGTTCGGCGGGCGGGGCGATGCGTAACAGCGGGCCTCTTGACGGTGACCTCGGTGGTCTGGCTCGGCGAGGGCAACTCCGCGGCCGCCGCGCCCGCCGAACTGATTTCGGTCGCGCCCGGCGGCAGTGGGCCCCTGAGCTCGTTCGACTACGACCCCTCGGTGTCGGGCGACGGCAACATCGTCGTCTTCAACAGCAATGACTTTGTCGCCAGTACCTTCTTCGAAGACGTGTACGTACGAAACCGGGCAACCGGTACGACGACCCATGTGCCGCAACCGGCCCTGTTGTTCGGGGTGCCGCTGGCTCGAACGAGCGGAGGCGTGGTCAGCAAGGACGGCTGCCAGGTCGTGTTCTGGGGCCTCTACTACTTCGATTTCCCGGCGGGCGAGTGGAACATCTACAAGTGGAACCGGTGCTCGCCCGGGAGCATCTCTGTCGAAATCGCCGGCGGAGTCCTCGACGACTCTGCCACCCCCCAGCCCCTGGCCGTTTCTGCCGATGGACGTTACGTCGCTTACATGGCGCCACCGTTGACTGGAGGGCCGCCGCGCATCGCTCGGATCGACACGAACACGGGTCTCCAAGATGTCCTGACCGTGCCGGTCACCGTCACCAGAAACCTCGACATCTCCGACGACGGCCGGTTCCTGGCCATTGCCGTCCAGCGCAGTGTCGCCGGCGCCGTCAGCAATCAGGTTTTGGGGTGGACGCCACCATGCCTCAACTCCTGCACGACCGAAGTGATCTCGGTCAATGACGCAGGTCAGCTGGCAACGGGTTTCAGCAACCGCCCGTCCGTCTCGGCCGACGGGCGCTATGTCGCCTTCGAGTCCAGTGGTCCCGAACTCGCCAACCTTCCTCCGGGAAGTCCGACTCAGGTGTACGTGCGCGACCGTGTGGCCGGAATAACGAGACTGGTCACCGATACGCCCGGACAAGCCATGCAGGGCGGGAGTACTGGGGTCGGCGACCCTGAGATCACACCCGACGGTTCCCAAGTTGCTCTAACGCAGAGCGACAACTTCGAGAACACACAGGTGTTCGTGGCGCGGACGACGTCGGGGTTCTTCAACACGTCGGCACTCGATCTGGTGTCGTACGGCGTCAATGATCAGCCGGTCTCGAACGGTGCCGGCGATCCATCGATGTCGTCGAATGGCCGATACGTGGCTTTTTCATCGTCGTCCAGCGACGAGTTGTCGGGCGGCACCATTGCCGCTTTTCAGGGCGAGGCCTGGATGCGCGAGCGGCCGATTGCTCTCGACGTCACTGCAACGCTGAACTTCGGCACCATCGATGTCGGCTCGCAATCGGCGCCGCAGAACGCAGTCGTGACCAACACCTCCGGAGTTCTGATCAACATTGCCGGCGTCACACCGCCGACAGCACCGTTCTCGATAACGGCCAACAGTTGTGGCGGAGTACTCGCTCCCGGGGCCTCGTGCGTGGTGACGCTGGTGTTCGCCCCGACCGCTGTCGGAGGCGCGTCGTCGACGGTCACAGTCCTGGGTGACGGATTGTCGGTGTCGTCGTCGTTGGTGGGTACCGGCCGCGCGCTCCCGACGGCCGGGTCGCTCACCATCGCGCCTGCAGCCGCCGATTTCGGCTCCATCCTGGTCGGCTCCACGTCGACCGCCACGAGCTTCGCGGTCTCTAATCCGGGTCAAACTGCCGTCTCGTTCTCGGGCGTGTCGCTCAGTGGGGTCGGTGCCGACCAATTTACGATCGTCTCGAACACCTGCACTGGCTCGCTGGCAAGCGGGGCGTCGTGCAGCATCATCGTGTCGGCAACCGCGACGCGGGAGGGTGCATTTTCGGCGACGCTCAGCGTGCTCGGCACGGGTGGGCAGGCGGCGCAGGCCACCTTGCGTGTTATCGGGACCACGATCGTGACCGTGACCGAGGTGTTCACCCCCACGCTGAAGATGAACCCCGGTGTTGTCAGCGCAGGTGAGGTCACGGTGGCGATCGGCGAGGGCTTCCCACCGAACATCGCCGTCGCGTTGGCGTTCGCCGGCGAGTTCCCGTTCGCCACCGTGCAGACCGACGCCGAGGGCGCGTTCCGTTTCAACTTCCTGGTGTTGCGCAACGGTGTGCGCATCGGCGGCAAGCAGGTGGTTGCCGTTGACCAGCCGCTGTTCACGGGAGTGTTTGCGCCCTTGCTGATCGAACTCGCGTCCTACCGACCCAGCGGATTCGCCAGCCCCGCCATTACCGCGGGAGTACGTTCGTTGTTCAGCAGAGGTGGCTGAACGTTCTTGACGACCCGCACGTTGACAAAAGGTCGTGCACGGTGTTCGCTGTAACTCGTATGGGTGGACATCGGCGGCGTCCTTTGCTTTTTCGTACATCGGCGCGCCCGAGGCGAACCGGTCGGTGCGCGCTCGCAATGCTGTTGACTGCTGCCACTGTCGGCTGGATCGGCGAGGGCAACACCTCCGCCGCCGCGCCCGCCGAACTGATCTCCGCTGCACCCGGTGGCGCCCCGCTCGCATCTTCGGACTATCTCGCATCGGTCTCTGGTGACGGCAACATCGTTGTCTTCACGGCCGTTCCACAGGCCAGTTTGGCCTTCGTCGGAAACGTCCAGGTGGCAGTCCGCGATCGCGCCGCCGGCACGACGACGACGGTGCCAGCGCCCTTCCTCGTCGACCGCACGACCAATGGAGTGGTCAGTCGCGACGGCTGCCGAGTCGCGTTCTGGGGTTACTTCGTTGGTTTCAACGTCGGCCTCTTCAGCATTCCGGCGCGGTGGAGCATCTACACCTGGAATCGCTGCACGCCCGCGGCCGCGCCGGTTTTCGTCTCCAATGCCGGTGGGATACTTCCGGCGTCGACTGACCCCGTTGGCGCACTGGCGATCTCCGCTGATGGTCGCTATGTGGCGTACACCGCGGTGAACGCATCGCTCGGCTCGCGCGTCGCCAGGGTCGATACGAACCCGCCGATCACAGCTGCTTCGGAGGCTCTCCTCCAAGCCGGATTCTTCAACCCGAACTCGATCGACATATCCGATGACGGCGCCTTTTTGGCCATTGGCGGTCAGACCACTATCGACGACCGCACGCGCAATGTCGTCGAGGGGTGGTATCCGCCGTGCGGGATCACTGTGGGCTCAGAATTTCCTACCTGCGCCACCGAACTGATCTCGGTCGGCAACACTGGCCTGAACAATTCTGAGATCAACCGCAACCCATCGGTGTCGGCCGACGGGCGGTACGTGGCCTTCACATCGAACCGTCCCGACATCGTCGGCGCAGCGGCGCTCACCACGCGGCAGGTGTACGTGCAGGACCGTGGCACCGGTGTCACCAGGCTGGTCAGCACGTCGCCCGGCCAGCTCATGTCGGGCGAGGTCGACGACCCCGAGATCAGCCCCGACGGCACCCAGATCGCCCTGGTCCACGCTGGGGCACCTGCCCCCGGTGCGAAGCCCGTCGGCCAGGTGTTCGTTGCTCGTTCCTTATCTGGCTTCTTCGACTCGGCGACGTTCGACCTCGTCTCTTATGGGGTCAGCGATGCGCCGACCTCCACCGACTCGTTCATGCCGTCGATGTCGTCGAACGGCCGGTATGTGGCGTTCTCGTCGGCGGCCAACCTCGAACTGTCGGGCGTGACGATGCCGAACACCCTCAACGTGTGGATGCGTCAGCGCCCGATTGCCCTCGACATCACGCCGGCGCTCGATTTCGGCACGGTGACCCCTGGCGGCCAGTCAGCGCCCCAGAACGCAGTGGTCACCAACACTTCGGGCATCAGCATCAACATCGGTGCGGTGACTCCTCCGGCCGCACCCTTTTCGATCACCGCCAACGGGTGTGGCGGCCCGCTGGGCCCCGGTGCATCGTGTGCGATCACCGTCGTGTTCAGCCCCACCGCCCCGGGCGGGGCCAGTTCGACGGTCGGCGTGTCGGGCGACGGGCTGTCGGTGTCGGCGTCACTGCTCGGCAACGGGTTGGCTCCTCCGCTCCCAACGCCAGGGTCGCTGGTCATCGCACCGGGTTCCGCCGACTACGGCAGCGGCACAGTTGGTACTTCGGTCGCACCGAAGCGGTTCACGGTGTCCAATCCCGGTCAGACAGCAGTGCCGTTGGCGGGCTCGGGGATCAGCGGTACCGGAGCCGATCAGTTCGCGATCACTGGCAACACGTGTGGTGCCTCGCTCGGCCCTGGCGCATCCTGCAGCATCGATGTGGGCGCCACCATCGCGCGCGAGGGTGCGTCGTCGGCGACGCTGGGAGTTCTCGGCAGCGGCGGCGAGAGCGCGTCGGCAATCCTTCGCATCACGGGCAACGTGGTGACAGTGCAGGTGTTCACACCGACGCTGAAGATGAACCCCGGTGTTGTCAGCCCAGGTGAGGTCACGGTGGCGATCGGCGAGGGCTTCCCGCCGAACATCGCTGTCGAGTTGGCGTTCTTCGGCGAGTTCCCGTTCGCGACGGTGCAGACGGACGCGGCGGGTGCGTTCCGATTCGACTTCTTGGTTCTGCGCAACGGTGTGCGCATCGGCGGGCTTCAGGTCACCGCCCTCGATCAGCCGCAGTTCACCGGTGTACGCGCTCCGCTGCTGATCGACCTCGCCACCTTCCGTCCGGCCGGGTTCAGCAACCCGGCGTTCACCGTCGGCGTGCGATCGATGGTCAGCCGCGGCGGCTAGCGCTGCAGCGTTTGATGACTCCGGCCCCGATACGGGGCGCCCGTCATCAGACGCGATGACGGATGGTCGGCCGCGTCGGCTAGCGCTGCAGCAGGTCGTAGCTGAAGTTCCAGTCGGCCTCGTACCCGTTCTCGACCGTCTCGAGGGTCGACCAGTAGTCGCCGCGGGCCGGGTCGTAGACGTGCACCTGCGAGTTGCCGGCGTCGTCGGTGTAGATGCCGCCGACCACGATGAAGTGGTCGGGAATGCCGACCATCACCGGCCCACGGCCGAGGATCTGCCACCAGCCATCGGCGTTCCGACAGGCCTCGGGGAGGATGTTCATGTTGAGCCGGCTGGCCAGCTCGCGGCATTCGGGCTCGTCGGCGCCGTCCTCGCCGAAGGCGAACTGCTCCAGGATGTCAGCCTCGGTGGTGTTCATCATCATCGCCGCCGATGCTGCCCAACAAGACATGGGCTGCGATTGGGCTACATACGTGACGGGATGATCGAGATCGGCCATGGAAGTCCTCCTCTATTGGCTCCATGCCACCAGTGTCCACATTCGGGTCGCCCTTCTGAAGAGCCGACAGGGCAGCAGTATGGGACGCTTGGGCAAAAGGCCCGACCCGACCGGACAGCCCGTTCAGCGCGGGGGAAACATCGGCTGTCGACGTGCCGGGTGCAACGCCAGCAGTTTGGCAATGCGCGCCGTATCGACGATCCGGGAGCCGTCCACCCGCTGGCAACTCGGGCACCACACCGCAACCCGTCCCCACGGGCTCTCGCGTTCGTCCCACCCGTCGAGCGTGGTCGCGCAGATCGGGCACGGCCGTCCGCGGCGGGCGTAGATCCAATGGTCTGCGGAGTTCAATCGGCGACCGGTGGTGTTCTGTGGTCCCCGTTCGGCGTTGGTGCGAATCATCGCAGCGCCGAGGCCGACGAGACCCTTCAAACCATCGATCGCTCCCACACGTTGGTTCGGTGAAACACCGGCGATGAACGGCACCTCGATCGCGTAGATGTTTCCGAACCCGGCGACGTTGCGCTGGTCCAGCAGAGCCGTGGCCAGCGCGGTATCTGGTGCGCGCTGCAGTCGATCGACGATCTCGTCGACGTCGGGTTCCTCTGGCCCGCACAGGTCCGGACCGAGGCGACCGACGACGCGTTCTTCGTATGCGGTCGGCAGCACTTCCACGATCGGCAGATCGATTCCCGTCAGGCGGCCGGTCGTCATCCACAGCTCGATCCGGCGTCGCCATTCGGGCTGGCCAGCGGCTGGCCCGACCGTCCACGAACCAGTCATCAGCAGGTGCGAGTGCAGCGTGTTGCCGTTGTCGAAGCGGATGAACAGGTGCTTGCCGACGGCGTCGACGTCGACCAGCGTTGTGCCGGCCAGGTCGACGCCGACCAGCCGCGGATCTCTGGTGACGCACCGCACACACTGTTCTCCCACGAAGCGCCTGCTGATCTTGTCGGCCAGCCGTCGGATGGTGTCGCCCTCAGGCATGCCAGCCCCGGTGGTCAGATGCCTTCGGCGGCACTGAGGCCGGCCTCGTCGACCTCTTGGTCGGCGGCCAGGTGGCTGAAGACCGACGGTGGCTCGGACCAGGGATCGGGCAGGGTGCCGGCCTCGGCATCGCGAATCGTCCTCCACACCGTTTGGCTGGTGCAGGGCAGGTCGATGTGGCGCACACCAAGATGGGCGAGTGCGTCGATCACTGCGTTCTGCACGGCGGGGGTGCTGCCAATGGTGCTGGCCTCGCCGATGCCCTTGGCACCCAGTGGGTTCAGTGGGGTCGGTGTCTCGGTGCTGTGCACCTCGAAACTCGGGAACTCGGCGGCCGACGGGATGCCGTAGTCCATGAAGTTCCCGGTCAGCGGGTTGCCATCCTCGTCGTAGACCACCTGCTCGTACAGGGTCTGGCTGACACCCGCGGCGACACCGCCGTGCTGTTGACCCTCCACCAGCAATGGGTTCAGCACTGTCCCGCAGTCGTCGACTGCGATGTGCCGCAGCAATGTGACCTTCCCCGTGTCGTGGTCGACCTCGACGACGGCGATGTGTGCTCCGAACGGGAACGTCGCCTCACCCTGGTGGAAATCGAGCTGAGCGGCCAGGCCCAGCGTGCCGTCGGTGTGGTCGACGACACCGTCGGCCGCTGCTGCGGCGGCCGCCAGCGCTGCCCAGTCGAGACCGGTGCTCGGCACACCGGCGACGCCGAGCGTTCCCGTGGTGGTGTCGACGACGATGTCGCCGATGTCGGCCTCGAGCAGATGCGCGGCCAGGTGCTTGGCCTTGTCGACCAACGACTCGGTGGCCCGCAACACAGCGGATCCGCCGAGCTGCAGCGATCGCGACCCGCCGGTGCCCCCGCCACTGCGAACCAAGTCGGTATCGACAGCGATCAGACGGACGCGGTCGATGGGGATACCGGTCTGGTCGCTGACGATCATGGCGAACGCGGTCTGGTGGCCCTGGCCGTGCGCCGAGGTACCGGCCATGACTGTGGCCGAACCGTCGTCGTGCACCTGCACGGCGCCGTACTCGCTGGTGCCGCCGCCGGCGGTTATCTCGACGTACATCGACACGCCGATGCCCAGCAGGTTGCGGTTGCCGCTGGCACGCCTGGCAACCTGCTCGCGGCGCAGTTCGTCATAGCCCGCCAACCTGGCGACGGCGTCGAGCGGCGTGCTGTACGCACCGCTGTCGTAGGTGATGCCGGTGAGTGTGGTGAATGGAAACACGTCGTCGGTCAGCAGGTTGCGGCGGCGCAGCTCGATGGGGTCGATCTTCAACTCGATGGCCGCCTGGTCGACGACTCGCTCGAGCAACGCGGTCGCTTCGGGCCGACCGGCGCCGCGATAGGCCCCCATGGGAGTGGTATTGGTCGCGGCGACGACGACGTCGAACTGGATGCCGCTGAAGCGGTACGTGCCATTCGACATACGCCGAGTACCGCTGGGCAGGAACGAACCGAGGCCCGGGTACGCGCCGCCGTCGCCGACCAGGCGGACGCGCAATCCCGTGAACGTGCCATCGTGTTTGCAGCCGAGTTCGACGTATTGGATCTGCCCGCGGCTGTGCGACAACGCGACCATGTCTTCGCTGCGCGTCGCAGCCCACATCACGGGTCGTTGCAACATTCTTGCCGCCGCGGCCACAACGACCTGTTCGGGATACACGCCGGCCTTGCCGCCGAATCCGCCGCCCACCAGCGGAGTCACCACACGAATGTCGCTTGCGTCCATACCCAACGCTCTGGCCAGCAACTGATGCAGTAGGTGCGGCATCTGCGTTGAGCCGTAGACCAGCAGGCGTCCGTCGTCGCCGATGGCCGCCGCCGCGCCGTGTGGCTCCATGGGCGCGACGGCGATCCGCTGGTTCACGTAGCGGCCGCGCACGACGACATCGGCGTCGCCGAACAGGTCGGCGTTGACCCGGTCAGTCGTGGCGACGGCGATGTTGTCGCCATGGGCCTCGAACAGCACGGGCGCGCCGTCTGCCAAGGCTGCCTCTGCGGTCACCGCAGCATCCAATGTCTCGTAGTCGACGATCACCATGTCGGCGGCGTCTTTGGCCTGGGTCACGGTGTCGGCCACCACGGCGACGATCGCCTCGCCGACGAACCGCACGCGATCGCCGGCCAGGGCGGGGCGGGCGAAATCGTCGTGCACCGTCGCCATGCTCTGGAATGGGTCGATGCCCAGATCGGCGGCGGTCCACACGGCGACGACACCGGGTGCCGCCTGTGCCGCTGCCGTGTCGATGCCAGTGATCATCGCGTGGGCCATCTCCGAGCGTACGAACACCATGTGCACCTGGTTGTCGAGGTTCAGATCGCCGACGTACTCCGCCAAACCGAGCAACAAGTCGGGGTCTTCGGTGCGCAGAACGCGCGTTCCAAGAATCGAACCAGCCATGGCCGCACGCTACCGGGCGATTCGATTTCCAACAGAAGCCGCGGGGCGCGCGTCGGCAACGTAAGTTACCGTCCGATGGAAGTCACGACCAACGATGTCGTTCTCGGCCCCGACGGGGTCAGCGCCATCGACGTTGTGGCCGTGGCTCGCCGCGGAGCGCGGGTCACCGTCAACGAGCCGGCACGCGAGGCGATCGCACGCAGTGCGGCCATCGTCGAGGGGCTTGCCGCGCTCGACGATGCCGTCTATGGCATCTCCACCGGCTTCGGTTCGCTGGCCACCACGGTCATTCCGCCGGAGCGGCGCGAGGAGTTGCAGCGCGCCCTCATCCGCTCGCACGCTGCCGGCATGGGCCCGTTGGTCGAACCCGAGGTCGTGCGGGCGATGATGCTGTTGCGAGCGCGAACTCTGGCCATGGGCTTCTCGGGTGTGCGCCAGGTGGTGGTCGACACGATCCTGGCGCTGTTGAACGCCGACATCACTCCGGCGGTCCACGAGCACGGATCATTGGGTGCCAGCGGCGATCTCGCTCCGTTGGCTCACGTGGCGCTCGCCTTGATCGGTGAAGGTGAATGTGCCGCAGCCATCGCCGCTGCCGGGATCACACCGGTCACGCTGCGCGCCAAGGAGGGTCTGGCGCTGATCAACGGCACCGATGGAATGCTCGGCATGCTGGTGCTGGCACTTGCCGATCTCGACATGTTGGTGCGCACCGCCGACATCGCTGCGGCCATGAGCGTCGAGGCGCTGATGGCTACCGATCGGGCGTTCGCCGCCGACCTGATGGCGCTGCGGCCGCATCACGGTCAAACCGCCTCGGCAGCGAACCTGCGCCGGTTGCTGCAGGACAGCCCGATCGTGGCCAGCCATCGCACCGACGACCCGCGTGTGCAGGATGCCTACTCGTTGCGCTGCACACCGCAGGTGCATGGTGCAGCACGCGACACCATCACCTTTGCCCGATCCGTTGCCGAAACCGAGCTGAGGTCGGCCATCGACAACCCCAGCGTGCTACCCGACGGCCGCGTCGAGTCGTGCGGTCATTTCCACGGTGCCCCGGTCGGGTTCGCCTGCGACTTCTTGGCCATCGCAGCAGCCGAGGTCGGTGCGATTGCGGAGCGCCGCACGGACCGCATGCTCGATCGCACTCGCTCGCACGGGCTGCCGCCGTTCCTGGCCGAGGACGCCGGTGTCAACTCGGGGCTTATGATTGCCCACTACACGCAGGCGGCGATGGTGGCCGAGAACCGCCGTCTGGCTTCGCCGGCCAGCGTCGACTCGTTGCCGACCTCGGCCATGCAGGAGGACCACGTCTCGATGGGTTGGGGAGCAGCCCGCAAGTTGCGCCGATCGGTGTCGAACCTCGCCCGAATCCTGACGTGCGAACTGGTGTGTGCGGCGCGGGGCATCGACCTGCGCCACCCGGTAGAACCTGCGGTCGCGACGGGGGCGGCGGTCGCCGCGCTGCGCGAAGCGGGGGTAGCCGGCGCAGGACCCGATCGATGGTTGTCTCCCGAGCTCGAACGCGCAGAAGCGTTGGTTGTCAGCGGAGACTTGTTGGCAGCGGTCGAGCGTGTCACCGGCGAGTTGGACTGAGCGACCGGAACGAAACGAAGGAGACGTCGATGTCAGGACCACGACCTGTGCGGGCACCGCGAGGCTCGGAGTTGACGTGCCGGGGCTGGCAGCAAGAAGCAGCGATGCGCATGCTGATGAACAACCTCGATCCGGAGGTCGCCGAGCGTCCCGACGATCTCGTCGTGTACGGCGGCACCGGTCGGGCTGCACGTTCGTGGGATGCCTTCGATGCGATCATCCGCACGCTCACGACGTTGGGCGACGACGAGACCCTGCTGGTGCAATCCGGAAAACCGGTCGGCGTGTTTCGCACGCACGAGTGGGCTCCGCGCGTGCTGATCGCCAACTCCAATCTGGTTCCCGAGTGGGGCACGTGGGACGAGTTCCGGCGCCTCGAAGCAATGGGCCTGACGATGTACGGGCAGATGACGGCCGGCTCGTGGATCTACATCGGCACGCAGGGGATTCTGCAAGGCACATACGAGTGCTTCGCCGAGATCGGCCGCCGCAAGTTCGCCGGGACCCTGGCGGGCACCATCACACTGACTGCTGGGCTGGGCGGGATGGGTGGTGCTCAGCCGTTGGCCGTCACGATGAACGGCGGTGTCGCGTTGTGCATCGACGTCGATGCGTGGCGCGTCGGCCGGCGAGTCGAGACGCGGTATCTCGACGAGATCGCCGATTCACTGGAGGACGCCGTGTCTCGTTGTCTGCAGGCGCGCGACAACAAGCAGGCCTTGTCGGTCGGGTTGGTCGGCAACGCCGCGATCCTCGTTCCCAAGTTGCTCGAGATGGACTTCGCCGCCGACATCGTCACCGATCAGACGAGCGCACACGATCCACTGAGCTACGTGCCGGCCGATCTCACGCCCGAAGCCACCGCCGAGTTGGCGCGTAGCAATCCGCAGGAACTCATCCGCCGTGCACGCGAAAGCATGGCGACTCATTGCCGAGCCATGGTCGGATTCCTCGACAAGGGAAGTGAGGTCTTCGACTACGGCAACAGCTTGCGCACCGAGGCCAAACTCGGTGGCTTCGAGCGAGCGTTCGATTATCCCGGCTTCCTGCCTGCCTACATTCGTCCGCTGTTCTGCGAGGGCAAGGGACCGTTTCGATGGGTTGCCCTGTCGGGTGATCCCGCCGACATCGCCGCCACCGACCGTGCGGTGCTCGACGAGTTTCCCGACGACGCCGATCTGCATCGATGGATCAAGTTGGCCAGCGAGAGGGTTGCGTTCCAGGGCCTGCCGGCGCGGATCTGTTGGCTCGGGTACGGCGAGCGCCACCGCCTGGGCCTGCGCTTCAACGAAATGGTCCGTACCGGCGAAGTGTCGGCTCCGATCGTGATCGGTCGCGATCACCTCGACTCCGGATCGGTCGCCTCGCCGTATCGCGAAACCGAGGCGATGGCCGACGGTAGTGATGCGATCGCCGACTGGCCGTTGCTCAACGCGCTGGTCAACACCTCGAGCGGCGCCACGTGGGTCAGCATCCACCATGGCGGAGGGGTGGGTATCGGCCGATCGATCCACGCCGGCATGGTGGTTGTCGCCGATGGAACCGAGATGGCTGCGCAGAAGCTGTCGCGCGTGCTGGTCACCGACCCCGGCATGGGCGTGATCCGCCACGCCGACGCTGGGTACCAGCGAGCCACCGATGTCGCCGCCCAGCGAGGCGTGCGCATCCCCATGACCGAGCACGGCGACGAGCGATGAGCGTTCGCGAGATCGTGACCGTGGGGCATCCGGTGCTTCGCGAGCGAGCCCGTGAGGTGACGGCCGAGGAGTTGGCGACGCCACAGACGCAACAATTCATCGACGACCTCATCGAGACCATGCGTCATGCGAATGGCGCGGGGCTCGCTGCGAATCAGGTCGGCGTGCCGATACGCATCGCCTCGATCGAGGTTGGCGACAACCCTCGGTATCCGTACAAGCCGCGCATCCCGCTGACGATCGTGGTCAATCCGATCATCGAGCCGGTCGACGACGAGTTGGTCGAGATCAACGAAGGCTGCCTGTCGGTTCCCAACCTGCGCGGCTCGGTGATGCGGCACGTCAACGTGCGCGTTCGATACCTGGACCGCGACGGCGTTGCGCACGACGAGATCCGCCGTGGGCTGACCGCCGGCACTTTCCAACACGAGTGTGACCATCTCGACGGTGTGCTGTTCCTCGATCGGGTCGTCGACCCGCGCACGTTCACCACATGGGAGCAGTTCGAGCGGTTCCACCGCGCAGCCTTCGTCGAGCGGATCACCGAGTTCGTCGCCAGGGTTGGTTCGTGACGACGTTCTGGTGCGAGCTCGCCTGGCTCGGAGACCTTGCCGGCGACGTCGAACACGATGTGACCATCAGGGTTGAGGGGGACCGAATCGTCGATGTCACGATCGGCGCGAAGCCGCCGTCCGGCGCGCGACATCTCGCTGGACTGACCCTTCCGGGAATGGCCAACGCTCACAGCCATGCCTTCCATCGTGCGCTGCGCGGGCGGACGCACGGCGAGACCGGATCGTTCTGGACATGGCGCGATCGCATGTACGACCTTGCTGATCGACTCGACCCCGACTCGTACCGCGAACTGGCCACGGCGACGTTCGCCGAGATGGTGCTGGCGGGCTTCACATGTGTCGGCGAGTTTCACTACCTGCACCATGGCGATGGGGGCCGTCCCTACTCGCAACCGAACGAGATGGGTCAAGTGTTGGTCGACGCTGCTGCCGCGGCCGGCATCCGCATGACGTTGCTCGACGCGTGTTACCTGCGCGCCGGTATGAGCCAGGGTGCGGAGCTGAACTCGACTCAACGGCGATTCAGTGACGGCGATGCGCTGGCATGGGCCGGCCGAGTCGACCAGCTGGTCGATGGTCCCGCAATCAAGATCGGCGCCGCCGTTCACTCGGTACGCGCGGTGGATCCGCCATCGATGTCGACCGTTGCCGAATGGGCGGCGGCACACGCCGCTCCGCTGCACGCGCACGTCAGCGAGCAGCCCGCCGAGAATGAACAGTGCGCCGCGTTGCACGGCTGTACGCCCGTCGAGTTGCTCAACCGTCACGGCGTGCTCGGCGATCGATTCACCGCTGTGCATGCGACCCATCTCGTGGACGGCGACATCACACTGCTGCAGGCGAGCCGATCGACGTGTTGCCTGTGCCCGACAACCGAGCGCGATCTGGCCGACGGCATCGGGCCCACTGCGGCGTTTCGTGCTGCCGGAATCGCGATGTCCGTCGGCACCGACTCACATGCGGTGATCGACCCATTCGAGGAGGTGCGCGGCATCGAACTCGACGAGCGGCTGAGGTCGCTCACTCGTGGCACGCATCGCGCCGGCGAACTGTTGGCCGCGGCAACCGAGTCGGGATACCGCAGCCTGGGCTGGCACGAGGGCGGGTGCATCGCGGCGGGCGCGTTGGCCGATCTCACGTCCGTTGCGCTCACGTCGCCGCGACTCGCCGGCCTCGATCCCGACCAGGCCGCGGCGGCCGTGGTGTTCGCGGCGACGGCCGCCGATGTGCACCACGTCGTTGTCGGCGGCCGAGTCGTCGTTGCCGACGGTGCGCACCAGGCGATCGATGTTCCTGCCGCCCTCGACCGCAGCATCAGGCGGGCATGGTCATGACCGGATCATCGACCGTCGTCGACAACATCGGGCGTCTGATCACCAACGACCCAAGTTTCGACAACGGCCCGACCGGTCAACTGACCGACGCCTGGGTGGTGATGACCGAGGGATCGATCGAGGCAGTCGGCACTGGACCCGCCCCTGCGGCCGACAACCGGATCGACGCCTCTGGTCGATGCGTGCTGCCGGGCTTCGTCGACAGCCACAGCCATCTGGTGTTCGCCGGTGATCGTTCCGACGAGTTCGAGGCGCGCATGGCCGGTCGGGCGTACGAGGCTGGTGGCATCCGCACGACGGTTGCGGCGACACGCGCGGCGACTGACGACGAGTTGCTCAGCCGGGCAGCATCGCTTCTGGCCGAGGCAAGGCGCGCCGGCACGACCACCATCGAGATCAAGTCGGGGTACGGACTGAATGTGGTCGACGAAGCGCGCACCTTGCGCGCCGCTCGCACGGTGACCGCCGAGACGACCTTCCTCGGCGCTCACGTCGTGCCACCCGAGTTCGAACACCGGGTCGACGAGTACGTCGCGCTGGTCTGCGGCGAGATGCTGGCTGCGTGCGCACCGCACTCCCATTGGGTCGACGCGTTCTGCGAGCGCGGAGCGTTCGACGCCGACCAATGTCGTGCCGTGCTGACAGCTGGGCGCGAGGCTGGGCTCGGCCTGCGGTTGCACGCCAATCAACTTGGTCATGGCCCGGGGGTGCAACTGGCGGTGGATCTCGGATGCGCCTCGGCCGACCACTGCACGTATCTCTCCGACGACGACATTGCTGCACTCGCCGGTAGCGACACCGTTGCCACGTTCTTGCCAGCGACGGACTTCTCGACCCGGCAGCCGTACCCCGACGCCCGCAGGCTGCTCGACGCCGGTGGCACTGCCGCCTTGGCGTCGAACTGCAACCCCGGATCGAGCTATACCACGTCAATCCCCTTCTGCATCGCGCTCGCGGTCCGCGACATGAACATGACCATCGACGAAGCCATCTGGGCGGCAACGGCTGGCGGTGCGGCGGCGCTGCGTCGCGACGACATCGGCCGGCTCGTGCCCGGCGCTCGCGCCGACCTCGTGATCCTCGACACGCCCAACCCGATCGACTTCGTCTACCGGCCCGGTGTGCCGTTGGTCGCAACCACCATCGTTGCCGGCCGGCCATAGCAACTCGTCCACAAGAAATTTTGAAACGAACTGGCTGGCTGATGCGTGACACAGGGTATGAATCTCGCTATGAGCGACGCGTTCCCCGAGTCGACTCGCATTCCGATCGCGGAATCCAAGGCGTGGGCGGGCTCCGAGGCCGTCTACGCCACGGCCTATCGCGACCTCCTGCGGGTTGCGTTCGTTCTCACCGGCTCCGCACCGGCCGCAGAAGATGTCGTGCAAGATGTGTTCGCCAAGATCGGGCCGCGCATCGACACGCTGGCCGAACCCGCCGCATACCTGCGCGTCGCGGTCGTCAACCGCTGCCGGTCGCTGCATCGCCGCACCGTCGCCGCACCACGCCCCGATAATCCCGGCGACGCGACGATGGACATTGGGATGGTCGAACTGCGTGACGCGCTGATCGCTCTTCCCATACGTCAGCGTTCGGCGATCGTGCTGCGCTATCTCTGTGACCTTTCCGAGGAAGAGATCGCCGCCAACCTGAAATGCCGTAGGGCAACCGTGCGGACCCTTGTGCGACGCGGCCTTGCCGAACTTCGAGAGGTGATCCGATGACAACGATGTCCGATCAGGAATTCGCACAGACCGAGGCTCTGTTGCGCCAGCGGCTAGCTCAGCTCGCCGATCATGCTCCCACCGCCGTGCACCTGCCCGACGAAGTGCGGGTCGTCGCGACCAACCGGGCGCCCGGACGCGGGCGACGTGCCGGGGTCATCGCCGCTGTCGCCGCATTGATCGGCGCCGGCGGTTTCACGACCTACTCGTTCCTCGGTGCCAGCAACGACGGTGGCGCGGCAACGCCCGAAGAAGCCGTGACCACGTTCGTGTCGGCTCTCGAGAGCGAAGACGTGTTGGGCATGATCGACGTGACCTTGCCCGAGGAGGTCGGGGCTCTGCGCGCTGCACTCGACTCGGCAACGGCGGACGCAAGGCGTGTTGGTCTGCTGTCCGAGGATTTGGACCTCACCGGGCTGCAGGGCATCGACATTTCGATCGACGACCTGGTGCTCGACACCAACTTCTTCGAGGATGGATTGGCAGTCGTCACCGCTACGAGCGGAACGGTCAGTGCATCGTTCGATCCGAGTACGTTCCCGCTCGGCGACAGCTTGCGGGCGCTGCTCGGTGAAGGCGCCTCAGCGGCGACCTCCGTGGCCACCGGCGAGGCCGCTGCCGGCACGGTCCTGATGACCGTTGAGCGCGGCGGTCGGTGGTATGTCAGCGTGGAGTACACCGTCGCCGAGTACATACGGCAAGCGGCCGGATGGGAGATGCCCGACCCGCTGACGCGCACGCCGATTGGCTTCGATACGCCAGAGGCGGCGGTCACAGGGTTCTACGAGCGGCTGGCCACCCTGGACCTCGGATCTGCCCTGGACACCTTCGCTCCCGGCGAGGACGCGATGGCGTGGCTGGCGCAGAGTTGGCTCGCCGATAGCGAAACACTGATGGAGCGCAGTCGGGCCGACGGCTGGTCGGTGCAAGTCTCGGGGTTGTCGTACGAGACGTTCGGCCAAGGAGACCATCTCACCTTGCGCCCCCTCACGTTCACCGTGGCGGGCACTACTCCTCCAGGCTTCGATCAGGGTTTGTCGGATGTCGCAAATCCGACCAGCGATCCGACACCGTTCACGGTTCAGCGTGCCGACGGCTGTACGACCGTCACCGGAAGCTTCGCTCAGTCGTTTCTCGGGCTTGATCCGCTGTCTCCCGCCACGGCGGTGGACGGCGGCTATAAGGTCTGCGCAACGGGGATACTCGGTGGCGTGTTCCTGTTCGTGTCGGGCAGTGGCCTCGAACTTCCGGCGGTTTCCGTCGTGCAGTCCAGTGGCAAGTGGTACGTGTCGCCGCTGGGCACGGTTCTCAGCAGCGCAACCGTCCCTCTGCACGACATCGACGATGGTGCCAGTTTGTTCGATTCGGCCTTCGCACCGTTCTTCTATGGTGGGCTCGGCCGTACCAGCCTGGAGTCAATCGTCACCGGTCAAGCGGCCGACACGATCGATGCAGCGTGCTTGCCCGCTCTGACGGTCGAAGACGGCATTGTCACCGGAGTCGTCGCCAACCCACCGCCCGATGCCATCTGGGCGTGCACCGAGACTGCCTCGTTCGGAGGCGACTCGGCGACCGGCAGTGGCCCGCTGCCCGTCGTGACGCAAGCACCCGCGATGCCGGCGCCAACCCCCGAGACGTTGGTTCCCGCCGCAACCGCGCCGTGACGTCAGATACCTTTGGCGCCGAAGACGACGGCGAAGGTTCGCACGATGATGCACACGTCGCGCCACAGGTTGATGCGCGACACGTAGGTCATGTCCTGGTCGAAACAGTGGATCAGGTGGATGCCCGACGCCCGGTGGGTGACCTGCCATTCGCCGGTCAGGCCAGGACGAACGCAGTGCCGCGGGTGTGAGCGCAGGCCGTAGTCGTCGACCTTCTCGCTGAGCTCGGGCCGTGGTCCGACCAGGCTCATCTGGCCACGGATCACGTTCCACAGTTGTGGAAGCTCGTCGAGGCTCAGCCGGCGAAGCGTGCGACCGAGCGT
>JANOCR010000128.1:0-6000 GCA_031412355.1 Ilumatobacteraceae bacterium | reverse complement strand
GAACCCGCGCTTGCTGCCGTTCTTGTACCTGCTGCGTCTGATGTTGATGATGGTCGGCGTCGTCGAGCTCGTCGAGGTCATGGTGCGCGGCGTGCGAGCGCGTCCGACGCGATCGCGCGACAGCATGTGGAAGGTCGGCCTCGGCACGGCCGGCGTGGTCGGCGTCGTGGTGCTGGTCATGGAGCTGTTCCTGTTCCAACAGGTACCCGGCGGCCGCGTGATCACACAACACGGCAAGAACGTGTACTCGTGGGGCGTGGGCGGCTTCAATCCGATCACGCTTTCCGCCGATGCCAAAGACGCCCAGAGCGATGGGTGGACCCGTTACAACTTCATGGGCTACGAGGGTCGCGATGCCTACGGCGAGTACAAGTTACTGATCGACCAGATGAAGGCGCTTGGTGCCGACTCGACGCACGGATGCGGGCGGGCGATGTGGGAGAACAACGGCGACAACGGCCAGTACGGCACCACGATGGCGCTGATGCTTTTGCCTCACTGGACGGACGGCTGCATCGCCAGTATGGAGGGACTCTTCTTCGAAGCCAGTGGCACCACGCCGTATCACTTCATCACCGCAGCCGCAATGAGCAGCGACAGCTCCAACCCGGTGCGCGAACTGCGCTACGACGACAACGACGCTTCCAAAGGTGTGCCGTACCTGCAGACGCTGGGCGTGAAGTACCTGATGGTGTTCACAGAGCTGGCGAAGGCCGAGGCCGACCAGCGCGACGAGCTGTCGCTTCTGGCCTCCGTCGGCCCGTGGAACATCTACCAGGTCGCCGGCAGTGATCTGGTCGAACCGCTTGCCTATCAGCCCGTGGTGGTCGGGGATCGTGGCGGCGATCAGCGCGAGCGCAACCTCGAACTGGGCATGAGCTGGTTCCAACACCGAGACGAGTGGGCGGCGATGCCGGCCAACGATGGTCCGGCCGATTGGCAACGGATCGACGTCCAGGTCGACCCGACGCGCAGCGATGGCCTGACTCCTGGCGCATCCGGCCGCAAGATCGACATCGTTCAGCCCATCGAGCCCATCGTGGCGAAGAAGCTTCCTGCGGTGACCATCAGCAACGTGCAGCTCGGCGAACAGGATCTTCGATTCACTGTCGACCAAGTCGGCGTTCCGGTGCTGGTGAAGATCAGTTACTTCCCGAACTGGAAGGCCAGCGGAGCGCAGGGCCCGTATCGCATCGCACCCAATCTGATGGTTGTGGTGCCGACGTCGACCGACGTACACCTGACCTACGGTCGCTCGGGCCTCGACTACGCCGCCTATCTGCTGACGTTCATGGGAATCGGACTGTTGATCTTCATGAGGATCCGTGGCGATGTGCGCCACGCCAACACGCATCCGTTTGGCGAGGAGCCGGATCCGACCGCGTTCCACTGGGACGACTGGGAGGTGAGCACCGACGAGACGACGACGATCGATTCGACCCCGTCCGAGCTGTGGCGACCCGACATCGGCGATCCCCTCGAACCCGAGCTCAGCTCGGAGTCGGTGATCTGGGCGCCGTCGAACCAAGCTCCGGACGACTCGCCTCGCCCCGACGCTAGCGTCTAGGCCCCATGTCCTTGACCAACCCACAGGTGCTCGACGCCATCGTCAAAGCGTACGATGTGCGTGGCACCGTCCCCGATCAGCTCAACACCGATGTCGCCCACGCGCTTGGGGTCGGCTTCGCCCGATTCACCCAGGCCCGCCGCGTGCTGGTCGGCAGCGACATGCGTCCGTCTGGTCCCGAACTGGTCGAGGCGTTCGTCCGCGGTGTGCTCGAACAGGGGGTCGACGTCGTCGACCTCGGTCTGGCCTCGACCGATCTCGTGTACTTCGCCGCAGGCACGCTCGATGCCCCGGGCGCGATGTTCACCGCTTCGCACAACCCGGCCCAGTACAACGGCGTGAAGTTCTGTCTCAGTGGCGCTCGCGCCGTCGGACAGGACACGGGCCTGGGCGAGATCAAGTCGGTCGCGGCCAGCGTGCTCAGCGGGCAAGGTCCGGCCGCGGCGTCGCGCCCCGGCTCGTCCACGACCCGCAACCTCCTCAGTGCATTTGCCGACCACGTCGTGTCGTTCATCGACCCTGCTGCTTTGCATCCCCTTCGTGTCGTGGCCGACACCGCCAACGGGATGGGTGGCCTCGTGGTGCCCGCAGTGTTCGAGCGCCTGCCCCAGATCACCCTCGAAGTGATGTACGGCGAACTCGATGGCACGTTTCCCAACCATCCCGCCGACCCGTTGCAGCCCGCCAATCAGCGCGACCTGCAAGCGAGGGTCGTCTCCGGTGGATTCGACGTCGGGCTGGCGTTCGACGGCGACGCCGATCGGGTCTTCGTGGTCGACGAGACCGGCCGCGGTCTCAGCGGTTCGACGACCACAGCGCTGCTCGCGGCCGCTGTGCTGCGCGCCCACCCCGGCGCGACGGTGTTGCACAACCTGATCTGTTCCAAGGCCGTGCCGGAGGTGATCCGCGAGAGTGGCGGAGAGCCCGTTCGTACCAAGGTCGGTCACTCGTTCATCAAGCAGATCATGGCCGAGACGGGTGCGGTCTTCGGGGGCGAGCACTCCGCGCACTACTACTTCCGCGACAACTTCGGTGCCGACTCGGGGCTGATCGCCTCGGTGCTGGTGCTCGCCGAGATCAGCCGGGCCGACACGGTGCTGTCGGTCGTGCGCAAGCCGTTCGAACGGTATTCGTCGAGCGGCGAGATCAACACCCAGGTCAGCGACCCGGTCGCGGTCATGGCCAGGATTGCCGACGAGTTCGCCGGCCGACAACAGGACCGCCTCGACGGGTTGACCGTCGACTGCGGGTCGTGGTGGTTCAACCTTCGTCCCTCCAACACCGAGCCGTTGCTGCGCCTGAACCTGGAAGCAGCGACCCGCGACGACTGCGATCGGCGAGTTGCCGAGGTCCTGGCCCTGGTGACGAGCGCATGACCCGTCGTGACCGCGACGAGATGTGAAAGGATCGTGTTCGATGGCACTTGACCCACGGCTGCTGGCCGTCCTTGCTTGTCCCCAGGACAAAGGCCCGTTGTACTACCTCGGCGATGACGACGGTCTATACAACCCGCGGTTGCGGCGGCGATATGCGGTCCGCGAGGGTATCCCGGTGATGTTGATCGACGAGGCAATCGCGGTCGAAGACGCCGAACACGAAGCGATCATGACCCGCGTGAGCAGCGAAGGCTTGGCGCCGACCTTTGCTGCGTGAGCAGCCCGGCGCGTACCGTTTTGGAGGCATCGTGGGCTACGCTCACACCATGAAGTCGAGGCGTCACATCGCGCGGTTGACGGCTGTCCTTGGTTTGGCCGGCGCGATCATCTTGATCCCCGCATCTCCAACCGCACTGAACGTCGGTGCTGCCATCCCGCCAGCATGTCTGTGCGCCGGTGGCGAGTACCACCCGTTGGTGCCCAGTCGCATCTTCGACTCGCGCCCCGCATTCGCGATCAACGACGCGGCACCCGGTGCGAAGCCCATGTCGGGTGGCCCGGCAACGTTCAACATCGACCTGCTCGGACTCGGCAATGTCCCGGCCGCTTCGGCCGACGTTCTCGCGGTTGTTGTCAACATCACGGTGACCGAGCCCAGTTCCAACGGCTACCTCGAGGCGTACGGCAAGGGCTTTGCCCCGGCGAAGCGCACCTCGCTGATCAACTTCGCTCCCAACGACACCGTGCCGAACGTGGCCATCGTGCGGCCAGGTGTCGACGGTGACCTGACCATCGGTCTGTTCGGCGTCGGCACCGCCCACGTGATCGTCGACGTGTTCGGCTGGTTCTCGACCAGCAACTTCCAGGGTGCCGGCGATCCCGGCGCTCGGCTGATCCCGACCACGCCGTCCCGAGTGCTCGACACCCGTCCCGATGACGGCCTCAACGTCGGTCGTCCCTCGAAGACCCCGCTGGCTGCGCAAGAGACGATGGAGCTGCAAATCCTCGGCGTGGACGGCATCAACCCGCCCGCACCCGACGTCGTACCAAACCTGACCAACGTCACCGGGGTTCTGCTGAACGTTGTGGGCATCACGGGCAACAACTTCACCCACCTGTCGGTGTACCCGAATGACCTCGGCGGTCAGGTTCCGACGACGTCGAACCTCAACCTGGCACCGAACTCGATCAAGGCCAACCTGGTCTTCGTCCCGGTTGGCACTGACGGCAAGGTGCGCATCTTCAACAACCAAGGCTTCACCGATGTCGTTGCCGACGTCGTCGGATACCTGCAGAGCGGGCAGGACCCCCTCACACGCAAAGGTCGAGTCGTCCCCCTGACGTCGCCGTATCGCACGTTCGACACCCGCGAGTCGCAATGGGGCGGTGTCGCCCTCGGGCCGGGCCAGGCAGAGGACTGGAGCTTCGCCGACTTCGCCAGCTCCGTGGCCATCGGCCCCGACTCGGTCGGCAACCAGCTCGCCGTCATCGGCAACCTCACCTCGGCGGCAGTCACTCGTCAATACGTCTCGGTCCTCGCTCGGTCGTTCCTCACGGCATACCCGGCAGGCGCCGAGCGGCCGTTGTCATCGAACATCAACACCATCGAAGGTCCGCCGGTGCCCAACATGGCGCTGCTGAAGTACGGCACCAATGCCACGGTGCGGGTCTACAACCTCGCCGGCTATGCGCACTATCTGTTCGACGCGTCCGCTGTCATTCTCGACAACTAGACTGTCAGCACCCCACGGGCTGATCTGAACGTTGCCAGCTGGCACCGGCCCGCAATTCAACTCGGTACATCCTGTGCCAAATCTCCTGTGCCAAATCTCCTGTGGAGGGAAACTGTCATGACTTCGTCTCTTGCGGCGCGCCGCGACTATCGCGTCGCCGATCTCTCGCTTGCCCCGTTCGGCCGCAAGGAGATCCACCTTGCCGAACACGAAATGCCGGGCCTGCGCGCCTTGCGCAAGGAGTTCGGGCCGTCGAAGCCCCTCGCCGGCGCTCGCATCAGCGGTTCGCTGCACATGACCATCCAGACCGCAGTGTTGATCGAGACCCTGGTCGAGCTCGGCGCCGAGGTGCGTTGGGCCAGTTGCAACATCTTCTCCACCCAGGATCACGCCGCCGCGGCGGTTGCTGTCGGGCCGGAGGGCACCGTCGAGGAGCCCAACGGTGTACCGGTGTTTGCCTGGAAGGGTGAGACGCTGGAGGAGTACTGGTGGTGCACCGAGCAGATGATGACGTGGCCCGACAGCGTCACCGGCGAGCAGCAAGGCCCAAACATGATCCTCGACGACGGCGGCGACGCCACCCTTTTGCTGCACAAGGGCGTCGAGTTCGAGAAGTCGGGTGAGGTTCCGGATCCGACATCGGCATCGAACCCCGAGTTCGCCATCGTGCTCGGCCTGTTGCAGCGGTCACTGAAGACCGAGCCGCAGAAGTGGACGCAGCTCGCAGCGCGGATCAAAGGTGTCACCGAGGAGACCACGACCGGGGTCATGCGGCTTTACAAGATGCACGAGCGCGGCGAGTTGCTGTTCCCGGCCATCAACGTCAACGACTCGGTCACCAAGAGCAAGTTCGACAACCTTTACGGGTGCCGCCACTCGTTGGTGGACGCGATCTGTCGCGCCACCGACGTGATGCTGGCCGGCAAGGTAGCCGTGGTCTGCGGCTACGGCGTCGTGGGCAAGGGCTGCGCCCAGGCCTTGAAGGGCCAGGGCGCCCGGGTGATCGTCACCGAGGTCGACCCGATCAATGCCCTGCAGGCGGCGATGGAGGGCTACCAGGTCACCGTCATGGAAGACGTGGTCAAGCATGCCGACATTTTCGTGTCGGCCACCGGCAACGACCACATCATCACCATCGACCACATGCAACAGATGAAGCACAACGCCATCGTCTGCAACATCGGCCACTTCGACAGCGAGATCGACATGGCCGGTCTGGCGCGCAGCGGCGCCACCCACGACCAGTTGAAGCCCGGCACCGATCTGTGGACGTTCCAGGACGGTCACGCGATCATCGTGCTCGCTGAGGGTCGTCTGGTGAACC
>JANOCR010000127.1:0-2627 GCA_031412355.1 Ilumatobacteraceae bacterium | reverse complement strand
GGCTTCATCAAGACGTGCCGTCAACTCCGCCTCTGGGATCGTGAACCGACGGTCAAGTCCGTATGAGGCACCAACAGATCGTGGTTGCGGTTCCGGCCCGCAACGAAGTCGACAGCATTCGCCACGCCCTGCTGCGCCTGCGGGACCACAACGGGCCACCATGGATCGCCAACACGGATGCCGACTGCGTCGTGCCGCCGTTGTGGCTTCGCACCCAGTTGGAGCTGGCGATCGAGTTGGATGCGGTTGCTGGAATAGTCGGGCGCTGCCCGGCGACAACCGGTCGGGCGCGCCTGAGACGACCGCGGCGAGATCATCGGCGCCGAGTCCCATCGCGATGAGGGCGGCTACGACGGAGCCCGCCGACGTCCCTACCAAGTGAGACGCGTCGTCGGAACCGGAGATCCACGTCATCGAGATGTCGTGAGGCCGGGATGTGGAGGTCGATGCCGTGCGCCGGGAGGGGAGTCGCCTGCAGACCTGCATGCCTCAGACGGTGCCCAGGCGCGACCGGTTCCAATCGCTGCCGGGTCGTCACTCCAGTATCAGTTGTCGGGGATCACCAGGTCGAGCTCATCGAGTGTTTCGGGCGCGGCGATCATGTACATGTGGACGATCTGGTCGTTGCTGATGGTGACCTCCCACACCGCCTTCGGTTGACCGCCGGGTGCCCACACGATTGCGGCCGCACCGTCGACCAGCGCCGGCTGGGCCGCCAGGGCTCGCCCCGAGAACGTGCCGGCCACGGCGGCTGAACCGATCAGCTGGGTCGCCGCCCCCATCTGCACGCCGGCGGCGTCCGCCTGCAGCACCACGTCGGGATGGAGTATCGACACGAGCGCGTCGAAGTTGCCGTTGCGCGATGCGAGCAGAAAGGCGTCGACGACCTCGCGCTGGCGTGTCACGTTGGCGGCCGGGTTCAATGCGGATCCGCGGACCCGCTGGCGTGCGCGGCTGGCGAGTTGTTTGGCCGCGTTCGGCGAGCGCCCCAAGATGGATCCGATCTCCTCGAATGGCACGGCGAACATGTCGTGCATCACGAACGCGAGCCGTTCCGCGGGAGCCAGCAGTCCGAGAACCACGAGGAGTGCAGGGCCGAGTGAGTCGGTGACCATGGCCTCGTGTTCCGGGTCGCCTTCGTCGGAGAACGCCAGCGAGTCGCGTCGATGTTCCACGTTGGGATCCTCGCGCCGCGATGAGCGCGACCGCAGCATGTCGAGTGACACGCGTGCCACGACCGTTGTCAACCATGCGGCCAGGTTGTCGATCTCGCCGGCGCCTGAGCGGCTGAGCCGCAGCCACGCCTCTTGAACCGCGTCCTCCGCTTCTGCACGCGACCCAAGCATGCGAAATGCCACCCCGCGCAGGTGCGAGCGATGTTGTTCGAATTGCTGCGCCAGCCAGTCGGTGTCGTCCACTGTTACCTTTTTCTTTTGCGATACGTCATAGCACTGACGATCTGATCCGGGGCGATGTAACACGAATCGAGTGCAAGGAGAACGCATGCTCGCCGCCAACAAGTATCCCAAGGACTACGTCGACGCTTGCCGCCGACGGATCGATCTTCAGGTGGCGGCGTACCAGCGCGTGAAAGGGACCCCCGGGACGGACGCCTTCGAGGAGCAGTTCTTCAACAACATGGTGCTGGTGCTGGACTACCTGTTCGTCCACCGAACGAGGGCCCTGGAGCTGAAGGACGGAAACCCGCTGAACGAGGTGCGGGTGATCTGCAACTCGTTGCTGCAGAACGACGGACGCATGGGCAAGGACAACTCGATCAAGCTCGACCCTGCCACATCGATCCTGGGATTGCATGTCGGAGACGAGATCGTCCTCGACGAGCCCGGCTTCGCTGCCCTGTCGCACGCCTTCTTCGCCGACATCGAACGAAAGTTCATGTAGGGCTACTGTCCCGCGTATGGAACTTTCGGTTGTTCACGACGTGCACATGGTCATCAATCTGGTCCACCGGTTCGTGTACTTCGTGCCGGAGGCCGCAGAGGAGTACGCCGCCATCGGAGTCGCTGGCCGGGCGGGGTACTTCGGGTCGCGGGCCGCTGCGATGGGCGCGGTGACCGACGACGTCGTGGTCGCCACGTTCTACAACTTCAGTCCCAGTGCAATCACCGCATGTATGCCTGGCGTGTGGGATGTGGCGTCGCCAGAGTCGCTGCAGTCGGCCAGGTTCCGGGTCATTCGTCGGGCTCTGACACGCGTCGGGGGAGATCTCACGAGCGAGCAGATCGCCGAGGCTAGAGCCCTGATCGATCCTGTCGTCGCCGGACTCGACTTCGGGGGCAAACCCCTTGCCGCTGGCAACGCCGGCGTTGCATTGCCCGACGATCCCATGGTCGCGCTGTGGCAGCAGGTAACTGTCCTGCGCGAATGGCGCGGCGATGCCCACATCGCCGTACTGGTCACGAGCGGCCTTGCTCCGTGCGAATGCCTGGTGCTGCAAGTGGGAACTGGTCGATTTCCGATGAAGCTCGCCCGAGCGACGCGACGATGGGATGACGCCGAGTGGGATAGTGCTCTCGCCAAGCTCCGTTCGCACGGCTGGGTCGACGACGATGGTTCGGTTACCAGCTCCGGTGCCGAGTATCGCGACCGCATCGAGGCGGAAACCG
>JANOCR010000126.1:0-2421 GCA_031412355.1 Ilumatobacteraceae bacterium | reverse complement strand
CGACGGATACACCAACACCGCCATCGCCGGAAGACTCGTCGTCAGCACCAAGACGATCCGCAACCACGTCTCCAACATCCTCACCAAGCTCCAAGTCCGCGACCGCCATCAAGCCGCCCAACTGGCGCGCGAGGCGGGCCTTCGCGACAAGCCAACCTGATGGATGGAGCTCTGAGGGCCGGCTCGAGCTGTCAGGTCATTCGATGTCGTGGGCTCGTAGTCGGGATGCCCACCCCGGCAAGCCGGTCGACGGCACTCCACGTTGCCAGCTCCTCGAATCCTCGTCGCATCGCCGTCGCCGAGAACACGGTGCCGGCCATCAGAGAGGTGAGCCGCTCGGCCGGTGCCTCATACAAGTAGGCGGGCGCGAGGCGGGCCATCCCCACCGCGACCTCATCGTCGGTTGCTGGCATCTGCTGCAGCAGCGCAGCGGCGTCGTCGGCCCAGCTCTCCATCGTCAGCTCGGCTCGTCGGGTCGACTCGACCGTCCATTGCCACGATGGTCGTAGTAGATGAGCTGCAGGCCCGCCGCCAGTGGGTCGAGGCTTCGGTAGAGGGTGTGGTCGACGCCGAGACCACCGTGCATCACGAGCGTAGGCGGCCCGGCGCCGACCTCCTCGTAAAACAACTGCACCCTATTGACGTCGGCGATCGCCACATTTCACCCTGACACTCAGCGCCACCACGCTGCGGTTCGTGACGCGACCAGATCCTACGTCTGACCCGCAACGTCGAGATTGAGCTACACGCGGCGGATCGATGTTCACGCGCAGCGCCCGGATCACGGCCAGGTGGGAGCTGTCGACGTCATTCGTGTTGCCGGCGGCGCTGGTCGTGGCTCGCAGTTCGGGGCGTTGGGGCAGTTTCGTAACATGGCGGTCGATGTCGCCGAGTTCGCAGAACCCGACGCGCCAGTTCGTCGGACGAGGCGCGCAACTCGCTGTTGTGGCAGCGCACGTCGCGGATCTGGACCGGTCGCGCGGCGGATTGGTGATGCTGACAGGGGAGCCCGGTATCGGCAAGACACGGCTCGCTGAGGAGATCGTTTGGCTTGGCCGCGAACGGGGCGTGCGCGCGGCCTGGGCGACGGCTTGGCAAGGCGATGGGGCGCCACCGTTGTGGCCGTGGGTGCAGGTGCTCCGCCAGCTTGCCGGGTCAGCGGAGACGTTGGCTCAGTTCATGGTGGAGTCGCCAGGGGCCTCGCCCGCCGCTCGTTTCGCGCAGAGCGAAGCGGTTGCCAACGTCATCCGTGCTGAGACGACGAGCGATTCGATCATGGTCGTCATCGATGATCTCCAATGGGCCGACTCTGCGACGATTCGGGTTCTCACGGCGGTCGTTGCGCAGCTCCGAGACGTGGGTTGCCTGTTCGTGGGAACGTACCGATCGGCCGAACTGGCTGGTGAGCATGTCGCCGACTTGGCCCGGGTGGGCATCACGTTGGCAGTCCCGTCGCTGTCGGGCGGCGAAGCGGCTGAGCTCCTGAACATCGCGGTGGGGTCGACGGTTTCGCCTGTCGCTCGCGATTCGATCATCGAGCGAAGCGGCGGAAATCCGCTCTTCGTGTGGGAGTTCGGCCAACTCTTGGCTCAGTCGGGACGATTCGATGTCGCCCCGGCGGCTGTGCCGGTGGCTGTGGCCGCGGTGATCGGGCGGCGTTTGGCGCGGCTTCCTGAGGATGCAGTCGTGTTGCTTCGGGCTGGGGCGGTCGCAGGAAACCCATTCACCGCCGATGTCGTCGCCGGGATCACGCATGTGGCGTCGAGCGAAGCCATCGGCGGTCTCGCGGCAGCGGCAGCCGTCGGGCTGATCGCCCACGCCGAATCCCCGAACGGATACCGGTTCAGTCACGACCTCATTCGCGACGTCGTCCTCGATGGCATCGATCCTGTGCGTCGAGCCGAACTGCACCTCGGTGCCGCTTCCGCGTTTGAGGAGCGGCTCATGGTCGACGACTCGTTTCACGCCGTCGTCGCCGACCACCTGGAACAGGCCGGTCCGATCCACGCCGAAGCTGCTGGCGCCCAGTGGGAGCTTGCGGCGCGTCGGGCTCAGAGGGTGCTGGCCTTCGACGAAGCTGCCGTCTGTTTCGCCCGCGCTGCGCGCAACAGCCCGCCAGGCAGCCGCCGTGTTGCCCTGTTGCTGGTCGAGGAGGGCGAGGCACTGCACCTTGCCGGCGAGTTGGAGCAGGCTCGGGCCCGGTTCTTGGCAAGCGCGAAGCTCGCCCGGAGCGTCGCCGATCACGAACTGCTCGCCCGAGCGGTTCTCGGTATGGGCGCAGGCCCGGTGGCATGGGAAGTTCCGATCGCGAGCAACGAGCAGGCATCGCTGGTCGCCGACGCGCTGGAGCAGTTGCCCGACGACGCCACAGCGTTGCGGTCGATGCTGTTGGCCCGACTCTCTGTCGCGGCGGCGACGCCC
>JANOCR010000125.1:0-3096 GCA_031412355.1 Ilumatobacteraceae bacterium | reverse complement strand
CGGCATCGAAAAGACCAGCACGCGGCGTGACGTCGCATTCTCCTCGGTGGCGATCGCTACACCCGACGAGGTGTTCGTCGTCAACGACACCGCGCTCGACGATCGCTTCGCCGATAACCCCTTCGTCACCGGCGCACCTTTTGCCCGGTCGTATGCGGCTATGCCCATTTGCAGTCGTGAGGGCCTGCCTTTCGGCACGCTCAACGTGGTCGACATCAAACCTCGCGCCTTCACCGAACAACAGATCCGCTTCCTGAAGGTGCTCGCCCTTCAGGCCGCAGCGCTGTTCGATCTTCGCCGTCGGGCCGGCGAGCTCGACGATCTGATAGCTGAGCAAGCCATCGAACTGCCCGTTGACACACAAGTGAGCGCCGCACTCGGCGAGTTGTCGGTTCAACTTTCCGCTGGCACCACCGCCACCATGACTCGAGTCCGACGGCGATCGTTGGCCACCGCAGATCAAACGGTCATCGATCCGGAGGCCTCGATCCTGCGACTCGCCGCCGCTAGGTCGCTCCTGCGCGCGGAAGCAGTAGAGGAAGCGGTCGGCGTAGTTATCGGGCTGGTGCGCGACCTGGGCGGCTCGACGGTTCCTGCCCGTCTCGACGACGGTAGAGCTCTGCCGATCGACTGCTCGTTCGGGCACGGGGAGCCGTTGCTCGCCCGAGCAGACTCCGTCCTGGCCAGACTGCGAATCGAACGGCTACTTCCGGAGGTACTCGACGATGCCCGCGAGGCAATCGGTCGCCTGCGCCAACGAGACGACTTCGCCGAACTGTCCAACACCGATCCCCTCACCGGGCTGCTCAACCGGCGAGCGGTCGACCGGCTGCTGACCCGGCTCCGCCCCGACGACGCGCTGGTCATCATCGACATCGACAACTTCAAAGGCATCAACGACCGCTGGGGTCATGCCGCCGGCGACGAACTGCTCATCGCGTTTGCGCGAGCGATGCGCAGCCGTAGCAGACCAGGAGATCAGTTCGGTCGGTTGGGCGGCGACGAACTGCTCGCCGTGCTATTCGGTGCGGGCCACAACGGACTGGATTCGTTCTTGAAGCGTCTGCACGAAACTTGGTTGACCGATCGTCCCCGCGAGGTGACTTACTCCGCGGGCGCGGCGGTGGTGGCACGCCGAACCGGTCCCGAGACAATGACAGCTGCGGGCACTGCGTTGTACAGCGCGAAGACGATGGGACGCGACCAAGTAGCCCTGGAGGCGACACTCGACCCGCCCGTCGGGTCTTCACCCGAGGAGAACTACAGTGACCGTTGACCCAGCCGCTGCGCCCGAGCGTACGCCAACGCCCTCCTTCGCCGGCGCGCACGTCGTCGTCAGTGAACTGGCTGTCGAGGTCGAGGGGGCGGCGGCACTCGAGACGGCGTTTCGCAACCGTCTCGGCGAAGTAGACGGGTTTCCGGGGCACCTCGGATTGCAAGTGTGGAAGGACGATCGGCACCCGGGCCGGTATCTGATGGTGACGTGGTGGGAGTCGGAAGTCGCGTTCAAGGACTACATGCGATCTGAATCGCACCGACGATCACACGATCGAGTTCCGTCAGACCCGGTACGAGCCCGACCCGTGCACGTCGATCGGTTCTCCCTCGTCGCGACATGATGAACATCACCGGAGACCGGTCCCCGACGCTCGAGGTCACCTCTCGACCTTCCACCCTCGCGACGTCCGCGCAGCCCGTTTCGTTGCCGCCGCGAATGCTCGACGCGACACTCGTTGCGGGCGGATTCGACATCACCTTCCTCGGTCCGTCGCTTCCAGCGGCGCAGTTCGCCCGTTCCCTGAACGAGATCAACCCAACCACAGCATTGCTCAGTTGCACAAACCCCATCAACCTTCCCGGCGCCCGCCGTACCATCGAGGTCGCTCATGACGCCGGCGTGTCGGTGATCATCGGTGGCCGAGCGCTAGACGCAGGTGGCGTTCGGGCCAAAGCGCTCGGGGCCGATGCATGGGCGACGAACGCCGCCGGCGCCGCATCGATCCTGGCTTCATAGGGCACCGGCCGCCCCGTTCTAGCCCATGCCGCGGAACTCTGCCCCGAGGGCGCAGAGTTGGAGCTCCCGCAGCCGGGCCTCGTCGCGGATTGCCTCGGCGAACTGTTGCAACGCCAACCGAGGCTGGGCGAGATGACCGCAGCGCAGCTCGAGCGCACACGAGAGGACATCGCCTACATCTTGCAATTCTGTGCGACCGCCCTCATTACTCAAGATCACACAGTGCTCGACGAGTTCACGATGTGGCTACGAGACCTGCTCGCCGTTCGCAACGTGCCCGCCGGCACCATCCGGACGTCGTACCAGAGCATCGCGGCCGTGCTCGGTGGTGGCTTCCCGAAGACCAACACCATGCTTGCCGCCGCTGCCACCTTGGTCTGATCGAGGCTGTGAACGACCGGCCGCTGTGCGCGGGGATGGTCACGAGCAGCATTCGGCGAGCCATTGACCAAGGCCGCAGAGCCCGACCACACGAACCACGGGACCGGAGTGCGTCGTTGCAAGTGTGAACACGAGCAAGTAGTCCGCAGCGGTCTGGCGTGCCCGCACGAGGGTCGCAAGGCCAGTGGAGTCGATGAACGTCACGCGAGTGGCGTCCAGATGCAGGTCTGTGAGCCCTTCCCTGGCAACGACGAGCCTGACGACTTCGCCCACCTCTGCGACCACGGCGATATCCAACTCTCCGATCAGTGCGATCGTGGCACGAGTACCGGCGAACGTCACGGTGATCGTCAGTTGACCCGAACGACTGTCAGCCAACGAAGTAGCGCGATCCATTGGCACACATGATCATCGTCACCGGGCAGGGCAACAGTGAGCCGAATCACCCGTTCGGGCGACACAACTCGTCTCAAGCCGACGAGCGGATCGGTGCCGCTGCCCAACTTTGTCGCTCTCAAGTCGTCCATCGACTTGCCAGCGACAAAGTTCACCTGGCCTGGCGGTCCGATCGGTGTTAGGTGCGGCGCTCTCGGCTCATCCCGCTGCAAGCGCGGCCTTGGCCAACTCTTCGGCCGCGGAGGACGCGCCAGCGGCGTTGCTGTCGCCGGTGTCGACGAACACCAGGAATGCGTCGGCGGCGC
>JANOCR010000124.1:0-26501 GCA_031412355.1 Ilumatobacteraceae bacterium | reverse complement strand
GCACCTCGGCAACCGTCAACACACGTGCGCCGGCAGCGGCGGCGTCCATCAGACGAGCACCATCTCGCGCCGCTTCGCACACGGTGTCGGCGATCAGTGCGGTGGCTTCCGGCACGTTCAGTCGCAGGCCTCGGGCCCGTCGCGCTCGTGCCAACTCGGCCGCCGTAAAGATCAGCAATCGGTCGCGATCGGTCGGCGTGAGGCGCATGAGCGCACGTTATTCGGTACGCCCTACGCTCCACGGGTGACCGCCGCTCAACCAACGCTTCAGATCGACAACGACCGGGTTCGGGTGACCGAATGGCGCTTCGCGCCGGGCGCCGAAACCGGATGGCACGTTCACGCGATGGACTACGTCGTCGTGCCGTTGTACGACGGAATCCTGCGGATCGAAGCGCGCACCGGCATCGTCGAAGCCGAGCTTCGCCAAGGTGATTCCTACACCCGTCCTGCCGGAGTCGAACACAACGTGATCAACCACAACTCGTTCGAGTTCGCATTCGTCGAGATCGAGTTGAAGGCCCCGCCGCCGGCTTGACAGCTCCGACAGCTGGTGATCTGATCGCCAGGATGCGTCGCCTAGGCAGCACCAGCGGTGATGCGCCCGTGATCCTGATCACCTTCCCCGACTACGACACCGAACACCCGCTGCACGGGGGTGCGCTGAACGTGGCGGGCTACACGATGCGCATCGCCGCGAAGCGCGGGGAGCGGTCGCCCGAGCAACTGCTGGAACTGTTGGCCGGCGTCGCCGGAGCAATAGTCAGCACCGACCCGTTCACGGCAGAGGTTCTCCGCGACAGCCCCGCTCTGCAGGTGATCGCCCGCGTCGGTGTCGGCGTTGACTCCATCGATGTGGGCGCCGCCACCGAGCTCGGCGTCGCCATCACCACCACTCCGGGGGCCAACGAGGAGACCGTCGCCGACCACGCCATTGCGCTGATGCTCGCGCTCCTGCGCCGAATCCCGTTGAACGACGCAGGGGTGCGCGCTGGCCAATGGAATCGCACCGGTCCTCACACGCCGCGGCTGCTGACCGGCAGCACTGTGGGAGTGATCGGGTACGGGCACATCGGCCGACTTGTCGCTCGTCGCCTGGCGGGGTTCGATGTGGACCTGCTGGTGACCGACCCGGCGCTCGACGGCACCAACGACCCGCATGCCGTCGAACTCGACGAACTGTTGACCCGTGCCGACGTAGTCACGCTGCACTGCCCGTTGATTCCGGCCACCCGTCACCTGATCGACCAACGCGCTCTGCGATTGATGCAACCACACGCTGTTCTCGTCAACACCTCACGGGGCGGCGTGATCGACGAATCGGCCTTGATCCGGGCGCTCAACGACGGCGTGATCGCCGGTGCAGCACTCGATGTGTTCGAGGTCGAACCGCCGCACCATTCGCCGCTGCTCGGCCGGCCGAACGTCGTCGTCAGTCCGCATGTCGGAGGTCTCAGCACCAAATCGGTCGACGTGATGATTCGATTGGCGACTGCCTCGGTGATCGACGTGATCGAGGGTCGGGTGCCCGCTGGCTTGGCCAACCCGGCGATCCTCGATCGACCATGACGCCTCGACAGTGGTGGCGCCACATAGATCGGTTCGTGGCGTTGACCATCGCCCTGACAACGATTCCCGTCGTCGTCGCGGTCGTGGGAGCCATCGTCGATGGCTGGATCCCGCTGGGTGACCAGGCACTACTGCAGATCCGGGCGCACGACGTTTTCACTTCTCACCATCCACTGCTCGGTACGGCATCGTCGGCCGCGCTGGGCCCCCACGCAGCGGTGCCGCTGAACCATCCAGGGCCACTGATGTTCGATGTGCTCGCTCTGCCCGTACGCATCTTCGGCGGGCCAGCGGGAGTTGCCATCGGTGTTGGCCTCGTCAACATCGCAGCAGCAACTGTCGGCGTGATCTTCGCGGCGCGACGAACTGGTCGGGCCGGTGCAGCGCTCGCGGCGCTGGCCTTTGCCGGTCTCGGGTGGGCAGCGGGCTCCGAGTCGCTGTACGACCCCTACAACCCCACCGCAGCGATGTTGCCGTGCCTGACTTGTCTGTTCCTCGCCACGGCCGCAATCGAACGGGACGGCGCCGCGCTGCCTTGGCTGATCGGCGTCTCGACATTCGCCGTCCAGCTCAACAACAGTTATCTGCTTTTCCTGACGCCGCTGGTCGTGGTTGTTTGCACGATCTACGTCGCTCGGTGCAGGCGCGAAGGTGTCGTCGAGCTACGGGGCGTCACCGTTCGATGTATCGCCGTGTTCTTGGTGCTTTGGAGCCAACCGCTCTTCGAGCAGTTGGTACACGGCCGCGATGGCAACCTCGCACGAATGGTCCGAGCTTCCGGCGTGCTTGACAACAACCCCGGGTCGCGACTGGGCACGCAGATCGCCGCGGCCACGCTGACCTTGCCTCCGTGGTGGGGTCGCAGCGAGTTCGACGGAATTCGACTGTTCTCTCCGCTGCCCCATATCGCCCTCGCGGCACTGTCTCTGGTCCTGGTGCTCGCCGTGTGCGCCGCGGGTTGCCGGTGGGCGTGGCAGCATGCCCACAAAGACGCTGCGGCCTCGGCGCTGACCGCCGGCATCGCGGTGATCATCGGGTGGGTGGCAGCCACGCGGGCTCCGACATCGTCGTTCTTCGGCGTCAGCTCCGACTACGTGCGATGGCTGTGGCCGGCCAGCATGTTCGTCTGGTTCGCGCTCGGCCTGTCCATGTGGCGAGCCCTAGGCCCGCGACTGACGGTGATTTCCGACCACCGCGTTCGCGTCGGCGTGGCGACATTCGCCATCGCCACGATCGGCCTGGCCAACGTGCCCCGGCACGCCAGTCTCCGCGGCCAGAAGGAGCTCGACTCGTTGCGTCCCGCTGCGGAGGAGTTGATCGACGCAGCGACCGGCCGCGTCGACGTGGCGACTGTGCTGTATCGCCCACCCCCCAACTACGACGTGTTCGGGGTGCCCCTGTTGGCCCGACTACAGCGGACAGGTGTCGACTTCGTCGTCGACGATCCGGTACTCGTGCGCCAGTTCGGCGAGCGTCGCCGCTATCACGGCGAGCCGGTAGCCGAGTTGCGCGTCGTCACGGCAATGGAAGCCGTCGACGCAGAGAACGATCCGAGTGCGATTGCGTTCGTGTCGAACCTCACCGAGGTTGAACGCGTCGAGTTGCAGGCGATGACCTTCGACATCGAGGCCTGGCTGTTCGAAGGCCAGATCACGCTGTCCGAAGCCGGGCAGGCAGCTGTCGATGCCGGGTTCGGCGATGCGTGGTTGCGTCAGCTCGACAAGCCCGAACTCGACGCCACGTCGATCAGCCGCTCGAACACGCTCGCGGCGTCGGTCCAGAACGGACTGCTCGACGCCGATCCCACGATCATGACCGTGCTCGATCGGTTTGCCACGCTGCGTCAGAGCGTCGAGACGTCGACCGCTGCCGTTCTGCTCGTGCCACCGATCTAGCCGGCGTGGCACCGCCCGATTTCACGAATGGCTGCACAGACGGGCATGCCGCCGCGCGGCACCCGTGGCACGATCGTCAGCATGGCCAACGAACCGACCTTGCGGCCCGGCGATCAGTCCGTCGACGGGTGGGTGGAATACCTGCAGACGCAGCTGAAGTTGCTGGGCAGCGGCGTGATCAACATCCCCGACAGCTACCAGCCCAACGGTCACTTCGACGACGAGACCGAGCGCTACGTGCGGGAGTTCCAGCGGTTCCACAACGTGCAGGTCGACGGTGTTGTAGGCGACGAGACCTGGAACGTGCTGCACGGCAACGTCGACAACCTTGACCCACATGCCGACGGCCGCCAGGCGCACACCTACGTCGAGCAGACCCCTCGTCTCGAGTGGGAGAACGATGGGCACTACGACGTCAACACCGACTCGTACACGTACATCGCGATGAACGTCAGCCAGGCCCAACTCGAAGGCGTCGTCGCGACCGTCAGGGTCCTGTCCGGCCCGGTTGGGCTGCGTGCGGATCACTGCATTGGCTGGACCGACAGCGGGCAGCCGGCCGGCCCGGGTCAACCGCTGAAGTTCACGTTCTGGCTCGAACGACAGCTGACCCGAGACGAGGACGTCGAGGTCGAGTTGCGACTGCCCGACGAGAACGGCGGTGCCACATTCGAGCCCGGCCTATCGGGCTACCTGCAGGCGTTCGCACGCGGCGAATCGATGGAGTGACAAGACGGCGAAAGGCTCCCGGGTGTGACCAGCACACCCGGGAGCCTCGACGCATTGCCACGTTGAGGGGATCAGTCGGCGTAGGCGACGACCCTCTCGTCCGTGTCGACGTAGGCGACGACGCCCATCTCGGCCATGTCGACGCCAACGATCTCTTCTTCCTCAGATGGGCGGATGCCGCCCTTGGTCATGTTGTTCTGGATCTTGAAGAAGGCGTAAGCGATGCCGAAGATGACGGTCACGATGACAGCTGCACCTAGTAGTTGCGCCCCGAACTGGCCGAACTCGCCCTGGATCAGCCCTTCGATCTTCTTCGGCTCGCCGGCGCTGTCGACAGCGCCGTTCCAGCCTGCGCCGTACTTGCCGTTGGCAAAGATGCCGACAGACAGCACGCCGAAGATGCCGCCACAGCCATGCACCGCGATGGCGCCGACCGGGTCATCGACACCCTTGCGCTCGATGAACCACACTGCCTCGATCACGATGATCGCAGCGATGGCACCGATCACGGCAGCCGCCCACGGAGCCACGAAGGCACACGGCGCGGTGATTGCGACGAGGCCGGCGAGCATGCCGTTGACCATCATGCCCGGGTCGGGCTTCTTCGTCTTCGCCGTGATGTAGTACATCGCCACAACGGAGCCAACGGCACCGGCGATCGCGGTGTTCGCTGCGACCGTTGCAAACTGCACATCGGTTGCAGCGAACGTGGAGGCAGCATTGAAGCCGAACCAGCCGAACAGCAGGATGAAGCAACCGAGCTGGGCCATCGGGATGTTGTGGCCGGGAATGACGTTGGGCTTCCCGTCTGGCCCATACTTGCCAATGCGGGGGCCGATCACGATTGCGCCGGCCAGCGCGGCAACACCTCCGACCGCGTGCACGACGCCGGAGCCGGCGAAGTCAACGTAGCCGGTGCCCAGGCTCATCGTGTCCCAGGTCTTGGCCAGCCAGCCGCCGCCCCACGTCCAGCTAGCGAACAACGGGTAGTAGATCGCGCCACAGAACAAGCCCCAGATCACGAAGCTCTTCCACTTCCAACGCTCGGCCATCGCACCCGTCGGGATGGTCGCCACCGTGTCCATGAATGCAACCATGTACAGGAAGAATGCGAGCAGCGCGGGGCTGGCGCTGTTGCCGAGGTGATCCCAGCCCTGCCAGAGGAATGTCCAGCTCCCGGAGCCGATCAGTGCATCACCCGGCGGAGTGTCTAGTCCGAAGGCCGAGTAGCTGAAGCCACCGAACGCGAGTGGAAAGCCGACGAACAAGAATCCGACGAAGCCGATGCCGAAGATCATGAAGTTGGTGCTCATCACGTGCGCCGCGTTCTTCTTCTGGGTGAATCCCGTCTCGACGAGAGCAAAGCCCGCTTGCATGAAGATGACGAGCACGGCTCCGATCACAACCCACAACAAGTTGAGCTGCGTGCCGAGAACGGCGACCGGGTCCTCCTCTGCCGCGAATGCGGTTCCTCCGATGAACAATGTGGTCAAGCCGGCGCCAAGAGCGCCGCCTCCTATGTACTTGAGTGCTTTGCGCAATGCGTCCTCCCGATTTGTTGGGGCTAGGTAAGAGACAACTGCCGGCTCCGTTGACGTCAGCTAGGCGCACGATAAGTGGGCCGCGTTTCCCTGAGGTCGCCTCAACATTTCGCCTGCGTGGCTATCGTGCGCGATCGGCACGAGGGCGTGACCTGATGGAAACAATCCGGCGACAATTCAGACACATTGCACAACTACGGTCAGCACTTCATGGCAAATTCGGCGATTGCTGGCGACGAGAACCTCCCCGACATCGACGTCGTCGCCTCGAGGCTGCGGCTGCACAACGATGCGGGCAGTCTCGTCGTCGTGCATGCCACCGGCCAGAACCCTGCGCTGCTCGCTGACCGCCTTCGCGACGTGGCTCTCGAACTGAACGCTGTGGCGATCGGCCGGGCGATGCTCGAGCGGCTGGTTGCCATCTCCCCCGACGTCGTCGTGCTGGATCATCGGGCGAAGTCGTTCGATCTTGTTCGGGTGTGCCACGACATCAGGGAGACGATTGCGGCTCGGATCGTGGTCGTTGCCGACGACGCGGACTGCGCCGACGAAGCGCTGCAGATCGCTGCGTTCGACGCCGGTGCCGACGACTTCGCCTCGTGGTCGCTGTCGACACCGGTGCTCGCCGCGAGGCTCCGAGCCGGGCTGCGCAGTCAGAAGGCGACGACGACGAGACTGCGGCCGCAGATGGCGATGGGAGATGTCGTCCTCGACCTCGACGCGCATGCGCTGTACATCGTCGGTGTGCCGGTGAAGTGCCCGCCCGTTCAGTTCCTGCTTCTGGCAGTGCTCGCCAAGCAGCCCAATCGCGTCGTTGATCGCGACAGCCTGTTGTCATCGGTTTGGGGCGCTCAGCCCGACTCGGTCGACCCCAGAAGGCTTCGGATCGCGATCAGCACCCTTCGTCACCTGCTAGGAAGCGGTCCAGATCGCCCGCGGATCGAGACCATCTCACACGTCGGATATCGATTGGTCGTGGACAACCTCACTGCATAGCGATCCACGCTCCGTCGAAGCATTCACACTCTCGCCCATCTCGCCACCAACATAGACCGGCCGGCGCCTAGGCTCCTGGCTGATGGTGGGGTGGTCGAGAGGTCGCGTTGGTGCCATCACCTTGATCACCTGCATCGTGGTTGCGTGCTCCAGTGGCGACGGCGAGACCACGCCGGCCACGGACGCAGCCGGCGAGCAATCGGTGGTCGCCGCAACAGTTCCGGCAGCTAGCCAGCCAGCGACCGAAGAATCCAGCGCACTACCGACATCTCGTGTGTGCTCGCCGGCGCCGGGTGCCGCGTGCTCGTTCGCTGAGTCGTTCAGCCCGCCGATCGGGCCAGGAGTCGACCTCACCGGTATCGATCTGCGCAACGCCAACCTCGGCGAGAGCGTCGATCTCAGCGAGGTGGTGCTTACCGGCGCCAGGCTGGACGGTGCGGTGGTCCTGGGGAAGATGAGGGGCGCCGATCTCACCAGCGCATCGCTGGTCGACGCAGACCTGTCGGGCACGGATCTCAACAGCGCCATCCTCGCCGGTGCAGATCTCACCGGCGCCGATGTCAACGCGACGTTGTTCGACGCCGACGACTTGGCAACGGCGGCGATCACGAATGTCAGCGTGGGTGTGCGCCCCGGCGAGTCATTGGCCGGCGTCGACCTCTCGGGATTCGACCTGAGCGGCGTCAGTTTCAGCAGTCGAGCCAGCGGACCGATCTCGATGGCGGCAGCCCGGTTCACCGGCGCCACGCTCACCGGCGCCTCGTTCGTTCGAGTCGACCTCACCGCTGCCGACTTCACCGACGCGGTGTTCGCTGCCGATGGCGGCGCGGAGCCGAGCTTCACCGAGACTCGTTGTCCCGACTTCCTGCCATCCGATGCCGGCGCGACCGGCCGCGCCGCCTGCCGCCTCTGAGACGACGGACAGCAGCTCCCATCCGGTGGGTTACCTAGCGATCGTGCGAAACTGTCGAGCGTGTCGTGGTGGTCGACAGTGCGGTCCGTCGGAGATGCGCTTGGCATCAAGAAGCGCCGGGTGGCGCCCGTCGGTTGCGCGCTTGGGCGGTCGATCTACATGGAGACGAAGCGGTCCGCACAGATCGTCAACGTCATCCGACCGCGCCGATCGCTACAGCCGTCGACCATCGCCCGACTGAGGCCGCTGTTTCCCGACCTCGATCTGCAGAGAATCAGGGTGCGAAGCAACTGCCGGCTTCCGTCGAACCGGTTTCGGGAGACGGGTTCGATATACGCCATGACGTTCGGGTACACGATCTACTGGCGCGACGATCTCGACGAGAGCAATCCGGTCGACCTCGTCCGGCTCATCCACGAAATCGTGCACGTCGACCAAGTCCGTCGTCACGGAGACGAGTCGACATTCGCTTGCGAGTACGGTCGCGGCTACCTCGCTGGCGGCGGATCGCTTCCTGCGTACATCGACGATCCCAACGCCTACTTCCTCAACCCGCTCGAGGCTGAGGCCTACACGTTCGAGGCGCAGTTCCGCGATGATTCGGGCAAGGTCGTGGAAGCGCGACTGCCGACCGCTTGATAGCCGGGCGGGGTCTACCTGGTGATGTCGAACTCTCAGGCGCTCGTCCTGGTCTACGAGGGTCTAGGAGCCGGGTGGCTGGTAGACGCTCGGTGACTGCGCAGCTTGGTCGACTTCTTCCGGCGTTAGCAGCACGACCGTGCGGGTCGAGGCCATGCCACTGGCGCCGACCTGCATGCTGATCGCGGCCGCGGCGGCGTTGTCGGGCAGGTCGACCACGACGTAGGCGTCGCCGTCGCCGAACCCGAAGTAGAAGCTCTCGAGAGAACCTCCGAGTGACTCGATGGTGGACGCAACAGCCGCTCGTCGGGCGGTTCCACCAGCAGACAAGACCCCTTTGATCCCGTCCGAGGTGTAGTTGGCGATGATCAGATACTTCGACATGTGGCCTCCCAGCTCAATATGATTGACTGCACTATCCGCTCATCATCGTGGAATGGCAAGGCGTGGGCCGCCGGGTCAATGGGGCGGGTCGTGGGCGCCGGGTCTGATCGGCATCTGGTTGAGGATGTCGAACAGATGCGGATCAGCATCGGGCCCATACGCGGAGACGACGATCCCTGAGCGACCACAGATCTGGCAGCGCAGCCCCACCACGATCGACATGTCGTCCGGGTTGCTCGCTCCCTCGAACCGGTAGATCCGCTCCTGGATGACGCCGGTCACCGCGTGATGCTGCTGGCACCCCTCGCACCAGATTCCGTCGGCCGATACCTCGATGCTGTCGCCATAGCCTTCGGCGCGCAACACCTCGACTGCCTCGGCCACTCCGCTTGCAGGCGAAGGCGGAGACGGAGGTGTTGTCATGTGGTCACGGTATCCGCCCAGGGCACGAGGACGTACCTCCATCGAAGACCGCTTCGGTCGACAGCGAGATGGACAGGCGTACACGCCCGGGCTCCTGTACAAAGATGCGAATCCAACCCTTGTCGGAGGGCGCTATACAGGCAACGCCTTGCGACACTGCGTAGAGGTCTGTGTACCTGAACTTCAACGTCGTCCACCCGATGCGCGTCGCGGCAATGGTCAGTTCGTCGGGTTGCACATCGACGACGGTTGCACCGTTGTCGACCAGCGGCGACGCGTCGGTGACCGCATAGACCTGCCAGTCGTCGCTTGCCCAAACCTCGCGCAAGTAGGCAGGCCTGCTGCGGATGACCGCAGCTTCATCGAGAGACATGTCGCGCAGCCGTCCCAGTGGCAGCGCCACGATCGAGACTGCGTGCTCCAGCAACCAACGGTGATACGTCTCGGCATCGAGCCGACCCGTGTAGAACTCGGGGTTCAACTCTCGATCGAGCTGGGTCAACCAGCCACGCGCAATCCCATCGATACGCAATGCCAACGTGTCTGCTTGTGCAAACGTCTGCGTCGGTACAACCTCGATTCGCAACGGTTGCTCCAGCGTGTCGAGATAGGAAACCAGCGGGTCGTAGTAGTCGGCGTTGGCGGTTCGGTCAGCTGGGAGGAACGCCATCGAGATGTACGCGAAGTTCCAGATCAGACTGCCGGCAACGATCACCGGAACCAATGTGCGACGACGCCAGCCGAGGGTGAGCGCCGCGGTCGGGCCTGCCACGAGCCAGCCCAACCGCACCACATTTCCACCCAATGGCGACTTGACGACGAAGGCCGCAACGGCAACCACTCCGTAGGTCAGCACGGCCCACCGAGCGAGCGCCACTGATCGAGCACACCAACCCGCGCCGAGCACCGCTGTCGTCAGCAGGACGAAGCTTCCGGCAGTGAACGGGTACCAGCCGCCCTCCGGGAACAGCACGATGAGCGTGCCGATCGGTACAACGGCCGCAAGTGACGCGATCACGAGCAGCCGTCGCGGTGCGGAGCGGGCGAACCATGCAGCGGCCACGATCACCAGCAACGACAGAGCACCCAACGGCGACGACAACCCGCACAGTGCGGCACAGGCTGCGAGGAGCCACGGGCGTTGGCGCTGCAGCAGTAGCAGTGCCAACGCCCCGAACATCACCGACGGCAAGAACGTGAGTCGACCACCCCACAGGTTCACACCGCACCCGCACGCGAACAGCACGACGCCCACGACGGGATCCGGGAGCCACGGCTTCGTGCGGTGCCAGCGTTCGACCATCAAGACGAAGCACCACGTCGCGACCAGGACGGACACGACCGACACCGGCACGACACCGAACAGCCCTCCGAGGAAAGGCGACACCGGGCCGAAGCCCGGGAGTGAGTGGCCGCCGAACCACAGGTTGTTCCACAGGTAGACACCGCGGCTCGCCAGTTGGGCACGGAAATGCCCACTGGCGAAGTCCTGCGACGGCGGATTGGCCAACAGGTAGATCAGGCATATCCCACCCGCGAACGCCATTCCGAGCAAGCGGACTCGTCGAGGGTCGACCTCAACGTCGGCAGACATGAAGGTGCCACTGTAGAGCGGTTGCGCCCACGGCTCTCAATGGAGGTCAGCAACGACGGGGATCGATCGTTGGATGCATCCCTCCAGCCCTGACCGGATCAGGGACGCAGGCTGTTCGGGAAAGCCTGCGATGGGGGCGTACAAAGTTCTGGTGAAGGGTTCGTTGCACAGCAACACCGGCCACGGCTCGACCGTGAACGACCCTGACGATGTCTCGGTGAAGCGCGCGGCCGCAGCGAGCCCGTCGAGGGTGCGTCGATCGTTGTACCGACCCGGTATCAGGCCCATGCCTGAGATGAAGTTGCCCACGCTCCAATACACCCACGTGCCGTTGACCCGCTCGACGGGTTGGATCACGTGCGGCCCGTGCTCGATGATCAGCTCGACGCGAGCGAGGAATGTGAGATCCGTGACAAATTTCCGGTCGGCGGGATCGGGCGCCGGCAGCATCTCTTTCGAGATGTGCAGGCTGACAACCACCACTTCTGCCCCGGCGGCACGAGCCGCATTGACGTCGGCGGCCACCTGCACCGCCGATGCCGCAAAGTTCACTCGCCACGGTTCACTCGGCAGCACAGTGTTCGAGTACCGCGTATACGACAGGTGAGCCAGTCGCACGCCGTTGACCATGACGATGTCGAGGCTGGCCTCGCCCGGAGATCTGGCCGTGCCAACATGGCTGATCCCCACCGAGTCGAATGCCGCCAGTGTCGAGGCGATGCCGCCGGCACCGACATCGTTGCTGTGATTCGATGCTGTGCTGCAGCGATCGAACCCGGTCCGCACGAGCCCATCGGCGATCTCGTACGGCGCCAAGATCAGGTTGCCGCCGAAGGGCGCCCGCCCGTACACACCCGGACGCTCGCCAGGTGCGCCGATCGGCATCTCCATGTGGCAGATCGCGATGTCCGCCGAGGCGATCATGGCGCTGACCGGTGCGAAGAGCGGTGCATAGTTGTAACGGGTGCCAACATCCACCACGTGTGCGGCGGCAGCGAAGTTGACCGGACTTTCGGTGAGGATGTCGCCGGTACCAACGAGGCTGAATGATCGTGGTGGCGTCGTCAGCCGGTCTGCTGGCTCCGTCGCTGACGTATTCACCGCTTCACCCGAAGCAACAGTCGCTGGGACGACAACCAGCCCGCAACCAACCAGGCACAGCGCAGCCCACCGAGGCGCGGGCCCAGTCACAGGCGCAAACGCTACTCGAATCCGCCTGTCAGAACTGACCCTGTTCACGCGACTTTAACAACGCCGGAATCGACGGGACATGCTCGATCGGGAGACTCGCGGAGTCATGACGGATTCCGATGAGTTGCTCACGATCGAGCGCGTGGCCGTGTTGCAACGCGTCGGGCTGCTCAGCGGTGTCCCAGGACACAAGCTGATCGCGGTCGCTCGCCTTCTCGAAGAGGTGCGCGTCGCACCCGGTACCACGATCATCGAGCGGGGCGCTGTGGAGGATTGGCTCTTCATAGTTGCTGACGGCGGGGTACGTGTGCACGTCGATACCCGCACAGTTGTCGAGAGCGGACCCGGTGCAGTCGTGGGCGAGCTGGCGGTGCTCGCACCGGCTCCTAGATCAGCGTCGGTGACGGCGCTCGTACCGACCCTGCTCCTGCGTCTTCGGCGCGGACCGTTCGAAGAACTTCTCGACGATCAGCCGGCGATCGCCCGCCTCGTGATCTCCAGCCTGGCCGCGCAGCTGCAGACCGTGGCGGATGAGCGGGCCGGACTGGCGCAGGCGTGACGCAGGTGGAGGCTTCGACTCCCTCTTCATCCAACCGACGCGTGGCCCTGCTCGCCGGGCAAGCCTTCTCGCTCGGACTGACCGCAGCCTGGATCGCGATCCCTGCAAGTGCCATTTTCCTCGAGAGCTATGGGTCTGGCCTCCTGCCGCTGACGTACATCGGCGCAGCGGTCGCCGGTGCCGCCACGAGCGCTGCGCTGAGCGCCGCCGTGCGGCGACGACCCCTGGTGTCGGTTGCGATGACGATGCTGGCGGTTCTCGCGGTTGCGCTCCTCGCCTCGTGGCTTCTGCTGTTGGTTTTCAGTGCGGATTGGCTGTCGTTCGGACTGCTCGTCCTGGTGCCGATCGTCGTTCCGGTCGGCTTCATGCTGGTCGTCGCGCAAGCCGGGATGCTCCTCGACGTTCGCGCTCTCAAATCGCTCTACGGGCGAGTGATCGCTGGCTTCGCGTTCGGATTCGTTGCCGGTGGACTGCTCGGGCCGCTGCTGATCACGTTGCTGGGCCGCACGGAGCACGTTCTCGCGGGCGGCGCTGCGGCCTCGGCGATGTTCATGGTTCTGATTTCGACGACTCGTCGGAACTTCTCGACAGAGTTGTCGGTCGTCGATGATGGGGGCACGGGCGCCGACCGGCCGACACTTCGGTCCCTGCTGCGCCACCGTTGTGTCGTGCTCATCGTGGGCTTCCAGATGCTGTCGGCCGTGGAGAGCCAATGGCTCGACTTCCTCGTGTTCGACCGCGCCGAGCAGCGCTACACCGAGAGCGAGGAACTGGCAGCATTCATCGGCCGGTTCTTGGCGATCGCATACGGCGCGGACATTCTCTTCCTCCTCGTCGTGGCCGGCGCCTTGATGCGCCGATTCGGCCTGCGCTACGGCCTGACCGCGAATCCACTAGCGGTCCTCGGTCTCATCGCAGCGATGATCGCCGCGGCAACCATGCAAGGAGCGAGCACCACGATCGTCTTCGTACTGGTCGTGGCCACTCGAGTGAGTGACCTGGTGCTAGCCGACGGCGCGGCTCGCACGTCTGTCAGCGCCGCGTACCAAACCGTGCCAACTCACGTACGACTCGCGACGCAGGCAACGGTCGAGGGCCTCGCCGTCCCGGTTGCGATCGGTGTGAGCGGAGTCGTGCTCATGGCGGTGCGCGCGACCGTCGGCACTGACGGGCTGGCCCTGCCGATTCTGACCAGCATCGTCGTGGTCGCGTGGACCATCGTTGCCCTGTTCGTCTACCGCGACTACCGCGTCAATCTCCTCTCCAATCTCCGCCACCGCTGCCTCGACCCGGCCGAACTCACCATCGAAGGGCCGAGCACCCTGGCAGCGATCCATCGCCTGATCGACAGCGCCGACGAACGCGACGTCAGGCTCGGTCTCGACACACTGGCCAGTACCGGGCACCCCAACCTGTCAACGCGGCTGCAAGCGCTGGCAATGGACCAGCGCAGCGGCGTGCGGTCGGATGCCCTCGAACGACTCGCGCGTGTCGATCCGGCGGCGGCCGCGGCAGCTGCGCGCAAGGGCCTGGATCACGAGAGCCCCGAAGTGCGAGCAGCGAGTGTTCGCACGATTGGACTGGCAGGTGCTGCATCTGATCTATCTGCCATCACCGCGTGCTTGAACGACTGCAGCTCTGACGTACAGGTTGCTGCGGTAACAGCGATGTTCCGAGTTGGCGACGACTCCGCGCAACGGCACGTAGCCCTCCAGATCGAGAAGTTGTCGCGCGCAGAGTCAGCCGACAGCCTCATCCTGGCAGCGCGCATGTTGGGGGAAAGCGAGTACAGCGCGTGCATCGATCGGCACCCCCTTTCCGCCATGCTCCAGGCGTCCGATCACAACGTCGTCAACGCCGCACTCGCTGCGATTCGATGGCCCGACGATCGACACTTGTTCGACGACGTCGTCATCCATCTCGACAGTCGATCGACCGGCGGAGCGGCCGTGGATGCACTGGTACGAGGCGGGGACGTCGCACTTGCCGTTGCTGACGCTGGACTGAGCGGCAACTTTCGCCTCGATTTGTACGGGCATGAACAACTCGCCCGCGTTTGTCGGATGGTCGGTGGCACCAAGGCTGCCGCAGTGCTACGGCGACACGTCGAGCATCGAGATCGTGAAGTCGGACTAGCGGTGATGACTGCCCTTGCTGCCATTGATTCCTCCGGGCCCGACAGCACGTTGCCGCCGGTACGTTCCGATCTCGAGCACGCCAGCTTTGTTCTGCGGGCAATCGTGGCGTTGGAGGACACCGCGTCAGCAGATGTGCTGCGCTCGGCGTTGTGCGACGAGTTGGACTTGCTCAGGCGGCGCGTCCTGGCCGGCCTGTCGATTCGCTACGGCCAAGATGGGATCAGCAGGGTTGGGTTCCAATTGACCCAACGAAGCACACGCTTTCACTCGCTGGCAATGGAGTGGCTCGATGTAACCCTCGTTGGGACCGACCGGGCAGCGTCGGCGATCCTCGAGCCCGAACTGACCGCCACGGAACGTCTGGGAATGTTGGGAAAGTGGTTCCCCATGTCGCCGGCGACGCCCGAGTCGGTTCTTGTCGAACTCGCCGCTGACCGCGACGGGAGGTGGCGACGGCCCTGGATCACAGCGTGTGCACTCCTCACCGCTGTCGAGATGCCCGAGCTCGGCCTCAAAGGGTTGGTGAGTTCGCCCACCGACGGGTCACCCGGAGCGGACCGCGATGACCCCACACAGATCGTTCGGGAAACGATGGAGGCCCTTCACCGGCGTCGGACCATCCAACTCGCCTGACCGCTGGTCCGGGCTCTGACCCGCCTCGAACGAGCCGTGTACTGCCGGTCAGGCCCAAACAACGAAGGTGAACACGGCGCCGTTGCCCACGCGACGAGCGTAGGTCGCGGCCGATCCAGGCCCGGCTGCGCCACTGACGAGGTGACCCCAGGCCGCGGGAGTGTTGCCCGCCTCGTCGCCGAGTGCAGCCGCGGTCGTGCCGGCGACAGACGTGCTCGAGTCGAGGTGCGCGTAGATCACAGCAAGTTGGTCGTAGTCATGCGTGTTCGGGTTCTGGTTGCTTGCAGGGTCACTGGTGTAGTCCATGCACGTTCCCAGGTTGGCGTTGTCGAAGTCCTCGTCCTGGTGGTCAAGACCAAAGGTGTGCCCTATCTCCTGGCACATCACCATGTTGCGCCAAGCCGAAGTGTTGTACGGGGCGGTCTTGAAGTAGGTGTCGTTGAGTTTGACGGTGGCCTGCGTGATGTGGCTGGCGCTGACCCACACCGAAGCAATGCCCAACCAGCCGGTGCGGCCGTAGGTCGAGTTACAGACTTGAACCTTGCCGCTGGTGGCTTTGCATGTCTTCGGACTCGTGCTACCGGGCACGATGGTGGTGTTTAGAACGATGGACGCACTCCAGTCAATCGAGCTTGTCGAAAGGTGGGCATCCCATGTCGACGACACGTTGTCGCCCAACTGCACAGTGAACGGATTCGATGTGCGAGCCCAGTGGTAGCCGCCCCAAGAATGGTTTGCGTGTGCCGTGGACCCCGGTGCCATCACCACTGCCGCCATCGACACCACCACAGCGATCCGCCGAAAACTGACTCCGTCCATAGTCACCACCGTTTGTTGTTGCCGCGTCGCGCTCGGCCCACCGGAGCTGAAACGCTAACAGAGTTGGTCCGTTCGTCAATAGGAAACATCCGCGAGCTGCCACTCACCTGGTCCGACGGCCCACGCCCACGGCGCCCGCCTCTACACCCGCTACCCCGCAGACCTTGTCGGCATCGAGCACTTGATCGACATCGTCGCGGTGTGAGAGTCGAAGCCATCGGCGAGGGGCGATCGCGTCATTGTTCTATTGTCGGGGCGCGGTGCGCGCGGCGAGGAAGACGACGCGGGGTCGGTAGGGTTCCATCGCGCTTTGGATCGCGTGTATTGCCGTGGTGCGGACGGCGGCGCGTTCGTCGAGGCTGAGCTCGGCGAGCCATTCGGCGAACTGTGCCTGTCCGAAGCGGTAGTCGACCAGGGCTTGGGGTTCGGTGATGCCGACGTCGACGGGTTCTTCGTCGACCTTGATGTCGAACAGGGGCGTGGTCGCGGCTGCAGCCTCCATGAGAGTGGAAGCGCCGAGCAGCGGCGTCGCCGTCGCTTTGAGTTCTGCGTACCAATTGGGTGCAACCCACCCGTGAGTTCGAGCTATCCCATCGACGGTGTCACGGTTTTCGCTGTGCGAACTGTTCGCGTAGACGGTAGCGAGCACCGCACCGCCGGGCCGTGCTACGCGTGCGAGCTCCGCCAACCCGCCTAGGGGGTCGATGAGGTGATTGAGCACAAACGATGCGACCACCGCGTCGAAGACTGCACCGGGGAACGGCAGGTGCATCACGTCGGCGACGACTGCGGGCGGCCGGGCGGCGTGGTTCCAGGCGAGCATGTCGTGCGACAGGTCCGCTGCTACGACCGTGGCCGTGCCAGCAACGCGTAGCGGTGCTTCGCACACGCCAGTGCCTGCACCCACGTCGAGCACCCGGGCACCCGTCAACGGGATTGGCGTGCGTGCGATGAGGAGAGCCGCAATCGGCGCGTACACGAGCGTCGCGCCCTGCGCCCAGCCCCTGGCCGCACCGCGGTAGTGGTCCTGGTTCACCCGTGTAGCCGCGGGTACGCGTCGGCGAGGTGACGGGCGCCGCAGGCGGCGTGTTCCTCCCACCAGTGCAGTTCATCGTCGTCGCCCATCGCCTTCTCCCACCCGAAACACGCGGCCATGCCAAGCAAGCACAGGTCACGTTGCAGGTCGAACCAGCCAGTCGTCGAGACGCCCCGCCGCTCGAGTGCACCGCGAAGCGCCTCGATCGTGGCTTCCTTATCGGTCGGCAGACGCGCCCGGTTCAACGCTAGATACCAGGCGAGATCCCAGCACACCGGCCCCGATCCCGGATACGCCCAATCGAGCAGGATCGTGCGGCCATCCCGATGACGACCCAGGTTGCCCATCTTCCAATCGCCCTGCAAGAACGTCGCGGGTGTGGAACGCATCGCGTCTGCGAGCGCGGCGGGCGCGGCGTGGATCGCGCTCACCAACTCCCACAACCCAGGGGCTCGCTCGCCGAGCCGCTGCCATCCCTGGACCGCGACCCGAATCGGCACCGGCGGGTCAGCGGCAGCGGCCTCTGCGGCGATGTTGTCGAGCGCGAAGAACCGCAGACGCTCCTCGAGCGTCGTGAGGCCAATGCGGTCGGTCCAGTCCCAATAGCGGGCCGAAAGCGCAGCCAGACCATCGACGAGACCTAGATGGTCTTTGAGCGAGATCGTCGCGTCGCCCTCCTCGAACAACTGCCCTGCGACATCGCGCATCAAGATCGTCAGCAGCGCATCCTCGCCCTCGCCGTCAGCCGCCATCCCGACCACGGTGTGGTCGATCTCCGGCGGCACGTCGCGCATGATCCCGGCACGCCAGATCTTCAACGTTCGCAAATCACGATCGCCCGTGATTCGCATGATCCAGTCCGTTTGGTAGCCGAGCGTCTTGGCAAAATATCGCTCACCGTCAATCGTCACCCGTTCGAACACCGACCCCGAACGGGCGTCACCAGGATCGACCACCACTCGCGACTGCACCCCAGCGAGCAGTTCAGCACGTGACCGAGCGATCCACACATCCCTCGAAGCCACCACTACCGCTCCAACCCGAACCGCTTGCGTTCCACGGTCGCGAACGTACCCCCCTGGCAATCGCAGCGTGTCAACCTAGCAACCGCACAGCGGCTCGCTGTCGATCGAGTCCATGAGAGTCGGTTCCGCCGTTTGACGGTCGGAATCTCCAACGGGCGGCAGGACCAGCGCGCCGTCAATTCCCATACGGTCGAGGACGACTTCGGCTTGTGCGCTCAGGTGCTCGCGTTCGCCGGGTTCGGTGTCCGACAGCCTCGCCAGCTCCAACGCGCACAAGGCGGACTCCCACTCCACTCCACCTTTGTCGGCGATCTCTCGTGCCTGGTGTAACAGGGCTCTGGCCAACATCGTGTCGCCCGACATTGCCGCCACCGTTCCCCGCATGCGGCACGCGAGCGCGGCAACCGGCGGACCTCCCTCAATGGCACGATCACCCAGGCTCTCCAGCCGCTCGGTCGCCTCGGCGAGTCGTCCGCCGAACACCAGAGCCTCGGCAAGCCGTGTCTCGGTCTCTGCCAGGAACGGTCCATGCGCAAGTCCTTCGAAACGGACGCAAGCATCGCGTAGGAACTCGATGCCTTCGGCGGTGCGACCCGTTCTCGCCAGCGTGCGACCCAAAGTGTTCGTTGCGGCCGCGACACCCATCGCGAATCCGCTCGCGCGCCAGATCCGCCGCGCTTCTCGCAGCAGCCTTTCGGCCTCTTCGAAGCGGCCTTGCTCGGTGCGGACCTCCGAGAGATTGTGCGCGCACTGTGCCATTCCGACGACGTCGCCGGCGCGACGGCGGGCGGTGAGGCTCTCCTCGAAGTAGGCGCATGCCTCGTCCCATCGGCCGGCGACGAGTGCGTCGACGCCACGGTTGTTGAGCACCGACGCCAGCCCCGCGAAGTCGCCAAGCTCCTCGTATATCGGCTGAGCGAGATTGCGATAGTCGAGAGACTCACCGTCGCCCAGCTCCGTCAGCGCCCAGTCGAGAAGGTAGTAGGCGTGCGCCTCTGTGGCCCGATCGTCGGTGGCCAACGCGTCGGGCAATGCCCGTCGGCACCAGTCGGCGGATGCCCGATACCGCTGGCGCCAGATCTGTGTGCTCGCACACGCAACACTGAGCCGCGATCGCTCCATCGCGATTACCGGGTCGTCCGGAACGAGTGCCAGTGACGCGAGCCCGCGCCGGTACCAGGTGATGGCCGCAGAGTGTTTGCCAAGTTTCTCGCGAAGCGTTCCTTCCTTACGGCACAACCTCGCCAATACCTGCGCTTCGACGCCGATCAACTTGCGCGCCCGACGCAGTCCTTCGCGAGCAACGTCGTAGCGACCGGCCAACAGAGCGACGTCGGCCATCGCCTCGTACGTCGCGGCCAGTTCGTCGCGCCCCACGCCAGCGTTGCCCGTGCGGGCGTTGGCAATCGCCCGACCGTAGAACGAAGTTGCCTCAACCGTGGCGTAGTTTTCTGACGCCCGCTGGCCGGCCTGGAGGTTGTAGCGCCACGCCATCTCACTGTCGCCCGAACCGTCGAAATGAAATGCCAGCAAGCCGAGCAATGCATCGTCGGGCTCGCCGTCGGGGACAAGGGCTTGACCCACGTGGAGATGCAGTTCGCGTCGGTGAGCGAAGGGCAGGCCCTGATACGCGACGCGGCGAACAAGGTCGTGACCGAAACGCAGGTCGCCCTGGTCTTCGACGATGAATTCCACCAGGCGGCTCCAGTCCGGCGCTGCACCCACAACCTCGGCGAGAGTTCGATGAAACAGCGCTGGCGAGAAGCGATCGCCGAGCACCGCAGCGTGACGGAGCAGCCTGCGGTCGGCGGGGTCCAGTCGGTCGATGCGCGCTGCCAGGAGATCCTCGAGTTCGACAGGGATCGCATCGATGGATCCGAGTTCGCGTCGAGCGCGAGCGAGTTCGAGCAAGAACAAGGGGTTGCCGTTTGCCCTTGCACACAGCTCTTGGAGCTCGCCCTGACCGATTTCCGCGTCGTCCGTCAGGGCGGCTGCGAGGTGCTCGGCGAGACCGCCGTCGAGTGGGGCAAGCTCGATCGCGCTGACATCGAAACCCAAGTGCGCACCGAGGCCCTTTGCGCGATCTCTGGTTGTAAGGATCACCAACCACGGTCGTTGATCGATGCCTTGCAACGCGCGTGCGAGCAGTTGTGCCGACGCCTCGTCCATCCACATCGCGTCTTCGACGACCAGCATCAACGGATCAGAAAACGCACAGTGCAGAACCGCTGATGCAGCGTCGCGCAGTACACCGACGCGGTAGGCGGCGCCGAGATCGTCAACGGCCTCGGATGCAGGCACGTCGGCGTCAATCGTTGCGGCGAGCAGCGGGGCGAACGGCACCCAGTCGGGTGCGTGCTTCTCGAGCCAGTTCGAAAGCAGCGCCCCCGCCTCGGAAGCGCTTACATCGAGTCCTATCCCAAGTGCGGTGCGTAGGGCCAACCGGGCGACAAAGTATGGACGGTCGACAGCGAATGGCTCGCAGGCGACCCGGACAACTCGCGTTGCGCCTCCCGAGCGCAGAATCTCGTGCACGAGACGCGATTTGCCGATGCCCGGCTCGCCTTCGATTGCGACGCACGAACCATCTCCCGCGAGCGCACGCGAGAGGTGACCACGAAGCGAGGCAAGCTCCTCGGCGCGACCTACGAAAGCGGTGTCTGTGATGTGCGACCGCCCGCGCCCGACCATTCGACGACCGACGGCTTCTGCGAGCTGCGGGTGACGCTTTCCCTTCACCAAGAACGGTTCGAGCGGAGTTGTCTCGAAGGGTGTCGATGATCGCTCGATCGTCGTTCGGCTGGCGACGAGTTGTCCGGGCTCCGCCTTCGCCATGAGGCGGGCCGCGAGGTTTACCGCGTCGCCCATCACCGTGTAAACCCGACGCCAAGGTGCACCGACCTCGCCGGCGAAGACATGACCCGTGTTGACCCCGATACGCACAGGCAGCCCCAGGTCGGTGTCGAGAAGCGCTCGTCCCACGGCGAGCATGCGTCCCTCGCCGTCTTCGACGGCGTCGGGCGCACCGGCGGTGAGAATGATCTTGACACCGTCGCCGGTGGCGTCGGATGCGAGCAGGCACACCTCGTGGCGGTCGGCGAGATCGAGGGCGACGGCTACCAGACCGTTGAGGCGGTCAGCGACCATGTCAGGTCCAGAAGCACGCAGGAGGTCGTCGACGCCGCCAGCGTGAACGAACCCGATGGTCACATGTCGGTGCTCTGCTCCGTGGTCGTTGCCGAGCAACCTCCGTCGAACCGCACGCGGAACAAATTCCGTCAGTGGCTCGTCCGCGATGTCAAGGCCATCCGCAGTGGTAAAGACGGCCGGCTCTCCACTGACGCGACGCAGGAGGTGGCCTGCACCCGAAGAACTGCCGAGCCATGTGGGAGGAACCAACAACGCAGTGGCCTGGCTCATCATGATCTCACCCGCGTTCGCAGCTGATTCCATCGCGGCCACCTTGGTTGCGTGCTCGCCCGCCACGAACAACTCGCGTTGTCCGCGCCCGGCGAGCACGAACAGAAATGCACCACTGTGGACCCCCATCGAGATCCGTAGCACGACTCGGCCACGGTCCGTCACGACCGCACCCCGGGCCTTCAATGAACCCCGCATGCGATGCGCGGCGCGACACGCTCGCTCGGCATGAAGGTCGCCTTCGAAGAACAGGAACAGCGCATCGCCGCCGAACTTGACGAGATCGCCCCCCTCGGAGTGAGCGACGCCCAGCAGCGCGTCGAACGTGCCGTTGAGGATGCGAGTGAGCTCCTCGGCTCCCGCCCTCCCGAGTTCCGCGAGCTGCTCGGAGAGGCGCGTGAAACCGGAGATGTCGGCGAACACCACAGTGCCTGTCGCTTGCCACGCACTCTGATCTGGCACGCTGCGTAGCAGTCTCGGCACGAAGGGCGCTATCGATGGCGACATACCGAGATTATTGCCGCTGATTGCGCTTTCGCGTTGACCAGGGCATGGACCACCGTGAAAGCTTGGTGTTCGCGGTGTCGTCGGTCGGCGAACGCGGGGAACGGATTCGAGGAACGATGCTGAGTATGAACCCACTGCGTTTGGGTCGGCGCGCCCAACTGCTCGCAGTCATCGGACTGCTTGTCACGCCAGTTGTCATTGCAGGTGGCACGATGCCGACGACCACCAGTGCCGCGTCCGTTGCTCCCAGCGTCGTCAACAGCAACATCAGTTGCTCAGACCTTTCGCCGGCATTGCCGTACGCGTACAAGGTGACACCCGGTCCGATCGCAGGTACGTACCCGTTGCCCGGTGCCGCCGGCGGAACAGTCACCATCGCACCCAACAACAACAAATCCTTCAGCTGGACATCGACGTTCCCCCTCGACACCGTGATCGTCTTCGGCGGCTCGTCGGCGAACGTGTACAAGTACGCAAACATCTCCGGAGACACGGCGCTTTCCGCGCCCGCAAAGGGCGGCAAGCTCCTCGATATCAGCTTCGTGTGGTTCTGCCAGGACGGCGTCGCGAACGTCTCGGTGACGAAGGCAAAGACGTCGGTCAACGGCGCTCGCGGAGTCGCCTTGGCCGACATCCCGATCAGCACGCTCAACGTCACGGACCCCGCCGTGCTGACCCAGCTCTATCAACAACTGGCCGGCAGCCCCGTCCTCAAGTCGAGCCCAGCTCTGAGGTCGAGCCCAGCTCTGAGGTCGAGCCCGGCATTGAGGTCGAGCCCAGCGTTGAGGTCGAGCCCACCGTTGCGTTCGAGCCCGGCATTGAGATCGAGTCCTGCATTGAGGTCGTCGCCCGTGCTGCGGTCGTCGCCGGTCCTGCGGTCGTCGCCTGTTCTGCGATCCAGCGCGGTGGCTTCGTCGCCGTTCGACACTCCACTGTCCGCGCTCGTCATCGACGTGCAGGATGCCAGTGGCGACGCCGTCACTTGGTCACGTGTGCTCGCCGGCACTGCCTACGAGGGGTGGCCGCTGAACAGCGTGACGTTCGACATGGTCGCCACTCTCATCCAGGCCGCCGTCGACACCAACGGCGACGCCACGATCGACTACCCCGGTGGAACCAGCCTCATTGCAAATGCAACATTGTTCCAGTTGGACTCGACTGGCGTGATGATCGGCCGGCTCAGCGTGCTGTCGCTGCTCATCGTCAACGCGACGCTCGACGACCTTTCCGCGTCGGCGACGCAGTCAATCGATTGGTGTGCGCTGTCGTCGCCGTACACCGGTGGACAATGCCTCGTTCGCAACCCTGCCACCGGCAACGTGTATCCCGATGCGACGCTGTTCGAACTCGCGTTGTATGGCGTGCCGTCGAGCATCGTCCCCGTCTGGGACATTCAGATGAGCCTGCTCGCGCCACGACTCGCCGCCCATGCCGAACCGAAGGCGCCGCTCGCGTATCTGCTCAATGGCGATTATGACGGCGACGGTGTTGCCGACCACGAGCCGTTGTGCGCGACGTCGGTGACACTGGGCGATTGCCTCGCTGCAATCATCACCCCGCTCGACTTTCCTTGGGAAGACATGCCGATCGGGAAACTGAACCTCGCGCAGTACGCACTGGGCGAGCGCCTGCCGATCACTGCGCAGTACGGCCTCGGCGCGGCGACCGCCACCGCAACCGTCGCCATCACACTTCCTACAGGTTTCGTGTACGACGTGGCAGCAGGTGCCACCGCCTGTGTCGCCGGCACGTGCACCGCGGTGTCGCCGACGGCCATTGGCGGGACACCACAGGTGGTCACGTTCCAGGCATCAGGCTCGACCCTCGGACTTGTTCAACTGAACCTGTACGCGGCACCGAAGGGCCTCATCACCGGACCACCCGGGCAGCAGAGCGGCACGACCAGCCCGATCGCATTGTCGTTCACGTCCGGGGCGACGACTCTGACGGCGTCAACCGCAGGTCCCGCCGTCACCGACCCGTGGCCGGCCGGCACCGTGCCGGCGGTCGTCCCCGACACGTTCTACTTCGGCACCATGCCACAAGGTGGCGCAGACGCGTACGACGTCACACTGCCGAGCACACAGGTCGGTTCGTGGTTGTCAGTCCGGTTGAGCGCGATCACCCCGGGCCTCGATGGCGACCTTGCGCTCTACGCTCCCAGCGCGGCTCCCGCCCTGAAGTCGTCACCGGCACTGCGGTCTTCTCCGGTGCTGGCATCCAGCAACCAACCGGTCAGCGATCCGGGGGCCAACAGCGTCGACATTCTTGCGCCCGAGACGTTGCAGGACGTTCCCACGGTTCCGACCGACACCACCAACCCGCTTCTACGGGCCGTGTCTGCAAATCGCGGCGCGGTCGATGAGATGCAATCGATCGTCGAAGCATCAAGCACCGCAAGTACTTCGTACCGAATCCAGGTCAGCGCCTACGGAACGTCGTCGGGCGATTACGCGCTTCGCGTGTTGGCGACACCGTCGGGAATCGCGGCGTGCCCGGCCAAAACGTTCTCCGGCACGATCGGTGCCACCGTACCGGTCAGCGGAGTCCTCGCGCCCAGTGGCCTCATCGTCTACAACACCCTCACTACCAGCCCCTCATTGCTCGGGGCCACTGGCGATGTTGCATCGCCGACGTTGTTCAGCCTGGCGAAGGCCTCGGGGTCGTGGCTCCTCCCGGTGACCCCGGGCCCGTCCGACAATTGGGCGGTACCACAGACAGGTTCGCAATTCGACTGCGCGCCGGTTGCCGCCAATGCAACGGTCCAGGCAATCGCCAACGCGATCAAAGCGCAGAAATCGGGCGCGCTCAGCAGCCTGTCGTCGATCGTCCTTGTCGGCGGCGACGACAAGCTTCCGTTCTACCGTTTGCCCGACACCACGACGTTGTCGAACGAGATCGACCACAGTGACGCCGTCGGGACCGACAACCCCGTCTCGGCGTCGCACCGCAGTCGTTACTTCCTCTCTGATGATCCGTACGTCTCGCTTGATCCGATCGCCTGGCTCGACCGGAGCTTCTACGTGCCAGACCTGGCCATCGGTCGTCTCGTCGAAAGTGATGCCGACATACAAGGTCAGATCAACGAGTTCTTGACCAACGCGGGCACGCTGTCACCGTCGAGCGCACTGGTGACCGGCTATGACTTCCTCGCAGACGGTTCCGAGAGCGTGCGGACCACACTCGCAGACGCTGGCATAGCCACGGCGGTGCTCAACGATGCGCCTGGAACCCCCGGCACGACGGCGTGGGATGCGGCAGATGTCCAGTCGGCGCTCGCCGCGAATCCTGGCATGGCTTCCTTGAACGCTCACTTCTCGCAGTACCAGCTGCTGTCGTCGAAAGGCGACATCACGCAGACACCCGATCTGCTCGACCTCGTTCCGGGCGGCTCGTCGCTCGACCTACCAGGTGGGATTCTCGCCGGTTCGGTCCTGTTCAGCGCCGGTTGTCATGGCGGAATGAGCGTGCCCGACTCCTACGCGACCGACAACGCGACGTACCCGTTGCTCAGTGGGTCACCAACGGGCACTCCCCAGGACTGGGCGCAGGCGTTCGCGTCGCGCAAGTCGGCAGTGTGGGTGGCCAGCACAGGATTCGGCTACGGCTCGGTAGGCGATGTCGGCCTCACCGAGCGGCTGATGGCGTTGTACGCCAAGTACCTCGTCGACCCAACCACAACGAACGCCGGCGATGCCTTGCTGAAGGCCAAACAGGAGTACTTCGCGACCCAGGGCGTCTACGCCTCGTACGACGAGAAGTCGTTGCAGCAGGTCGTGTTCTACGGCATCCCCATGTTCCATCTCGCATCGACCGGTACGGCTCCAGCTTCGCAGAGTCTCGTTGCGGCGGCGGCAGCAGCGCCTGCCGCGTCGACGGGGTTGACTCCGGTTGCCGGCTCGAGCGCAAGGCCAGCGTCGGCATCGGTTGCCAACACGTCGTTCAACCTCACACCGCGCGTCACCGAGGGGCGTACCGCCTACACCGTCAGCGGTGAAACGCTCGTAGTCAACGGATATCCGATTCAACCGAGGACGAGCTTTGACGTCACCTCGACAGTCCAGGGCTATACCGCTCGAGGAGCCATCCTCGAGACGATGCAGACCGATCTCGTGTCGGGCGTGCTCCCGCAGATGGCGCGAGCTACGTCCGATCGCAGCAGTACCGAGCGGACTCAACAGCCGGCGACGGCCGTTTTCCCGACCGCCTTCCAGACGGTGAGTGGAAACGCCTCCAAACAGAGGCTCGTTGTATTTCCTGGACAGTTCAGTGATCTCGACCCGGCTCCGCTCGCGAACACCGGTACACAGATGCTGATCGAGGAAGCCTCGTACACCGTCTATTACGCGGAGTCGACCACAGCCGGCGATGTCAGCAAGCCCTTCATCCGGGAGAGTTCGGCGTCTGTCGGGATGCTCGGTGGTTCACCCGGTGTCGTGCTGTTCCGCGTGAAGGCGACCGATCCCAACGGCGTGGCAGACACGCGCGCG
>JANOCR010000123.1:0-5120 GCA_031412355.1 Ilumatobacteraceae bacterium | reverse complement strand
GCGATGTACCTGTGCGACGTGTACACCATCCCCGCGAACCTGTCGGGTCATCCGGGCATGAGTGTGCCGTTCGGTACGGGTGCCGATGATCTTCCTGTCGGCGTGCAGGTCTTGGCGGGCACACTGTGCGAACCGCAGATGTTCCGAGCGGCCGCAGCACTCGAACGGGCAGTTGCATGAGCACGCGCGACGGTCTGCCCGGTGATTGGCAACTCGTCGTCGGCCTCGAGGTGCACGTCGAACTGGCCACGGCGACGAAGCTGTTCTCGGCAAGCCCGAACCGCTTCGGCGACGAGCCCAACACCAACATCGACCCCGTGACGCTGGGTCTGCCGGGTGCGTTGCCGGTGCTGAACCGCCACGCAGTCGAACTGGCCATGCGCATCGGTCTGGCGCTGAACTGCACCATCCAGCAGTGCACGTTCCACCGCAAGAACTACTTCTACCCCGACATGCCGAAGGCGTATCAGATCAGCCAGTACGACCAGCCGCTGAACGTCGACGGTTTCCTCGCACTGCCCGATGGCACCCGCATCGGCATCGAGCGTGCCCACCTGGAAGAAGACACGGGAAAGAGCACGCACTTCGGTGGTGCAGGCGGACGCATCCACGGCAGTGACTATTCGCTCATCGACTTCAACCGTGCAGGCGTGCCGCTGGTCGAGATCGTCAGCCGCCCCGACATTCGTACGGCCGAACAGGCTCGCCAGTACGTCACCGAACTGCGCGGCATCCTGCTAGCGGTCGGAGCTTCCGACGCCAAGATGGAAGAAGGCAGCATGCGCGTCGACGCCAATGTCAGCGTGCACCAACCCGGCACTCCACTCGGCACACGATGCGAGATCAAGAACGTCAACAGCGTGCGTTCGATCGGGCGGGCAATCGAGTACGAAGCCCGCCGCCAGATCGACCTCCTGGAGAGTGGCGATCTTGTTCGTCAGGAGACCCGCCACTGGGACGAGGGCGACGGCCGAACACACACGTTGCGCAGCAAGGAGGACGCCGATGACTACCGGTACTTCCTCGAGCCGGATCTCGTGCCGCTTGCTCCCAGTCAGGAGTGGATCGCGGCCGTTCGCGCCGCACTGCCCATGTTGCCGGCGGCCCGGCGGGCCCGATTGGCCGAGGCCACCGGCGTCGCCCCCGACAGTGAGGCGGCGATGGTGGTGGTCGAGCGTGGCCAGGACGAGTTCGTGCTGGCGGTAGGCGCGGCCGGCGGCGACGTTGCCCGTGCGCTGGTGCACGTGAAAGAGGCGTGGGCCGATTTTCCGTCGGTTCCGGCGGCTGATCTCGCCAGGTTGACCACGTTGGAAGTCGGCGGGCTGCTGACCGCCACGCAAGCCAAAACAGTCGTCGCCGAACTGATTGCCAATGGTGGTGGCGACGCCGAGGCGATTGCTGCAGCGAAGGGCTTCGAAGCAATGGGCGCCGGCGCGCTGGGGCCGCTCGTCGATCAGGCGATCGCCGAGAACGCCGAGGCCTGGACGAAGTTCTGTGCGGGCGAAGGCAAGGCGATGGGTGCGCTGGTCGGCGCGGTGATGAAACTCAGCCAGGGCAGGGCCGACGGCAAGGCCGTGACCGCAGCCATCATCACCCGGCGCGATCAGGGTTGAGCCGACGAGCTACAGGGCGCCGGCGGCGATGAGGTCGATGGTCCGTCGACACGTTCGGTTGAATGCGTCGGCGGCCATGTGTAGATGGTCGACGGGTGTGTCTTCTTCCTTGGTGTGACTGAGGCCGTTCGTCGACGACGAGAAGATCATTACGGTCGGGACCTCGCGCGCCATCTCGCTGGCGTCGTGCAATGCGCCGCTCGGCAGTTCGACGTCGTGTCCCTCCACCTCGAGCACGCTCTGGCGCGCCGCATCGAGCAGCGCCGGATGAAACGGCATGGGCGGGATGCGGAAGATGTGCTCCCACTCGATCGTGCACCCTTCCTCTGCCGCAGCACGGTCGGCCGCGTCGTGCGCCTCGGTGAACATCGTCTGTAGGGCATCCGCGTCGATGTGTCGCATGTCCATGGCCAGGCGAGTCTCGCCGGCCACCGCTGTGACGACGCCCGGCCAGCACTGGGCGACGCCGACGGTCGTGACGCCCTCGTGGCGTCGACCGATCTCGGCGATCTCGAGGGCGAAGCGTGCTGCGGCGCGGAAGCTGTCGCGGCGCATCTCCATCGGCATCGTTCCGGCATGTGCTGCTTGCCCGCGGAAGATCAACCGCTCACGCTCGATTCCCTTCGTGCCAGTCACGGTGCAGATGCCTCGACCCATTGCTTCGAGCACCGGCCCCTGTTCGATGTGCACCTCGACATAAGCCTTGACGTCGGCCATCCGGGTTCGGGCGCCGTCGAGGTTGTCGATGTCGACACCATGCGCGGCGAGAACCTCCGGCAACTTGTTGCCCTCCTTGTCGGTCAGACCGCGCAACACATCGATGTCGAGCGTGCCGACGCTGGCCGCCGAGCCGAACAGGCTGCGGCTGAACCGGGCACCCTCCTCGTCGGCCCAGTCCACCAGGGCGACGGTGACGGGAGGCGTGCCATCCGCGGCCAGCGATCGCAGTAGCTCCAGTCCAGACATCACGCCGAGCGCGCCGTCGAGCCATCCACCCTTCGGCACGCTGTCGAGGTGACTGCCGACAACCAACGTGTCGTCGCTGTCGCCGCGCAGCACGGCCCACAGGTTGCCGGCCTCGTCTTCGTCGACCTCGACGGGCAACGTGGTCAGCGATTCGCGGAGCATCGCTCGCGCTTGCAACCACTCGGGCGTCCAGGCCAGCCGTCGACTGCCGTCCGGCCCTCCGGTGTGATCAGCCAGGGCACGGAGGTCGGCGACAACTCGCTCGGGAACAAATGTGGTCATGCCTGGAAATTACTGGCTCGTGCGCGGGTCGAGGGGCCAGAATCGCCCGATGTCGATCACATTCCGAACTGCAACCGACAGCGACTGGCCGGCAGTCTGCTACGCCGACGGCCGCGCCTTCGGGGTGACGCACACACCCGAGCAGATCGACAAGGGCCTCTCGATCCACGACATGAGCAGATTCGAGTTGGCGTTCGACGGCAAGGAGATCGTCGCCATCGTCGGCGCCTACACGCTGCAGGTGACAGTGCCTGGAGGCGGTCAACTACCGATGGGCGCGCTCACATGGGTGTCGACCGCGGCGACGCATCGCCGCCAGGGCCTGTTGACACAGTTGATGGCGAGAACACTCGCCGATGTCGATAACCGTGGCGAGCCCGTCGCCATGCTCGTGGCCAGCGAGGGCGGGATCTACGAGCGATACGGATTCGGCGTCGCCACTCACGAGAGGGTTACCTCGATCGATCGACGGTTGGTCCAGCTCCGTCGCGAGCTCCAGCCCAGGCCTGGCACCGTTCGCTACGTCGAGGGCGAGGCTGCACTGGCTCACGTCTCCGATGTCTGGTCACGATTCCATCGGCAGCGTGCCGGCGAGGTGGATCGTCCCGAAGCCTGGCAACGCTATCTGCTCGACGCGCAGGCGAAGCCGCAGGGCACATTCAGTCCAGCGCTGCACCTGGCCCACCGCGACGGATACGCGACTTATCGAGTCGAGGAACATTGGAACGAAGGCAGCCCCGCGCACAGATTACGCATAGTTGAACTGATCGCCATCACGGGCGATGCGCACGCCGCGCTGTGGCACACATTGCTGGGGGTCGACCTGGTTGGAGAGCTCATCTCGCGTCAGCTCCCGATGGATGATCCTCTGCCCTACCTCCTGACCAATCCTCGGGCCTTGCAGACCACAACGGTGAACGATTCCGTGTGGGCCAATGTGCGCGACGTGGCCACGTGCATGGCGGCGCGCACGTACAGCACGAACGACCGCTTGGTAGTCGAAGTCGACGGGGGCCGCTGGGCGATCGACGGCGGCCCGGATGGTGCCACCTGCCGCAAGGTCCGCAGCCGCCCCGATCTGGTGATGGATCACTCAGCTGTTGGTCCACTGCTGCTCGGCGGAGTACGCCCATCGACCTTGGTCGCCGGTCGACGTGTCGAGGCACGCAACAGTGAAGCGCTTCGCAGAGCCGACGTGTTCTTCCTTACCTCGCCGCTGCCTCATTGCCAGACCCACTACTAGGCGCGAGGTCGTGCCAGACATCGCTGTGGAAGCACATGTATCCGCGGTGGCGAAGTGTGGTGACACTGCGGAGCTGTGCATCGGCGTCGGCGAGCCGCCACCACGACGCGGTCGGGAAGACGTGGTGGGCGAGGTGGAAGTTGCCGTCGAGTGTGAGCCATCGGTAGAACGGCGTCGATCGCACCGAGCCCGTCGCGGTGACCATCGGATCATTGTGCGGCGCGGCATAGTGCTCGGGGAGGGCGAAGAACGTGTACGGGCCGCACAGGAACAACAGCATGGGCACCAACCACCAATACAGCAGTTCGCTGCCGTGCCCTGTGATGATCGCGACTGAACTCGCGCCTCCCCACAGGGTGAACGGCAGCCATCCCCAACGGCGAATGTGTCGTTCGAGCGATCCTGCGCCGACGTACGCGGGTGGCCGGCCGACCAGCGTGCAGATGGCACCCACGATCAGTTGCAGCGCGAACGAGACACCACCGATCAGCAGGCCGATCACGTACACCGCACGGGCCCGAACATGCAGCGGCCCGATGGTGAACGGGCGGGTGAGCACCTCGTCGTAGAACGCCTCAGGGTCGGTCAGCTCGTTGTCGCGACGGGTGAGGGCGTGATGGGCGAGATGGAAGCAGCGATATGTCGGGCCGTGGAATCCCTCGAACGCGCCCGTGAAACCAGCGATCAGATCGTTCGGCCAACGGTGCTGGTAGAGGCTTCGGTGCACCGCCTCGTGATGCACGGCGTCGATGCGCATCATGCACATCACGAGCCCGATCCAGGTGATGACCCAGCCCCACCACCGATCAACCGATTGGCCGAACGCGACGAACGCGACGTACGCCGCCGCGGTGACGGCCAGCATCGATGTTGCCCGCACAGCGCTGCGATCAGCCAGTCGCACGCGCGCGCCCCAATGCCGGATCTCGGCAGGTACGGCGAACAGCGGCAGGGTGCTGTCCTCGGCGACGGTAGGTGCCAGTTCGGTTGGCATCATTTCCAGACTCTGCTAGCCC
>JANOCR010000122.1:0-9618 GCA_031412355.1 Ilumatobacteraceae bacterium | reverse complement strand
AGCCCTCGGCAAAGCCTGCCGCCAGCAACGACACCGACTCGACGCCCTGGCGGTCGATTGGCGCGCCGTTGACCTTGCGGACCTCGATCGAACGCTGCCTGCCGTCTTTGACCAACGTGGCCAGAGCCTCGGCCCAACTGCAGTCGATCGAGGCCGGAAACGTGACGAGATGCGACGAACGTCGGTCGAACCACACCAACGGCACCCCGTTGCGCAACACCACCATCGCGCCTGCGGTGCGGCTCGGGCGGCCGGCGGACTGGGGCCAGTCGAGTGCGGCACCGTACGGCTGGGCCGGATCGGTAGCCGACAGGGTGACCGCGGCGGGTAGCAACTCGGGGTGCAGCGAAGCGTCCGGAACGTCGCGTGCTGACCGCAAACGGTCGACGGCACCGGGAAGGGCGAACTGCGCGGCGCCGAGACCGGCGACGAAGTAGCCGCGGCGCACCTGGCCGCGTTCTTCGAGCACCTTCAACACGCCGTACGTGGCCGCGTAGCCACCTTTGACACCCTCGGCAAGTACTGCCTCGCGCGTGACGACGCCATACCGTTCGAGCAGCTGCAATGCTGCAGCGTGCGCTGCCTGAGTGGGAGAGGGAACCGGCTGACGCTGCTGGGCGATCAGCGACCAGCGACCCGAACCGGCAGGCGGGCCGATACGAGTCAATCGGCCGGGCCTGGGCCGCCCGCGAGGTGCCGCCGACGACCGCGACTGCTTTCCTCCCGCGAGCATCGCCCGCAATGGAGCCAACGAGTCGTTGCCGACTTCGCCCGCCCACACCAGATCCCACAGCGCGGCGAGCAGCTCGACATCGGTTGCCTCGTCGGACGCAGCCCGCAACTGATTCCAGAAGCTGGCGCCGTGCGATGCCAGGTGGGCGCGCATGGAATCGTGCAGCGGCCCACTCGGGGGCTCGGATGATTCGAGCGAGGCGTCGATCGTGGCGAACTGATCGGCGAAGTACAGCCGCACACGCCCGTCGGTGGGACCGATCGCGCCGCCGCCTACCCAGATGACGTCGCCGGTGGTGCACAACTCGTCGAGATCCGCTGCTCGGTAGCTGCGCAGCCTGGCCGGGAGCAGCTCGGTCTCGAGGGTCGACGCGACGAGGGCGGCACCCTGCAACTGGGCCAAAGCCTCGACCAACGAATCGAGCCCGCGACGCTCGCCGGGGATGCCGTGCCAGGCCTGGATGAAACGGGCATACGCTTCGGGCTCGACCGGCTCAACCTCGCGGCGCAGCATGGCCAACGAACGACGCCGCAGCTGGCGCAACACGTCGACGTCGCAGTACTCGCGACCGACGCCACCTGGGCGGAACTCGCCGTGGACAACTCGATCGGCAGCCTCGAGCGCCGCCAGGGCGCCGACGATGCGTTCGACGGGCGAGGCAAAGCGGTGCGCCACATCGGTCGCCGTGAACGGACTGTGGGTGCGCGCGTAGCGCGCGGTCAGTGACTCGAGCGGATGGGCCACGGGTTCGGTGAAGGCCAGCGGCAAGCCGAGGGGGATGTTGCAACCGAAGGCATCGCGATACCTGGCCGCGTCTTCTGCGGCGACGAATCGCGCCTCGCCGCCGAGTTGGACCTCGATCGCCCGGCGCGTTCGGGTGAGCTCGTCGAGCCATGGTCCCGACGGGCCATCGCAGCGCAGATCGACCTCGACGGCGGCGAGATCACCGACCTTGCGTAGAACATCGTGCAGCTCGTCGGCACTGCGCGCCCGCCGACCGTCGGCCACGCACTGCAACTCGAGCTCGACGTCGGCCAGGACTGCGGGGTCGAGCAGCTCGCGGAGCTCTTCGGCACCCAGCAGATCGCGCAGCAGATCGCGGTCGAGTGACAGTGCTGCGGCACGCCGCTCGGCCAGCGGAGCATCGCCTTCGTACATGTATGCGGCTATCCAGTTGAACAGCAGGCTCTGCGCAAATGGCGAGGCCTTGGCCGTGTCGACGCTGACGACGCGCACAGCGCGGCTGCGAAGTTGACCGAGCACGTCGCGCAAACCCGGCAGGTCGAACACATCCTGCAGGCACTCGCGAGAGGTCTCCAACAGAATCGGAAACGTCGGGTACTTGGACGCGACCGCCAACAGATCCGCAGCACGCTGTCGCTGCTGCCACAGTGGCGTACGCCGATCGGGCCGCCGGCGCGGCAGCAGCAATGCACGCGCCGCGCATTCGCGAAAGCGCGCCGCGAACAGTGATGTCTGTGGAAGGGCCCCGACCACCAGTTCGTCGATGTCGTCGGGATCGATGATGAGATCGGCCAGCGGAACGCTGTCGGCTGCCTCGGGCAAACGCAACACGATGCCGTCGTCGCTCCACATCGTCTCGATCGGCATGTCGTACAGCTCGATCATGCGCCGTTCGATCGCCATTGCCCACGGGGCATGCACGGGAGTGCCGAACGGCGTGAGGATGCACACCCGCCAGTCGCCGATCTCGTCGCGAAAGCGTTCGATCACCACGGTGCGATCGTCGGGCACCGCACCGGTGGCCTGCGCCTGCTCGTCGAGATAGCTGACCACGTTGCCTGCAGCAAACCGGTCGAGGCAGTAGTCGGCCATCAATCGGGCGATCGCCGAGCCGGTGTCCAGGCCCCGCATCTCGCGCTGGAAAGCCCCCAGCGCCCGGCCGAGCTCGAGCGGCCTGCCGGGGCGATCGCCGTGCCAGAACGGCATCTTGCCCTGCTCGCCTGGCGCCGGAGTGACGGTGACCCGCTCGAACGTGATGTCTTCGATGCGCCAGGTGCTGGCCCCCAACAGGAAGGTCTCGCCGGGTCGACTTTCGTACACCATCTCCTCGTCGAGTTCGCCAACGCGTGTGCCATCGGGCAGGAACACACCGAACAACCCGCGGTCGGGGATCGTGCCGCCGCTGGTGACGGCCAATCGCTTCGAACCCTCGCGCGCACGCAATGTGCCGGCGGTGCGATCCCAGACGATGCGCGGACGCAACTCGTTGAACTCGTCACTGGGATACCGGCCCGACAACAGGTCGAGCACGTTGTACAACAGATCGTCACTGAGCTCGGCGAAGTTGGCGCAACGTCGGGCGAGCGCGGCGACGGATTCGACCGTACATTCAGGATGCGTCGCGACATGAGCGACGATCTGTTGGGCCAGAACGTCGAGCGGGTTGCGCAGGAACCGGGTGGTCTCGATCTGGCCGGTGACCATGCGCTGAGCCACCACGGCAGCTTCCAGCAGATCGCCGCGGTGTTTGGGATACAACGTGCCTCGACTGGGCTCGCCGACCGAGTGGCCGGCCCGCCCGACCCGTTGCATGCCTCGTGACACAGCGCCCGGTGACTCGACCTGAATGACGAGATCGACGGCGCCCATGTCGATGCCCAGTTCGAGCGAACTGGTGGCCACGATGCCGCGCAGCACACCACGCTTCAGTTCGTCTTCGATGACCACTCGCTGCTCGCGGGCCAGCGAGCCGTGGTGAGCCTTGACCAGTTCGTCGCCGGCGAGTTCGTTGAGGTTGGCAGCCAACCGCTCGGCCTGGCGCCTGGCATTGCAGAAGATGATGGTGCTGCGATGTGCCAGCACCTGGGCAAGAACCGCGGGATACACGCTCTCCCAGATGTTGCCCATCTCCTCGACGGGCACGACGACATCGACTTCCATCTGCTTGCGGATGCCGGCATCGACGATGTTGACCCTGCGCCTGGTGCCGTCGGCACCATGTCCGCCGAGGAAGTGGGCAACCTCTTCGAGCGGTCGCTGCGTGGCCGACAGGCCGATTCGCTGTGGAGGACGAGCCGTGATGGCCTCGAGTCGTTCGAGCGACAACATGAGGTGGGCGCCACGCTTGGTCGTGGCCATGGCGTGAATCTCGTCGATGATCACGGTGTCGACGTTGACCAGCGTTTCGGCAACCGACGACGTGAGCATGAGATACAGGCTCTCGGGGGTGGTGATGAGCAGATCGACCGGGTGGCGAATCAGAGCCTGGCGATCCTTCGGCGAGGTGTCGCCGGTGCGCATGGCGACGGTCGGTTGATGAAACGGCACGCCTAGCCGCTCGGCCGCCAGGCCGATGCCCATCAGCGGAGCGCGAAGGTTTTTCTCGATGTCGAAGGCCAGGGCCCGAAGCGGCGAGATGTACAGCACCCGGGTGCGCCGCTTCGGGTCTGGTGCCTCGGTCGTGCACAATCGATCGATCGAAGCCATGAAGGCCGTCAACGTCTTTCCGCTGCCCGTCGGTGCGCACACCAACGTATGGCTGCCGCCGAGGATCGACGGCCAACCGTCGATCTGCGGGGTGGTCGGCACTGGAAACGACGCCGCGAACCAGGCCCGCACCGCCGGCGAGAACGCCTCGAGCACCGCATGATCGGCCATCGCGTCAGGTTAGGCGCGGGGTGTCACACGACGTTCGCCAGTCGTGAGGCGAGCGAGGTGGTGGGTCGAAAAACGGCCGATAGAGTTGAACGACCCATGACGCAGCAGCACCCCGATCTTGCCGCCGAACAGGACTTCATCGACCACGCCTACCGGTGTCTCGAGGTCAGCCGCGACGCGGCCTGGCGCATGCGCAACCTCCACGAAGGCACCCTCGGAGGCACCTTTCAGGCCCGTTACGAGCGCGATGTGTTCGACGAGGCCGTCGTCAACCGGCTGACGCAGCTCGACCTCGGCAATGCCGCGCTGGTTTTCGGCCGCATCGACCGCATGGCAGAGACACCCGATGGTCTGGAGACGTTCCACATCGGCCGGCTGGCGATCGCTGACGAGGAGAGCGAGCCGGTGGTCGTCGACTGGCGCGCACCCGTGGCCGAGCCGTTCTACCGGGCCACCGGCCGCGAGCCCATGGGCCTAGCCCGCCGGCGGCACTTCGCCGTGCAAGGCCGCACGTTGCTGGGCTTGGAGGACGAGCTGTTCGGCGACGGTCACCTGGGCGTCGGCCACGACGACGGACTGGCCGGCCAATCCGAGTCTGGCGGCGAAACACAAAACCGGCTCGGGCCGGACTCCGGCCTGCGCGGCTACAGCACATTGCTCGCCGCGTTGGAGCGCGGGCGCACCGGCCAACTCGGCGACATCGTCGCCACGATCCAGGCCGAGCAGGACGAGATCATCCGCAGTCCACAGGCCGGCGTGCTGGTGGTGCAGGGCGGGCCAGGCACCGGCAAGACCGTGGTAGCGCTGCACCGCGCCGCCTATCTGCTGTACACATACCGCTTCCCCCTGGAAGATCAAGGGGTGCTGGTCGTCGGCCCCAACCGGGTCTTCCTGCGCTACATCGAGCAGGTGCTGCCATCGTTGGGCGAGGCCGGAATCGAGCAGGTTGTGCTGGGCGATCTGGTGCCCGACGTCGACTGGGCCCGGTACGGCATCGACACACCGGATTCGCCATTGGCCGCCACCGTCAAGGGCAACATCCGCATGGCCGACGTGATCGACCAGGCGGTCACCGATCGCGAGCGTCCCCTGCGCGCCGATGTCGTCGTGCCTTTCCGCACCGGGTACCTGCGCCTGCGAGCCGAGGAAACCCAGCGAATCGTGCGCAGCGCCCAGCGACGCTTCCGCAGGCACAATGCTGCTCGCCGATGGGTCGAGGGCGAGGTCTGGTCGGCGATGGCCGCTACGTGGCGCGACGGCACCGTCACCGCGCACGACGTGAAGGAAGCCGTGCGTTCGCTGCCGGACATCCGCGAGGCGTTGGAGCGGATGTGGCCACTGCTGTCGCCTGCCGAGCTCCTGCACGACCTGTTCGGCAGCAAGGCACTGTTGAAGCTCGCTGCGAGCAAGCACCTCGGCGAGGCCGAGTACCTCTCACTGTTCCGCCCCAGGCATCACGATGTCAGGCAGGTGCGCTGGACCGAGAACGATGTCGCGCTGCTCGATGAAGCTCGCAGCTACCTCGGCTCGAAGCCGTCCAAGGGCCTCCCGCCGAATGGTCAGCTCGGCCATGGGCCTGGCCAGCACGACAACGAGGAAATTCGCACATACGGCCACATCGTCGTCGACGAAGTGCAAGACCTCACCCCCATGCAACTGCGCATGGTGTCGCGACGTTCGTTGAACGGCAGCATGACTGTCGTGGGCGACATCGCCCAGGCCACCGGTGCCCTGGCCCCCGACGACTGGGCGGATGTGTTGCGTTACCTGCCCGACCAGAAGCCGTCGCGGGTGATCGGGCTCAGCGTCGGCTACCGCATCCCGGCCCAGATCATGATCCTCGCCAACGAGGTGATGCTGGCGGCGACGCCAACTCTGCGGGCACCGACCAGCGTGCGCCAGAGCGACGATGTCCCGGAGTTCGTGCGCTCGGCACCCCACGACCTCCTCGCTGACGTTGCCGAGGCGACCCGAAACCTCACGACCGAGATCACCGACGGCACCATCGCCGTCGTTGCACCCGACTCGATGGTCGAAGCCGTGTCGCAGGCCCTCGAACAGGCGGGCATCGAACACGGCAGGGCCACTCGCACGGGACTGGAGATGGGCGTCACGGTCGTCCCGGTCAGCGTGGTGAAGGGCCTCGAGCTCGACGGTGTCGTCGTGGTCGAGCCAGCGAGCATCGTTGCCGAAGAGCAACAAGGTCTACGTGCGCTGTACGTTGCCCTGACCCGTAGCACCCGTCGATTGACGATCGTGCATGCCGATGAGTTGCCGGCACCTATGCAATTGTCAGGTACGCCTCTACCAACGCAGTGAGGTTGCGGTAGACCTTGTCGGCAGCAGCCGGCCGGTTGAATGTGGCGGCGGCGCGGCCCTTGGCGATCTCAGCTGCGATGTCGGTCGCGATGGCGCGATCTGTACCGGTTACCTCGACGCTTACGGCCGCCCACAACGCCTCGATGCGTTCGACTGCGGCGATCTTGTCGCCGTTGTCGACGATCAGCGTCGACAGCCCCGCGGCCTCGGCGACCAACTGCGGTAGCAGTTCCACAGCGCTTCCTACCGGCAACACCGTCGTGGTGGGCGCCGCCGGGTCGACGCTGATCGACGTGTCGTAGGTGGTGGCCGCGCACGATGCCGTCGAGACGACAAATAGGAGGGCCAGGGTTCTCCCAGGCGTCACGCAATTACCAGGATACGGGCGCTGGCGAACGAGCCGAGCCCCACGTGATGTCCTTCGATCTCGATGGTCATGGTGCCGTCGGGCGATGCTGCGGTCAGCAGTCCGCTGCGGCCTGGAAGGATGCTTGCTTCTTCGAGAAAATCGAGCAGGCCGGGAGTGAACTCCAGCTCTTCGGGAATGCGGTTGATGGTGAACGACTTACCGACCTCGACGTCGGCGAGCGGGACGAGGATCGGTTCGAGATACAGCGATCCGGGTATCGGGTTGCCGTGCGGGCACGTGGTGGGGCTGCCGAGCACACGGTCCATCGCTTGTTCGACCGCATCGCTCATGACGTGTTCCCATTTGCCGGCCTCGTGGTGTGCCTCTGCCCATGACAGGCCCAACATGTCGGTCAGGAACCGTTCGGCGAGACGGTGTCTGCGCACGACCAGCTGAGCCAACGCCTGGCCCGATTCCGTGAGCCGAATGGCCCCATCGGTTGTGATGAGGCCCTCGGTCTCGAGCCGACGGATCATCTCGCTGACGGCTGGGCGGCTGACCTGCAATCGCTCGGCTATCCGGGCCTGTATGACCGCAACGTCGTCTTCATCGAGTTCGAAGATGCACTCGCAATACTCCTCGAAGGCAGGATGGTGCTCTCCGGAAGCGGGCATGCCAACAGGCTAGCGGTAGCGTTGGATCCGCATGTCTACAGCGCCATTCCTCCTGGCTGCCAAGGGCGATCGCGGTACTCACACCCCGGTGTGGTTCATGCGTCAGGCGGGGCGCAGCTTGCCCGAGTACCGAGCCAGGCGGGGCGAGGGCAGCATTCTCGATGCCATCAAGCAGCCCGATCTTGCCGCCGAACTGACCCTCCAACCGGTGCATCGGTACGGAGTGGACGCAGCCGTGCTGTACAGCGACATCGTCGTCCCTGCCCACGCCGTGGGCTTCGGCATCGATGTCGCGCCGGGCACCGGGCCGGTGTGCGAGTCGCCGCTGCGCAATGCCGCGGATGTGGCCCGACTGAGGCCCTTCGAACCCGAGATCGACACGCCGTACGTGATCGAGGCGGTCAAGATCCTGTCAGCGGAACTGCCGCCATCTGTGCCGCTGCTGGCGTTCGCCGGCGCGCCGTTCACGGTGGCCAGCTACCTGATCGAGGGTCGCCCGAGCCGGACCTACGAGCACACCAAGCGGATGATGCACGCCGATCCTGCGTTGTGGCACGAGGTCATGCAGCGGTTGGCGCAACACGCGACGGCATCGATCCGCAGTCAACTCGATCACGGGGCCAGGGCCTTTCAGTTGTTCGATTCGTGGGCCGGCGCGCTCAGCCGCGCCGACTACGACACGTTCGTGCTGCCCCACTCCACCGATGTGTTCGCCTCCCTGGCGACCAGCCATCCTGCGACACCGGGCATTCACTTCGGGATCGGCTGTGACCACCTGCTCGAGTCGATGTATGCCGCTGGGCCGGGCGTGCTGGGTCTCGACTGGCGAACGTCGATCGCCGATGCGCGGCGTCGCATGGGTGCAGACCTGGTGGTACAGGGCAACCTCGATCCCGCTTTGGTGCTGGCCGGTGTCGAGACTGCGCTGGCAGGCGTCGATGCAGTGTTGGCCGACAACTCCGACTCCGGTGGGCTACAGCACGCCGGGCACATCTTCAACCTCGGCCACGGCGTGCAACCCAACTCCGATCCTGCGATCCTGCAAGCCGTCGTCGATCGCGTCCAGGAACGCACCGCGCAGTGAACGAGTCCCGAACCGCCGTCCTGTTGATGGGCTACGGCACACCACGCACGCGCGCCGGCCTGTTGCCGTACTACACCGACATCCGCAGGGGCAAGGCACCGACCGATCAGCAGTTAGCAGAACTCACTGCGCGCTACGACGCCATCGGTGGAATTTCGCCGTTGGCCGAACGCAGCGACGCGCAGCGCAGGGCATTGCAGTCCGCCCTCGACAACGCTGTGCCCGACCACTACCACGTCGCTCTCGGGATGAAGCACGCCGATCCCTTCATCGAGCAGTCAGTCGAGGAGTTGGCCACGGCAGGCTTCCGCCGCATCGTCGGGCTGGTGCTCGCGCCGCATTACTCGGCATTCTCCGTCGGCCAGTACCTCGATCGCCTGGCGGTCGCCGCGTCACCACACGGAATCGCTGTCAGCGAGATCAAGAGTTGGGCGACGGAGCCCGCGTTCGTCGACTTCATCGCTAAGGACCTTCGCGCCCGGCTCTCCACCATGCCGACCGCGACGCGTGTGCTGTTCACCGCACATTCACTCCCGCAACGAATCCTCGTCAGCGACGACCCGTATCCTGCCCAACTTCAAGCGACAGCCGAGTGCGTGTCGGCGGCGGCGGGCATCGAGAACTGGGGGATCGCCTGGCAGAGCGCCGGCCGCACGCCCGAGCCATGGTTGGGTCCCGACATCTTGCAGGTCATCGATGAACTCGCCGCCGACGGGGACACCAGGGGGGTGCTGGTAAGCGCTGTCGGGTTCGTCGCCGATCATCTCGAAGTGCTGTACGACCTCGACATCGAGGCGTGTCAACGCGCCGGCACACACGACCTGGCGTTTGCGCGCAC
>JANOCR010000121.1:0-2055 GCA_031412355.1 Ilumatobacteraceae bacterium | reverse complement strand
CAGGTCGTCGGCCCGGTCGTGCCGCCCAACGCCCGCTCCGTCGTGCTGAACGTGACGGTCACTGACCCAGCCGGGTCCGGCTTCTTGACGGTGTACCCAGGCAACGCGCCTCGTCCACTGTCGTCGAATCTCAACTACGTGACGGGCCAAACGATCCCGAACGCAGTCATCGTCGGTCTCGGGCCTACCGGCACTGTCGACATCTTCTCCCTTGCGGCTGCTCACGTCGTCGTCGACGTGGTCGGCTACTTCGCATAGCACCCGTCTTTCGCGTCTGGGATTTCGTCAGGCCGATCAAGGCCCGTCGGCCGCCCCACGATCGGCGATCTGTTGGATGACAGCGCGGACTGCTGCCTTCGATTCGGGGCGGTCGGCCATGCGAACCGTGAAGGTCTGCTCGTACTCGTAACCGGTCTTTGTGTCGAGGTGTTCGACGGCATTCATCGCCTGCTTGGCGAACCTCAGTGCTACGCCACCCTTCGACACGATGGTCACGGCGAGGGCATCGACCGTGGCGTCGAGCTGGTCGTGGGGGACCACGGTGATGGGCGCGCCCATCGCCGCGAAGTCGGTTGCGCTGATGCGCTCACCGGTGAAGAACATTCGTCGAACGGCGAGCTCCGGCAAGAAGCGGCGCCCGAACTTCATTCCGCCGAGTACGCCGACGTCGAGTTCGGGCAGGGCGAACACTGCCCGGTCGGAGGCGATCACGATGTCGCACAGAGCAGCCAGCGCCAGGCCCGCGCCGAGGGCGGGACCGTTGACGCGGGCGATCACCGGCACAGGACAGTCGTACAGCGCCCAGAATGCGCGACGCACGGTCGCCATCAAGTCCTCTGCATACACAGAGTCCATCTCGGCGAACTCGTAGATGTCGTTGCCGGCGCAATACACATCGCCTTCGCCCGTCAGCACCAACGCATCCATCTCGGCGTCGCGCACGGTCATCAGCGCCTCGTACAACTCGTCGTAGACCGCTGCATCGGCGGCGTTGACGGGCGGACGGTCGATGGTGATCCGCATGATGCGAGAATCCGTGCGGTCGATTCTGATTCGGGATACCGCTCGCGGCATCTGGGCAGCCTAAGCCGATGCGAGGTATGCGGCATCCGCTGACCAGGGCCATGTACGAGATGTGCGACGAGGGTGTCCGTGTCACCCATGGCGACAGGCAGGGGATCTTCGACAACGACGGGGCAGGGGCTGATGATCTCTGCGACGCCGAACTCATCGATGCAATGGAATACTCCGTCTTCCCCAACTTCCATCCATGGGCGTCGTACCAGCGCGTCGTGTACCGGTTCCGCCCGTACGGCGTCGATCACGAGAAGTCCGTGATGGCGGTCATGATGCTGTCGCCGTTCGCCGGCGAGCGCCCGGCACCGGCCCCGTGCCAGTGGGACCGACGCGTTCGATGCTTGGGAAGTCGATCGCCCCGACTTCGTCAGGGAACTGCGCGAGGCATTGCCGATGCGCCGGCTCGGAGACCCCGAGCGCGACGGCGGACCGCTGGCGCTGTTCCTCGCGACGCACGGTTCCGACTACATCACCGGCATGACGTTCATGCTCAACGGCGGCAAGATGATGCCCTGACCGGCGCATCCGCCGAGGATCAGTCCGTCTCCGGGTCAGCCGCGGGCACGCACTTCTCCTGGATCCACCCGCTGAAATTGCCGGGTGGCTCGCGCCCAGTCAGTGACAGAAACACCTGCACGCCGTCAATCGGAAGCTGATCCCATCTCATGGTGAGGCCGTTGGCGCTCACCGACCAGAGTTCGCAGTAACCGGTCGTAGCTTGTTGTTCTTCGGAGTAGGTGATGTAGGCACCGATGATCGTGGTGCCGTTTGCGTTCGTTTCACCGGATGCGTCGTATGGAAGCCAGTGTGTCTCGGCCGATGAGGCATACCGCTCGGCGAGAACATCTTCTCCGCTCTCCTCCAACTCTTCTGCACTTCGATCGTCGAGGGTCGCTACCCGATCCCAGTCCTGCGCCCTGATCGCGTCAGCTCGTTTCTGCACGACACTGAACGGGCCGGTCACCGGGTCGACGGTGA
>JANOCR010000120.1:0-17299 GCA_031412355.1 Ilumatobacteraceae bacterium | reverse complement strand
TTCCCTCGGCATGCGTGACCGACAGCGTGTCGCGGCTGCCCGAAACGAGTCGCCACTCCTCGACGTAGGCGCCACTGGGTGCCCGTTCGATCATCACGGTTGCGTCGTCGTTCCATGTGATCAAACCCGGCTCGGGGAATGCCGAGACGGGTTGAAAGTTCACGGCATGACCCCGCGTGTGCCACGACGCAGTCGCCGACCGCGAACCGTTGGAGTCGAGCGCGACCGGCCCGCACTCGGTGAATCCACTGCTCGCTTCGCCACCGGCGATGGCCCGGAGCTCGTCGAGGGTGCACTCGCGAAGGCTGGCTCGGCTCGACATGTCGAGGCGATCAGCGGCGATGCGAACGTCGGCCATCTTCGACTCGGTCTGCAGCCACAGCACCATGCTCGTATCGTCGATTGTGCCGTCGGAGAACTCGATCCAGGCCCGCCTCCAGCACCCGTACATCAGCTCGGGGACGGTCGCCGCCTGCATAGGCGCTATCGACGGTCTTGCAGGAAGCGGAAGCGATCCCGGACCTCGGCGACACGCTCGGCGGTCACATCGGCCAGCAGGATGCTTTCGGTCTGGGCCGCGCTTGCCAGCACCTCGCCCAGCGGATCGATGATCCGCGAATCACCGCTGTACTGCAGACCGTTGCCGGTCCCGACGCGGTTGCAACCGATCACGTACGCCAGGTTCTCGATGGCGCGTGCCTGCAACAAGGCCATCCACGGCAGCCGTCGGGCCTCGGGCCAGTTTGCCGGCACCAGATATACGTCGGTGTCCTCGGCCAACTGCCAGAACTCGTCGGCGAAACGCAGGTCGTAGCACACGAACAACGTGACTCGCAGGCCCTCGACATCGACCGTCACGAACTGATCCCCGGCGCGGAAGTGCTTGGTCTCGCCGCCGTAGGTGAACGGGTGGATCTTGCGGTAGCGGTGCTGGGCGCCATCGGGCGCGGCCAGCACGAGGGTGTTGTGCGGCCGCTGATCGTCGGCGGGTGCGTCGACAGCGATCTCCGGGCACGATCCGGCGATCCACACACCATGCAAGCGGGCCTGCTCGGTGAGGAACTGCGACGAAGGCCCGCCTTGGGGCTCGCCGAGGTCGTCGCGGTCGGTGGCGAACCCGGTGGAGAACGTCTCGCTGAGCAGGATGAGGCGCGCACCAGCGGACGCCGCTGCCGCGATCAGTGGCGCGAGATGTGCGAAGTTGGCTTCGCGGTCACACCACGCGATGTCGTGTTGGATGGCGGCGACGCGCATCGTCGCAGACTATCCGGTGGCAAGTTTGGCGAGCCGCTCGGCCGCCTCGTCGAGCACCTCAGTTCGCTTGCAGAAAGCAAACCGCACGAGGTGACGTCCCTCGTGGCGATTCGCGTAGAAGACCTCGTTGGGAATCGCGACCACACCACATCGCCCCGGCAACGCGCGGCAGAAGGCCATGCCGTCGCCGTCGGGCTGCACAGGACGGATGTCGACCGTGACGAAGTACGTGCCATGGGTGGGATACACAGTGAACCCCGCAGCGTGCAGACCAGGCAGCAACCGATCGCGCTTCGACTGCATGTCGGCAGCGAACTCGGTGAAGAACGAGTCGGGTAGTCCGAGACCGACCGCGATCGCCGGCTGGAACGGGGCACCGCTGACATAGGTGAGGAACTGTTTCGCTGTACGCGCCGCGGCGATCAGCGCCGGCGGAGCGCAGATCCAGCCGATCTTCCAACCCGTGGTGTTGAAGGTCTTGCCTCCGCTGGAGATCACCAGCGTGCGGTCGCGCATGCCCGGTAGCGATGCCAGTGACACGTGCTTGAAACCATCGAACACCAGGTGCTCGTACACCTCGTCGGTGATCACGAGGAGGTCGCGCTCGATGGCCAGATCTGCGAGCAACTGCAGTTCTTCGATGCTCAACACATGACCTGTGGGATTGTGCGGCGTGTTGATCAACAGCAGCTTGGTCTTGGGTGTGATCGCGGCGCGCAGCTCGTCGGGATCGAAGCTGTAGTTCGGGGGTCGAAGGGTGACGGGTTTGGCCACCGCACCGGCCAAGGCGATACATGCTTGGTAGCTGTCGTACATCGGTTCGAACAACACCACCTCGTCGCCGGTGTCGAGCAATCCCATCAACGAGCCGGCCAACGCCTCCGTCGCTCCCGTCGTGACGAACACTTCCGAATCGGGGTCGTACTGCATGGCGTAGAACCGCTGTTGATGCGCGGCGATCGCCTCGCGCAACACCGCCATGCCGGGTCCGGGTGGGTACTGATTGATGCCGCTGTTGATCGCTTCGATCGCGGCGTCGAGCACCTCGCGGGGCCCTTCGGTGTCTGGGAAGCCCTGACCGAGGTTGACGCTTCCCGTTTCCATGGCAAGGGCACTCATCTCGGCGAAGATCGTGGTGCCGAAGCCCTGCAGCTTGGCGGTGAGGTAGGGAAGGCGCGCTGAAGACACGTCCCCGAGCGTAGGCCGTCAGGTGACGGTGATCGTGCCCTGCATCGAGCTGTGGATCTCGCAGTGGATCCGATAGGTGCCGGGCTCGGGGATCGTCAGCGGCTCCGTCGCGCCGCCTCCCACAGCTACGTCGAATGCACCGCCGTCGTCGGTGACGGTGTGGCCCACGCCGTCGTTGTTGACGATCGGGAACTCGGTGTTGGCCACGACCGAGGCGGCAGAGAACGTGTTGCCCGAGATCGTCAGCCCGGCCGCACTCGGCTCACCGACCGCGACGGTGACATCGGTGTCGGCACCAGAGGTGTCGTCGTCGTCGCTGCAGGCGGGGGCGATGAACGCCAGCAGACAAGCACTTCCCAGGACCAGGCGCCGCTTCGGGTGAGTCACGGTTCCTCCCTTGTCATTGTTGAAACTCGCTGAGGTGCTCCGGACCGAACGAATGCGGCAGAAGATCGTCCAATGTGAACGTTGCGCGTACACCGTCGGGTCCAGCGGCATAGATCGGGGTGTTCCCGCTGGCGAACTCTCGCAAACGTTGCCGGCATCCACCGCAGCACGTTCCGATGGCGTCGCCGTCGCAGATCGTCAGCACCGCAACGATCTGGTGTTCCCCTGCGGCGACCATCGCCGAGATCGCTCCTGCTTCAGCGCACGAGCCCTGAGGGTAGGCGGCGTTTTCGACGTTGCAGCCGGCGAAGACTCGCCCGCTGGCGGTTCGCACTGCGGCGCCGACACGAAAGTGCGAGTACGGAGCATGGGCGTTCGCCTGCACCGCCTTGGCCGCTGCAAACAGTTCATCGATATCCGACGCCATCAATCACTCACAGTAGGCGCATCACCGACCGGCTGTATCGTCGCCCGCCATCCTGCGGTCACCGCCACGGTCCAGCCGTTGCTGGTGAACGTCTCGCCCGGCTCGAGCAGATCGTTGAACGGTGGCAGACCGACGAGCGGGGTTTGCGTCCGCGTCGCGTCGTCGCCCTCGATCAGGTGCACGGCAATCCCGCTTGCCGGAAGGTGGTCGTTGAAGCCGTCGGCAGCAAGCAGCTCGACGCTGATGAATCGATGGTCGTCGAGTTCGACCACCGCTACCCGAATGCCCGACGTGCCACTGGATGGTGACAGCTCAACCGTTGCGCCGGACGGCGGAACAACTGCCACCGCGGAGGCCGGCAGCCAGCCGGCAGCCAGCCGATTGATCGCCACCGTGTCGGGCCCATCGCGGCGATCGGGGTGCACGTCGCGCGGCGCGGCGCTGTTGCTCATCAGGTCGATGGCGCTGAGATTGGGCTCGCGCTCCGATGCGTCGTAGCCGCTGTGTGGCCAGCCCAGGGCGTGACCGATCTCGTGCTCGACGAGGTCCAGGGGTGGTTGATCGCCCCATTGCGCACCGAAGTCGGCCGCGCCGACGTACACGGAACGTCTGGTCGTCGAGGCAAGACACGGCTGTGCGGTGCATGCGCCACCAGGGTTGCCGAAGCCGCCCGGCTGCCCGTCGCCGTGTTCGGCATCAGCGATGGCGATCACGCCATGTGCCTGCCCGCTTGTCGCTGCCAGGGCCATGTCTACGCACGCCTGCGGTTCATCCGTTGCCGCGATCGCCACCTCGCCACCGGCCGCGAAACGCGGCCGGTACGCGCCGTGCGACAAGGTGTCGAAATACCTGCCGACTCTGTCGTCAAGCAGCGCTGCCAGGGTTTCGGGCCTCAGCGGCGTGCGCAACGGCAAGCCGGCGAACACGAGCGACCGGGTGTCGACGGGCACGTGGCACACGAACACATCCCACGGGTCGTCGCCCAACGATCTCCACAGCGATGGCTCGCCGCCCACATCGACGACCGCCCGCACGGCAGGCGGCAGCGAGACCTGCGAATCGCTACACGCGACCGTTGCGATGAGGCCCATCAACCAAACGCGTCGCACGCCGTGAGGCTATGTGCGCGCTGACCTCGATCCGTGCCACGATGTGCCCATGGCTGGCCGCTCCATTCGCCATCGATTGCTCGGCAATTCGATTGTGCGGACGCTGTTGTCGCTGTGGGCCTGGCTGGTGCTGGGTGTCGTCGTCGTCGTGTGGGTGCCGTTGGTTGCATTTGTTCGAGTCGTCACCGCGCCGTTCGACAAGGGTCGCTACGCCGCCGGGTATCTGTTTCGCAAGCTGACGGTCGTGCATCAATGGCTCAACCCGCTGTGGAGATTCCGCACATCGGGCGTCAAGATCAGTGATCCACGGCGCCCGTACGTCGTGGTCGCCAACCATCAGAGCTTCGTCGACATCTTGTTGATCTCGCAGCTGCCCTGGGAGATGAAGTGGCTGTCGAAGGCCGACTTCTTCAAGTACCCACTGGTCGGCTGGCTCATGCGCATGGCGGGCGACATCAAGCTGATCCGCGGCAAGCGTGATTCGGTCATTGCAGCGATGGATTCGTGCAAGGATCGCCTGTCGAAGCATGTCAGCGTGATGATCTTTCCGGAAGGTACGCGCAGCAGCGATGGCGAATTGCAATCCTTCAAGGACGGTGCCTTCCGGTTGGCCATCGAGACCGGCACGCCGATACTTCCGCTGGTCCTCGATGGCACGCACCCTGCGTTGCAGAAGGGTGATTGGCGATTCGGCGTGACCGATGCCGAGGTGCGTGTGCTGCAGCCGATCGAGACGGTGGGCCTGACGTTGGACGACGTGCCTGAGTTGCGTGATCGGGTGCATGCGGTGATCGCTGACGAATTGGCGTTGATGAAGGCCAGCTGATGCCGCTGTTGTTCGCCAGCGACGACGACCGCGACTTGGTGCGCGCCGAGCGGGATGTGGGTGCGGCCTTCAGCGATCTGGATCTCGACATGCGTTCGCTGGCGGCGGTGTCGAACATCTTCCGGGCCGCAACGGCGGTGCGCAATCACATGGAGAGCGGTGTGCTGTCGCAGCACGAGTTGTCGTGGAGCGCCTTCACCACGTTGTTCGTCTTGCGTGTCTGGGGTGACATGGATGCTCGTTCGTTGGCGGCCGAGGCGGGGGTGACGGCGGCGACGTTGACCGGAGTGATGAAGACCCTGGAGGGTCGAGGTCTGTTGCGGCGCAAGGGCGATCGCGCCGACGGCCGCCGAGTCCTGGCGTCGTTGACCCCGAGGGGCCGAAACGTGGTCGCCGATGTGATGCCGGCGTTCAACCGACACGAGTCGCTGGTGACCCAGGCCCTCACCGAGACCGAGCGCGACGACCTGGCCCGCTCCCTGCGCACCATCATGCGCACGATAGAAGCCATCGACCTCTAGTTCTTTCAGGCAGTCTCGGCGAAGCGGCGAGCCTCGTCGACCAACCACGCGAAGGCCGGGTCAGGTTGCTCGGCAAGCATCTCTGGGTGCCACTGCACGGCGAGCACTTCGGGGCGTCCGTCGAGCTCGAAGCCCTCGATCACACCGTCCTCGGCGGTGCCGGTCACGATCACGCCGCGGCCAGGTCGGCTGACGGCCTGATGATGCAGGCTGTTGGTGGCGACGTTCGTGCCGTACAACGACTCGAGCCGGCTACCCGCGCTGACTTGCACAACGTGGCACCGATCAGTACGCGAGGTGGTCCACAGCGCGTGCGTGCCGGCCTCGTCGAGATGCTGCACCAGCGTGCCGCCGAGCGCGATGTTCAACAGTTGCGCGCCGCGGCAGACACACAGCATCGGCAAGCGACGATCGAGCGCAGCGCGAATCAAACCGAGCTCCCAGTCGTCGCGACCCGGCTCGATCTCGCCCAGTTCGGGATGCGGACTCTCTCCGTACAACGAGGGATCCGGATCCGCTCCGCCGGTCATCACCAGACCGTCGAGCCGGCTGACGATGTCGGCGGGGTCCGCATCGCGGGTCAATTGCACCGGCAGCCCACCGACCGCCGAGATGCCCTTGGGGTACTCGCTGAGGTGCAGGTCGACCTCCTCCCCGTGTAGCGCGCCCTGGGGAAGATGAGGCACGCGCTCGACCGGCCACCTCCGTCCGGAGAGCCCGATCAGTGGCCGTCGACTCATGCCACCGACACCGCGATGGGCAAGCGCTTGATGCCGCTGATGAAGTTGGAACGCAGCCGCTCGATCGGGCCGTTGAGCCGAGCGTCGCTGATCCTCGGCAATAGCTCGTCGAAGAGCACTTTCAGTTCCATGCGTGCCAGTTGAGCACCCAGGCAAAGATGCGGGCTCATTCGACCGAACGCCACGTGATCGTTGGGTGTGCGGTGGATGTCGAAGGTGTACGGGTCCGCGAATTGACGCCCGTCGAAGTCGGCAGAGTTGAACCAGATCACCACCTTGTCGCCACGCCTGATGTCGCGGCTGTGCAAGGTCACGTCGGCCGTGGCCGTGCGACGAAAGTGCATGGTCACGGTGGCCCAGCGAAGAATCTCCTCGACGGCTGACTCCATCAACGAAGTGTCGCCGCGCATCGCCGCCTCGCGCAGCTCGGCCAGCTGTTCGGGATGCTCGATCAGTGCCTTCATTCCCGCCGCCATCGTGTAGCGCGTTGTGTCGTTCCCGGCACTGACCAGGAGCACGAAGAAGTTCTTGAACTCGCGCTCCGTCAACCGGTCGCCGTCGATCGTCGGAGCAAGGATGTCGCTGATGACGTCGTCCGTCGGGGTGGTGCGCCGTAGTTCGGCCTGGCGCTCGGCGTATCGATAGAGATCGAGCGCGGCGGGTGAGCGGAACGGGATCGACTTGAACTCGGCCGTGTCGGTCAGGCCCAGCGGATGATCGGTGAACTCGGGATCGAAGTTGCCAAGCAGCGCGTCGCCACGTTCGACCAACCAGTCGCCATCGTCGTCGGGGACACCCAGCAGTGTGCCGAGCATGCGCATGGGCAGTTGCTTGGCGATCCGCTCGACGAAATCGAACTCGTGGGCGCCGACGAGCGCTTCGTCGATGACAGCACGAGCCAACAATCGAATGCCGTTCTCGTATGCGTACACCTCCCGGCGGCTGAATGGCTTCGACACCAGGCGCCGGTAACGAGTGTGCTGCGGCGGGTCGTACTCCAGCATGTTTCGCCGGGCCTCGAAATCATCGAGGTCCATCTCCTCGAGGGTGATGCCCTGCGCGCTGGAAAAGGTCTCGACACTGCGACTGACGTGCAGCAGGTCGTCGTATCGAGTGATTGCCCAGAAGCCCTTGCCGCCATCGTGCTCCGACCACCAGCTGACCGGGTCGGTGTCGCGAAGTCGTTGGAACGTCGCGTGTGGGACACCGGTGACGTACGTGTCCGGGTCCGTGATGTCGGCGTCAGCGCGACCGAGGTCGACGGAGGCTGAAGGCATCCGGCAATGCTAGTTCGGTCCCTAACGAGTTCAAGACCGCTGTCGGTGCTTCGGGCTTCCGCGGGCACCCAAACGGGCGCCGATGGCCCAATTCGGTGTGCCACAGCCCGGTTAGTCAGAGGGCCGGTGGAAGGCGCAGACGAAGGTCGATCAACGCGGTCGCCAGATCGGTCCTGAGATCGGAGTGCCGGTGGATGGTCACCGTCGGTGGACGCGTCCCTCCGAGTTGGTTGGCGGAGGTGGCCAGTGAGTGCTCACCGATAGCGATCAGATCGACGACGCTGCAGTCGGCGGTGCTGATCCACATTTCGGCGGCGCTTCTGTCTACCGGGGACGGCGTGTAGGTCCAGAAGAGTTGCATGGACGGACAATACGATGCGAAGAGTAGGCAAGTAAACGCTTGAAGTGTTCACACTTTGGCAAGATCGCGGCAACGGGTGCTCGGCCCCTGACCGTCTGCGATCAAGCGTTTGACGACTACGGCCCCGATACGGTGCGCCGGTCATCAGACGCCGTGGACCGCGCCTACCTTTCACCTCATGAATCAGGTATCGGTGCGCCCCGTTTCGTGATGGGTCAAGATGGGGTCTATGGATTTTTCAGGTCGTGTTGCCATCATCACCGGTGGTGCGTCCGGCATGGGGGCCGCCACGGCTCGCCGATTGGCTGAAGCAGGTGCCCATGTGTTGATCGTCGATCGCAACGCCGAACTTGCGGCCACGGTTGCTGCGGAGGTCGTCGGGATGTCAATCCCTGGAGATGTCGCCGATTCAGCGTTCTGCGACGGTGTGGTGGCGACCGCCGTTGGCCAGTTCGGCCGGCTCGATGTGCTCGTCAACGCTGCTGGCGTGATCGTGCGCGCCAGTGGCGAAGACACCACCGACGAGCAGTGGGATCGGATCATGGGCGTCAACGTCAGCGGCACTTTCTTCATGTGCCGCGCGGCGCTGCGGGAGATGAAGCAACTCGGTGGGGGAGCGATCGTCAACTTCGGTTCGATCTGGGGTGATCTCGGCTCGGCTGGTGTGGCCGCGTACTGCGCATCGAAGGGCGCAGTGCACAACCTGACCCGCGCGTTGGCGATGGATCACGCGGCCGACGGGATCCGCGTCAATGCGGTGTGCCCCGGCGAGGTCAACACTCCGATGCTGCAGTCCGAACGCGCTGAGGCTGTGACCGATCGGCTGCTGGCCCAGATTGCGTCAACGGTGCCCATGGGGCGGCTCGCCGATCCTGACGAGATCGCCCGTGTCGTGTGCTTTCTGGCATCGGACGATGCCAGCTACATGACAGGCGCGATGGTCAGCGTCGACGCCGGATACGGAGCGAGGTGATCATGGAGTACCGACGGCTCGGTCGCACCGGAGCGCTCGTTGCGCCACTGGCCCTGGGTACCGACAACATCTTGAATCCGACGCCGGAGGACGAATCGAGCCGAATGATCATCCGCGCCCTCGACGGCGGTATCAACCTGATCGACACGTCGAACAGCTATGGGGCCGGCGAGGCCGAGCGTGTGATCGGGCGGGTGCTTGCCGAGAGCGGCCGGCGCGACGAGGTCGTGATCGCCACCAAAGTTCACTACCCCACTGGGCCGGGGCCGAACGATCGCGGCAACTCGCGACTGCACATCATCCGCGCCTGCGAGCAGTCGCTGCGCCGGTTGCAGACCGACCGAATCGACCTGTACCAGCTGCACCGCCCTGACTTCGACGTGCCGATCGACGAGACGTTGGGTGCACTGACCGACCTGGTCCGTCAGGGAAAGGTCTGTTACGTCGGCAGCTCGACCGCACCGGCATGGAAGGTGCTGGAGGGTGTCCTGGTGGCCGAGTTGCGTGGCCTCGTGCCGTTCGTGACCGACCAGCCGCCGTACAACCTGCTCGACCGGCGTGTCGAGAACGAGCTCGTACCGATGGCGTTGAAGTACGGCCTCGGGCTGCTGCCGTGGTCGCCACTGGCCATGGGTGTACTGGCGGGTCGGTACGCCGACGACAACATCCGCCCCGAGGGATCGCGCGCCTCGCTGCGCGGCGGCATCTACGCCGAGCGCGTCAGTCAGAAAGCGGTCGAGGCAGGAAATCAATTCGTTCGAGTGGCTCGCGAGGTCGGTCTCGACCCGGCTCACCTGGCCATTGCCTGGGTGATGAATCAACCGGCAGTCGTCGCCCCCCTCATCGGCCCCAAGTCCGTCGAGCAACTCGAGCATCTGTTGCCGGTGATGGAGATGGCGATCACCGCCGACATTGCCGCCGAGTGCGACAAGATCTGTGCGCCGGGCAGTGCGGTCGCCAACTTCCACAACTCCGCACCCTGGATGAAGATGCGGATCGGCTCGGACTGACGTTGCACTTCGGCGAAGCAGCTAGAAAGGAACACATGGACGACCTCGCTGGGAACCCTTGGGCGCTGTTCGAGAGTATCCCCGAGATGGTCGTCGTCGTCGACACCGCCGGCGTGATCCTCTACGCGAACGAGCGCTGTTCGGAGATCGTCGGGTGGACACCCCAGGAGCTGCGTGGCCAACCGATCGAGACACTGATCCCCACTCGGTTGCTCGCCGTTCATCGTTCTCATCGAAAGGGCTACACCGATAGTCCGAAGGCGCGACCGATGGGTAGCGGGTTGTTGCTCACCGCGTTGCACAGTTCCGGCCGGGAGGTTCCCGTCGAGATCGCCCTCAGTCCGCTGAGTGGCGAGGTAGCAGCCACCGTGGCCACGGTGCGCGATGTCAGTGAGCGTCTGGAGACGGCGGCTCAACTCGTCGAGGCGACGACACGGCTGGAGGTGCTCGACGATCGCGACCGCATCGCTCGCGAGCTTCACGACAGCGTGATCCAACGATTGTTCGCCGCAGGATTGCATCTGCAAGCCTCGACGGGTCGGCCCGACAGCACCGAGCGAGTGTCGGCGGTCGTCGACGAGATCGACGAAGCGATCCGCGAGATCCGCGGCGTGATCTTCACGCTGCACCGCCCAGCCGGGCTCGACAGCGGGTTGGAGGCAGCGTTGCGTGCCAGCATCAACGAGGCGACTCGGCTGTTGGGGCATCGTCCTACGCTGCGGCTTGGCGGCATCTTGGGCAACATCTCCAAGGACATGGAATCGGAACTGCTTGCGGTGTTGCGCGAGGCCCTCGTGAATGTTGCCAAGCATGCGGAGGCGACAAGGACCGAGGTGTCGCTCGATGTGGGCTCAGATCACGTGACGCTGGTGGTCAACGACGATGGTGTCGGGATGGCGCCGAGCACAGCGCAGACCGGCGGGCTCGGGCTGCGCAACATCCGGGAGCGGGCATCACGACTGGGTGGTGTCGTGCACTTCGTAGCGTGCGAACCACGCGGCACCGAGGTGCGTTGGATCGTGCCACGCGCACACTGATCAATGCTCGGTCTTGGCCCTCACGGCAAAGACGGCTGCCTCGGTTCTCCTGGTCATTCCAAGCTTCATCAGTATCGATGACATGTAGTTCTTGACGGTCTTCTCGGCGCGGTTGACCCTGGCTGCGATCTGGCGGTTGGTCAGCCCTTCGGCGACCAGGTCGAGAATCGTGCGCTCGAGGTCGGTCAGCGCGGCCAACCGGGGGTCCTGGTCCGGCTGTGGATTGCGCAGTCGCTCGAGCAACTGGCCGGTGACAGCGGGATCGATCAGCGATTCGCCGCGGGCCACGCGGTGGACGGCGGATACGAGATCGTTGCCGCGGATCTGCTTCAAGACGTAGCCGGCGGCGCCGGCCATCACAGATTGAAACAGCGCCTCCTCGTCGGAAAAAGAGGTCAGCATCAGGCACACCAGATCGGGGCGCATGCTGCGAACGTCGCGACACACCTCCACCCCGCTTCCATCGGGCAACTGCACATCGAGCACCGCGACCTGCGGCCGTGTAGCCCGAATTCGCGCCACCGCGTCGGCACACGTTGCGGCCTCGCCGACAACCTCGATCGTGCCGTCTGCCTCCAGCAGTTGACGCACGCCCTCGCGAACGAGTTCGTGGTCGTCGAGGAGGAACACGGTGACTTTGTTCGGGTTGTCATCCATTCCCCTATGGGACCACACCCACCACGCGATGTCCAAGGACCAAGGTCCTGATGGCCGAGTATCTAGCGGCCGGGCGCGCGACTTTGCTGAACGGCTTCGATGATCTCGTCGATGCGGTGAACCGCCGTCGTCATGCGTTCGGCGAGCATCGCGTCACTCGATGCGCCGGCGGTGATCGAGATGCCGAGGGCGAACAGGCGTTGGATGACGAGATCGAGTGCAGTCTGCAGCTGCTCGACGCGGGCCCTGGAATTGGCCAGGTCGATCCTGGAGATGGCGTTGTCGACCGACGAGCTGCGCTGCGCTGTCATGTCGCGCACGGTCGCGACGACCAGCGACGTGTCTGGCAGTGCGTTCAACTCAACATCGATCGAGAACAACGACCCGTCTGCACGGCGACCTTCGATGTCGAGGTCGTCGCGACCCATCGGTCGCGGCTCGGGAGACGTGAAGAATCGTGTGACGTGGTGGCGATGTTGGGTGTGCAGATAGTCGGGTAGCAGGACCTCGACCAGTTTGCCGACCAGATCGCTGCTGTTGTCGTACCCGAACAAGCGCAGGAGCGGCTTGTTGGCGTAGACGATCACACCGCTGCTGTCCGACAGCAGCACACCATCGGCGATGCGATCGAGCACCATCGACACGAGACCGTCGGAGGCCAGGTTGCCGCCGGCGCCAACGTGCGCCCTGTCGCCCAGACGAGTCTCGGTACCCACCGTGTCAGTATCAATCAGCGGCTGGTGTGTTCCTACGGCCTTTTGTCCCGAGTCTCACGGGCGATCGGCGGTGAATGCAGCGGTGAGCAGTTCGAGAACCTCGGCTTCGCTGACCGGCCCGAAGTGGCGGTACCAGCGGCCAACGGAGCCGAATGGCTCTGGCTGCTCGAGGCAAACGACTCTTTCGGCCTCGGTCTCCAACAGGTCCACAACGTCGGCCGGCGCGACGGGCGTGGCCACTGTGACGTCGCGAACGCCGCTGGCACGCGCTACCAGGACTGCGGCACGAATGGTCGCCCCCGTTGCAATGCCGTCGTCGACGATGATCGCCGACCGATCGACGATCGACTGCCGCGGGCGGTGGCTGCGCACGTGCGCAATCCGGCGCTCCAGCTCCACTCGTTCGCGGGCTTCGATCCGGCTCAGTTCGTGCTGGTAGAGGTGAGCGAGAGCGACCACGTGATGGTTGACTACGACCACGCCACCTTCGCCGATCGCACCCATTGCCAGCTCGGGTTGGTTAGGAACACCGAGCTTGCGGACGAACAACGCGTCGAGCGGTGCGCTGATCGCCTCGGCAACCTTGGCCGCCACGGGGACTCCGCCACGGGGCAGACCGAGGACGACCGGTGCCACGAGTTCGGCCGCCGCAACTGCGGCTCCGACCGCGACACCCAGCAACTCGCCCGCCGCCCCCCGATCTTGAAAGACACGGCCGCGCATCGCGTGCTCCGAGCTCAGCTACGCCGTGATCCGCAACGCAACGACTGGGCTGGGGGCAGGTCGGTCGCCGCCGATGGTGAAGGCTGCACGCAGTGCCTCGGCGGCTACGGCTGCGTCGGAATCGTTGCGGGCATGCACAACCGCGAGTGGCCGTTCGTGGTCCACGTATTCGCCGAGCCCGGCGATGTTGCTGAGCCCCACCGCGTGGTCGATGGAGTCTTCGACGCGCATGCGACCACCGCCCAACGTCACGACCACCAATCCGACCCCGCGAGTGTCGATCGACTGCACGTATCCGTCGGTGCCGGGATCGACCCGTCTGGTGACATCCGCCGAGCGCAGGTGCGCGTCAGGGTTGTGCAGCAGGTCAGCAGGTCCGCCGAGCGCTGTCACCATCTGTTGGAACCGCTCTGCGGCGGTGCCGTCGGCGCGAGCGGCAACCAGGCTGGCTGTCGCGGACTCGAGGTCTGTGGCGAGGCCTCCGAGCAGCAGCATCTCCGCTCCCAGCGCCAGCACCACCTCGGTCAGCCTGGGTTCGTCGAACGCGCCAGTCAGCCAGTCGATCGTTTCCCGCACCTCGATGGCGTTGCCCGCAGTACGTCCCAACACTTGGTTCATGTCGGTGAGCAGGGCATTCGTCTTCAGGCCGGCGTTTCCGGCAACGTCGACGATGCTGCGCGCCAGTTCCTCGGCCTGGGCGAGGTCCGGCATGAACGCCCCGTTGCCGAATGTTACGTCCATCGCCAATCCATCGAGACCGGCAGCCAGCTTCTTGGCGAGGATCGAGGCGGTGATGAGCGCGATCGACTCGACGGTGGCCGTGACGTCGCGAATTGCGTACAGCCGTCCGTCGGCGGGCGCCAGATCCGCTGTCTGGCCGATGATCGCGCAACCTACCTCGGAGACCACCTTGTGGAACAGTTCGTTGTCCGGTCGCGTGTTGTAGCCGGGAATGCTCTCCAGCTTGTCGAATGTGCCACCCGTGTGGCCGAGGCCGCGACCCGAGATCATCGGGACGTGGGCACCGCACGAGGCAACCAGAGGAGCCAGCATCAGGCTGACCTTGTCGCCGACACCGCCGGTCGAGTGCTTGTCGACCACCGGGCCGTGCAGATCGGCGCGGTCCCACTGCATTGTCGCACCCGACTGCGACATGGCGCGAGTCAGCGCCACGCGTTCGCCGGTGTCCATCCCTTTGTAGTAGACGGCCATCGCGAAGGCACCGACCTGGCCATCGCCGATGCTGCGATCCGTGATGCCGGCCACGAAACGCTCGATCTGCTCGTCGGTCAGTCGTGAACCGTCGCGCTTGGCTCGGATGATCTCCTGGGGCAGGAACGTGGCTGAGCCCGAACTCATCAGTACTCCGACGAGAACTGCATCTCGTGGCTGCTGCCCAGCACGTCGACGATGTCGTTGAGCAGACCGCTGGCGCCGAATCGGAAGTTGCCGGGCCGTGCTCCGTTCGGCAACAGAACGCGATCGGCCATGTCGAGGTAGATGGCCGCGTCGGCGACCGACTTCACGCCTCCGGCGACCTTTAGGCCGAGCCACTGACCGTCGCGCTGTGCGTCGGCGATCACCTCCAGCAATGCGGCCGCGGCCTCGGGCGTCGCGGCTGGCTCGAGTTTGCCCGTCGAGGTCTTCAGGAAGTCGGCGCCGTTCGCTGCCGCCACCAGCGCCGCGGCCTTGATCGTGGCGGGATCGCTCAACACGCCGGTCTCGAGGATGACCTTCAACATGGCTCGACGAGGACCGGTGTGACACGCCGTGCTGACACGCTGCACGAGGTCGCCCGCCGCGGCATGCTCGCCGTCGAGGTAGGCGCGGAAGGGAAACACGACGTCGATCTCGTCGGCACCGTCGGCCAAGGCCTGTTCGACCTCGTCGATGACCTGATCTGCGGGCGAGGTGCCCAACGGGAAGTTGGCCACCGCGGCGACGGCAATGTCGCTGCCCTGCAGACGCGCCCTGGCCCGGGCGATGAACTGCGGGTAGATGCAGACGGCGGCCGGATGCACGTCGATGCCCGGGGCAGGGGAAAGGGCACGGTCACAGAGCGCGTCGATCCGCTCCGGTGTGTCGTCGAGATTCAAGCTGGTGAGATCGAGGCAGGCCAGGGCTCTGGCGGCGTGCTGTCGAAGGACCGTTTCAGGCGAGTCACTCATGGCAAGATCCTGCCCTACTTCAGTCCCGCGCGAAAGGGTCGAAGTACCTCGCCCAAGGCCTCGAAGTGCTCTGTCAGCGTCGCGTCGCCAACGCAGATACTTCGAGGATGAGCACTAGTCGAGTTCCGCACGATCTCAGCGAGGTTGATCGAGCCCTGATCGAACACCTCGAGGCACATGTCGAGTCCGAGCAGGAGGTGATCGACCTGTACGGCGCACTCGCCGACGATGGTCACCCCTACGTGTCGTTCTTGGCTTCGCTGATCGGCGAGGACGAGGCCCGGCACCATCGACTCTTCAACGAGTGGATCGAGACAATCAAGGCCATGGCCGAACTGCGTGAGGCACCGGATGGCATTCCGCACGTCGACTTCCATCCTGTTGCGCCGGAGACGATCGAGATGGTCGACCGGTTGCTGCGCTTCGAGCATGAAGACCTCGCGGCAACGCGGAGCCTGCGCCATGAGATCCGTGACGTCCGCACTTCGACCTTGTGGGGAATCCTTGTCGACGTGTTGATCGCAGACACGAAGAAGCACATCAAGGTGCTGAAGTTTCTACGAGCCCGACTGGTCGAGCGCGCCCCGCTCGAGGTAGCGCACAACAGTGACGGGAATCGTTGAACGACTGACCAATGACAACGCGGTGGATCCGATGTCGGAACCTGTGCCCCCCGTGCCTCGATGTCCGACGACGATGTGACCTGCCCCGGTGCGGTGGGCCACGCGTATCAAGGTCTCAGCTGGTGGGCCTGGTTCGACCATGGCTGTGACAACGGCAGGTGGTGCGACGTCGTGCAGTGCATCGGCGACGACATGGTTGACGTCGACATGCGGTACGAACGAGCCTTCCTCGAGCAGGCCCTCCGCGTGGACGACGAGCAGTTCGGCGCCCGTACACGTTGCCAGCCATGCTGCCCATTGCACGGCGGCGATCGACTCCGGCGAGGTGTCGACGCCCACAATAATCGCGCTGGCAACAATCGGCATGGGTTCGGTGCTCATCGCAGCCTCCGTACTGACAGTTCGGGGTGAGACACGTACGGTACGACCCGAATCCGGAGATCCACCACGTGGAGACCCGTGGTGGTGGCGATGATCGGGTTGAGGTCGATCTCGACGATCTCGGGAACCGAATCAGCCAGTTGGCCGAGGCGCACGAGCAGCTCCTCGATCGGCGCGTGATCGATGACCGCAGTGCCGCGGTAGCCGTCGAGCAGCGGCGAGATCCGCAGACCACGGACCATCTGCCTGCTGTCGGTTGTGGTGAGGGGAGCGGGACGCACGACGCGGTCTTTCAGCAGTTCGGCGGCGGTGCCCCCGGCGCCGAAGATCACGATGGGCCCGAAAGCACGATCGGTCGCCACGCCCGCAAGCAGCTCGACTCCCGCGGGGGCCATCCTCTGGACCAAGTAGCCCTGCAGCGTGTCAGCCAATGTGGCGCGCATCGTTGAGCCGGCTTCGCGCACAGCTTGCTCGTCGGCGAGCGAGAGCTTCACCGCCCCAAGGTCGGTCTTGTGCAGGATCGAGGCGCCGGCGCCCTTGAGAGCTACTGGGAAGCCCAGCCTGCTCGCGGCCGCGACCGCCTCGTCGAGCCCGTCGACGATCGCGGTCTCCGCGAGTGGAAGTCCCGCAGCGTTCGCAACTGCGACGGCCGAAGCCATGTCGAGCCAATCGCCGTCGGGAGTTCCCCGCAGGAAGTCGCTGACCACCTTGCGCACCTGGGGGGCGTCGATCAACTGGTCCGGAACCTCGGTATTGGTGGATTGCAGCCACTCGCTGCGTCTGGCCATGTGGGCGAGCGACCGCACCGCTGATTCGGGGAAGCGGTATGTCGGCACCTTCAACCCGCCGAGTTGCACCGTCTCGTTTCCGGCCAGCACGGTGGCCAGCATGGTCTTGTGAGGGTGACTCGCCGCGGCCGTA
>JANOCR010000119.1:0-6208 GCA_031412355.1 Ilumatobacteraceae bacterium | reverse complement strand
CCAAGAAGATTGCCGCGAAACTCCTGGTTGGGTCGACCACCTTCGTCAACGACCCATTCCCTGGCGGGCCACCACCAGCTCGGTTTCCACGTCTGCGGGAGGCCCGCCAAGTCGCTGACCCTAGGAGGCTGGGGGAACATCATCTCTAGATTTGGCAGCTGTGCTCAGCCCAGGATGCCCCGTGCATCATGCTCGGGTTGTGGTCGCCGCTGAAGCCGCCCATGACGTGTGCGCAGTGCGAGACGTGGCTCCCAAAGTTTTGCCTTTCCTGTGCGGGCTGGGCGGCGGCGGGTCCGGCAACGGAAAGCCCTCCGACTACTATTGCAACGACCATCGTTCCTTGCATGAGTGTTCGCTTCATGGTTGAGCTCCTTGGTTTGGAATGTGGAATCAGGATGCCTCGTGTGTGTCCAGTGCACATCGGGGGAAACGCTGATTCTCTTGCGGCAAACCCACTGGCAGGCAGCGCTGAGCTCATGAGCTGCCTCGAGTGAGATGATGCCAGTCATCGATCGGTCACGGTCACTGACGTCACGTGCTGCATCAGCACATTGCGCAGATGACTTCACCCAAAGGACGTAGAGCATTCGGGCGCATTCGACAGCTGCCCGCACTCATTTGCCGGTTTGGACCTTGCCCGACCGCAGCACATCCAGACGATGTTGGTACTCATCGCCTTCGATCTCTCCGGCCGCAAGTCGTCCGGCGAGAATCTGCTCTGCAGAATCGCTCCCACTGCGCTGCGACCGATTCGGCGAGCGGACGACAGCCACGATCGCCCACGTCACAAGTCCCCAGAATGCGACCATTCCGATCATCATCAGCGCCCAGTTCCATCCCGACCAACTGTCGTTCCAGCTCCAATGCATGGTGTCTTGCCTCCTCGTATCCGTGTTTCTCTTCTTATTGGGCCACTTCGGGGCCGTCGGCGCATCGGTAGCCTCCACCGATTCCGGTTGCGGGGCAGTACGGACCGTTCGACGCACGAACGCGACGAGGGCAACGGCCACGACACGCCCGACCACAAGCGCCACCGGTCCTGATTGCGTACGCCTAGCCCTCCGTCTGAGTCCCGCGGGTTGCGCGGAGGTCCTCTACTTTCAGTAGCAGGTGGCGCGGCGCATGCCTCGGGTTGTTAGGGGAAGCGAAGGGCCTTACTTGCCGGCGCGTGTGGCCATCAGGAGGCCTTGTAGCTGTGCGAAGCCCATGGTCGTGTCGACCGAACGCCCGCCGAGCACAGCACAAACCGGTCAAGGGTCGCCAGGTCATCCTCGCTGGTGGTGTGGGCACGGACTTCGTCGTCAATCATCGGGATCCTTCTTGGCAGATTCGGGCGGATTGGGAATTCGTTCCTCTGGCATTGGGTGCGACTCGCATGCGCAGGCGTGGGCCGAGCGGAGCGCATCGCAGAGTTCCTCGGCGATGCGCTCTCGGCTGAGCCACGCGCCGGCGCCGCAATGAAGCGCAGCCTGCCGGTAGGCGCGATCGGGCTCGGGGCCGATGACGACGACTCGAGCGAGCGCCAAGGCTGCGGGTAGGCGGCGGCAGCACCCGGCGAAGTCGGCGGTGTCGACGATCACGAGATCCGGGTACGACGAGGCAATATCGTCGAGTTCCGACACGCTGTCGACCGCGGAGACAGCCCAGTGATCGCCATCGCAGTTGAGGAGTTCCACGATGAGCTCCCGCATTGCACGATGTGGGATAGCCACGACAACGCGCGGCCGGCGAGCCCACGCGTTGCACACCTCCACGGGCGTCATCGTCATCCCCCAATCTTGCGACCAGATCGGTTGGAGGGCATCCGCGCTAGCTACGGACCTGTGCTGCGGGAGGTCACGGACCCGGGTCGTCTCCGTCGAGCAGTCCAGCATCTTTGGCGCGGCGGACCAGCTCGGCCCGGTTGCGGACGTTGAGCTTCTGGTGGATGTGGGACCGGTGGGTCTCCACGGTGCGCACCGACACATACAGCTGCTGGCTAATCTCGGCATTGGTCAGCCCAAGAGCCATCATCCGCAACACTTCGAGCTCGCGATCGGATAGTTCACCACCCGGTCCACCGAGACGGGCGGGCGGCGCATCAGGGGCGAGCAGGGCAGCACCCAATGCCGGATGCACATACTGCTTTCCGCTGGCCACCAGTCGGACAGCCTGGACGAGTTCGATGTCGGCGGCGTCCTTGATCAAATAGCCGGCTGCGCCAGCCTCGAACGCCCGCCGCAGGTAGGCGATGTCGTCGTGGCCGGTCAGTACGAGCACCCGGGTTGCTGGGCTGATCCGGACCACCGCGGCAGTCGCGTCGATCCCGCTCCCGTCGGGGAGACCCAGGTCCATCACGAACACGTCAGGTAGGCAGGTCCCCGCCAAAGCCACGGCCTCTTTGACACTGCCGGCCTCACCGACAACCTCGAGGCCATCCTCGGCGTCAAGGATTCGTCGCAGACCGCTGCGAACCACGGCATGGTCGTCGCAAAGCGCGACCCGCACGACATCAGGCAAGGGGCAGCTCCAGCAGGAGCGTCGTACCGGAGCCCGGGGTCGACGAGAGTTCCACCGTTCCGCCGACGAGGTCGGCTCGCTCGGCCATGCCCGTCAGCCCGAGATGCCCACGCCGCGGTGTTGCGCTGGCTACAAAGCCGACACCGTCGTCCTCGACGAGAACTCTTACTCGTCCTTGGGCCACGATCAGTGTGATGCTGGCGGTGGCAGCACTGGCGTGACGGGCGATGTTGGTCAGCGCTTCCTGCACGACCCGATAGACGACGGTCTCGATCTCGGGCGGCAGCCTGTCTGTAGCGAATCCCTGGGCGGCAACCGCGACAGTGGTGTCGCTGCGGGCGGTCATGTCTTGCGACAGACGTTCAAGGGCAGGGAGCAGTCCTACGTCGTCAAGCACGGTTGGTCGAAGGTCGAAAGCCAGTTGGCGGGTCCGGCCCAGGGCATCGGTCACGAGTGTACGAACGTCGTCCGTGCGCCGACGGGCGTCGCCGACCGCGACCTCGTCGCCCGCCAGCGAGGACTCCAGGAGCCGGAGGCCCAGCAACACCGAGGTGAGGGCCTGCCCCACGTCGTCGTGGAGGTCGCGCGAGACCCGAGCGCGTTCCGCCTCCTGAGCGTTGAGGATCTGGCCCAACATCTCGCGCCTTAACGCCGCCCGCTCCGTCGCGGCGGCAAGGTCGGCGACCGCGTCGGCGCGGGCTCGCTCTGCCTGTACGAGATGGGCGCTCTCGATCGCTCCAACAGCGAACGCGGCGAACGCGACCACCAAGGCCTCGTCCTCGTCCACGAAGGGTTCGCCGTCAGCCTTCTCGGTGACGTACAGGTTGCCGTACCGCCGAGCACCGCGACCGACTGGCACCCCGAGGAACGTTCGCATCGGCGGATGATTCGGGGGGAACCCGCCCGCGCGGGGATCGGTGCCAAGTTCTGCGAGCCGGATCGGTCCGCTGGCGACGATCACCTCACCAAGCAGCCCGCGTCCCCCAGGGAGGCTCCCAATGCTTGCCACTGTGTCGTCATCCATTCCAAAGTGGATGAACGACTCGATCGCGCCCGCCTCGTCGTAGATCCCAAGTGCCGCGTACTTGGCCTCGGCGATCGTGGCGGCGCCCGCCACGATCCGCCGAAGCACCGTGTCCAACTCGTGCTCGCCAGCCAATACCAACACCGCATCCAGCAGCGTCTGCACCTTGAGTGGCCAGCCAGCAGCACCGCCTTCGAAATCCTGCGTCGTCGTCGGTGCGGGCACTGACACAGTGTAGTAGTACCCTCTAATGCGGAGGACACACGCATCGCGGCCCCTGCAAGGAGCGCAGTGAACTGAATGAATCACGTCCGCGATCATCGAAACCCATCGATACGCCGCCGAATTACCTTGGCGATCCTGGGGGTCGCGGCCGCTGCGGTCGCGGTTCAGAGCGCCCGCACGCGAAGGGTTCGGCGGCGAATCGTGTGGGCGATCGGTGCTGGAGCGTCGCACGACGGCGCGTTGCACGCGCGCAGCATCGGTGACGGCGCGGCTGGCGTGTTGCTGCTTCATGGCTTGGGCGGGTCGAACGTCTACTGGGGGGCCGCCTACGACACCCTCGCCGGAAGCGGGCGGCTTGTCGTGCCAGACCTGCTCGGCTTCGGCACGTCGCCCCGCCCGTCGGAGGGTTACACCGCTGCTGATCACGTCGAAGCGCTGACATCGCTTCTCGATGAGCTCGGTGTCACGGGGCCGATCGTTGTCGGTGCCCATTCCTTCGGCTGTCTGGTGGCGCTCGCGCTAGCGGAGCAGCGTCCGGATCTGGTTGCGGGAATTGTCGCGTTCTGCCCGCCGCTGTATCCCGACGAGGCCAGCGCACGCGAACGCGTTGCCGGTCTCGGCTGGCTCGAACACCAACTCGCCGGGGAAGGGCCGTGGGCTGAGATCACATGCCAGTGGGTGTGCAAGCACCGTGGCGCCGCGGCGATCGTCGCCTCGCTGGTGCGACCGGGCTTGCCCGCCGCCATCCGTCGCGACGGAGTCCAGCACAGTTGGGCGTCGTACTCTCAGTCATTTCGGCAGGTGCTGGCCTCGGCCGAAGGCGGACGCTGGTTGGCAGGCATTCACGTTCCGGTCGAACTCGTCGCCGGAACCGAAGATCCCGTCCTCGACCTCACCTATCTCCGGCAGTTGGCCGAGGAACTGCCGTACGTCACGCTTTCCATTCGCGACGGCGCCGACCACGATCTTCCGCTGACTATCCCGACCGTCGCCGTCGCAGTCATCACCCGCGCCGTCGAAGTGCTCAGTCGTCCCCGCCCTGCGGCTGACCCGAATGCACATTCCGTGGCCGATACCGATGATGTCACGCTTCGACCAGGCCACGATAGTGCTCATGAGCTGACCCGCTTGGGACGCACCCTTGCGCAGGAGGACCGATGACCAAGACCAACACTCACGACCACCACGACCACCACGACGATGCTGGCGGTGCCAGCATCGTGACCACGGTGCTGCACGTCGGTAACGTGCATTGGGGATCGGAGAAGGCTGTGGTTGAGTCGTTCCTCCAACGCCTGCCCGGTGTGCTGCGGGTCGAGGCGAACCCCGTGGCCCAGACCGCAACCGTCACATACGATCCGATGGCGACATCGGTCGTTGATCTGCAGGCGTGGATCGAGGATTGCGGCTATCACTGCGCCGGCCAGTCCGTGCCCGGCCACGTGTGCATGCCGATGCAGGAGCCAGGTCAGGAGGCGAAGCCCGGATCGGGCGACGCTCATGTATCCGAGCCTGCCGAGCACCCGGCTGGCCACGGCGAGTCGTCGCCTACGCATTCGCCGCACGACGCAATGGGCCACGGTGGACATGCGGGTATGTCAATGGCGTCGATGGTCGCCGATATGCGCCGACGGTTTCTCGTCGCGGCCGTGCTGTCGATCCCGATCCTTTTGTGGTCACCGATCGGCAGGGACGTTCTCAACTTCAACGTCAGCGCTCCGTTCGGCCTCCGTGACGACATCTTCCAATTGATCTTGAGCGTGCCGGTTGTGTTCTGGGCGGGTTGGATCTTTTTCGATGGCGCTGTCCGGGCGTTGCGGGCGCGGACGCTGGACATGATGGTTCTGGTCGCGGTCGCCGTCGCGGCCGGGTGGTTGTACTCGCTCGTAGTCACCCTCACCGGGGGTGGGGAGGTCTTCTACGAGGCCGCCTCGGTCTTGGCGACGTTCGTGCTGCTCGGCCATTGGTTCGAGATGCGCGCTCGCGGCGGCGCCAACGAAGCGATCCGGGCCCTCATCGATCTCGCACCACCCAAGGCCACCGTTCTGCGCGACGGCAAAGAGATCGAGATACCCACTTCGGAGGTCGCTGTCGGCGATCTGTTGCTGATCCGACCGGGAGCGAAGGTGGCAGTCGACGGGATCGTCGAAGACGGTGACAGCGATCTCGACGAGTCGATGGTCACGGGCGAAAGTCTCCCCGTCCACAAGGCGACCGGCGATCAGGTCATCGGCGCAACCCTGAACACGACCGGCACACTCCGTGTCCGCGCCACCAAGGTCGGCGCCGACACTGCGTTGGCTCAGATCGTGAAGTTGGTGCAGGAGGCGCAGAACTCGAAAGCCCCCGGCCAACGCCTGGCCGACCGGGCCGCCTTCTGGCTCGTGTTCGTCGCTCTGCTCGGCGGCGCTGCGACGTTCGCTGTCTGGTACCTGCTGGCCGACCGTTCGGTCGGAGAAG
>JANOCR010000118.1:0-7987 GCA_031412355.1 Ilumatobacteraceae bacterium | reverse complement strand
GCCAGGCCGACGTCGCTCTTCTGCAGGCCGCGCAGCACCTCGGCCCCCGTATCGCCGGTGCCCAGCAGGGATCCGATCACGACGATGCCGAAGGCCATCATGATCACTTGGTTGAGGCCCAGCAGGATGGTGTTCTTGGCGAAGGGCAGTTGCACCTTGATGAGTTGTTGCCACGAGTTGGATCCGAACGACTGGCCGACCTCGTTCATCACGACCGGGACGCTGCGCAACCCGTGATTGGTCAATCGAACCGCCGGCGGAACGGCGTACACCACCGTGGCGGCCACCGCCGGAGGAAACTGAATGCCGAGCGCCAGCACCAGCACCCCCAGGTACACGAATGCCGGCATCACCTGTGCAGTGTCGAGGAAGGTGCGCAGTAATCGCTCAGCACGATCGGACCGCGCCGTCCAGATGCCTAGCGGGATGCCGATCAGAAGGGCGATCACGATGCCCACGATCATCAGCGACAGGGTGATCATCGTCAGGTCCCAGTAGCCGACGACGCCGACGCCCGCCATGGCCGCTGTGCCCCAGAACGCAGCGCGCCACCCGCCAGTGGTCCACCCGATCAACGCGGTCAGCACCAGCACACCGCTCCATCGAAGCGTGCGAAGCAGCCACCACACTTGGCGCACGCTCCAATCCAGTGCGCTCGAGATCGGATTGAAGAAGTTGGTGAACAGCCAGTGGTCCCTGCGGTTCGCTGTGATCCAGCCGTACACGTCGCGAACCCATGGCTGGATGTGGGTGTCGAGCCACGACGGCACGTCGGGTGACACGGTCAGTGCGACCACCAGCAGCACGACGGACAGCAGCGCCGGCACTGCGAATCTGCGCAGGTCAAGTCGCGGTTGCGATTCCGCGCCGGTCAGTGAGGCGACCGCCACCGTTCAATCACCCTCGCCGGCGATCACCGCAAGCACATCGCTGCGGCCGATCGTGCCAACCGATGTTCCGCTGTCGTCGACAATGGAGACGGGCAGATCACTGTGCGCCATCAGCGCCACCACGTCGCGCACCTTCGTGCCGACGGCCACCTCGCCGGCGACAGGACCCGTCGCGGCGCCGCCCATGACTGCCTCGACCGGCACGACATGACTGCGCGGGATGTCGCGCACGAAGTTCTGCACGTATTCGTCAGCAGGGTTGGTGACCACTTCTTGTGGCGTGCCCACCTGAACGAACCTGCCGTCGCGCATGATCGCAATGCGGTCGCCCAGCCGCAGCGCCTCGGATAGGTCGTGCGTGATGAACACCATTGTCTTGTTGAGCTCGCGCCGCAGCCGCACGACCTCGTCCTGCATGTCGCGGCGGATCAACGGATCGAGCGCGGAGAACGGTTCGTCGAACAGCAAGATGTCGGGGTTGGTGGCCAGGGCGCGCGCCAGACCGACGCGTTGTTGCTGGCCACCGCTGAGCTGGTGCGGCTTGTACCCACCCATGCCACCGAGGCCGACAAGGTCCAGCGTCTGATTCGCCGTGGCTCGCCGCTCGGTCCTGTCGACCCCACGCACCTCCAGGCCGAAGGCCACGTTGTCGATCAGCGTTCGATGCGGCAGCAGACCGAAGTGTTGGAAGACCATCGAGACCTTGTTGCGACGCACGTCGAGCAACGTCTCCTTGTCGGCTTTGGTGACGTCGACCTCGCCGATCAGCACGGTGCCGACGGTGGGTTCGATCAGCCGGGTGAGGCAGCGAATCAACGTCGACTTGCCGCTGCCCGACAATCCCATGACGACGAACACCTCACCCGGCGCCACGTCCATGTCGATGTCGCGCATCGCCACGACATTGCCGGTCTGCATCCCGAGCTGGTTGCGTGGCAGGTCGGCCAGTTCGGTGCCGACCACCCGTTCAGGCCTCGGCCCGTAGACCTTCCACAGACCGCGCACACAAATCGACGAGTTGGTATCCCCCACGCCGCCGATGCTAGTCATACGCTCGCGCCCGACTTGGCGCTCGACCCGAAGGGCACGGCACGTGACGGAGCAACCGACTGCAGCGAAGGCCGTCGTCATCGGCGGCGGGATCGTTGGCTGCTCGACCGCCTATCACCTGGCCAAGTTGGGATGGACCGACACGGTGTTGATCGAGCGTCACAAGCTGACCTCGGGGTCAACGTTCCACGCCGCGGGTCTCGTCGGCCAACTGCGCAGCAGTGCCAACATCACGCAGTTGTTGGGCTACTCGGTCGATCTGTACAAACGGTTGGAGGACGAGACCGGCCAGGCCACCGGATGGAAGATGAATGGTGGCTTGCGGCTGGCCTGCAACGAGGAACGCTGGAACGAGGTGAAGCGGCAAGCGACCACCGCGAAGTCGTTCGGCCTCGAGATGCACCTCCTGTCGCCGACCGAGGCGCAGGACCTGTGGCCGCTGATGATCGTCGACGACGTGGTGGGTGCGGCGTTCCTGCCGACAGACGGGCAGGCCAACCCGACCGACATCACCATGGCGCTGGCACGCGGTGCACGCCAGGCCGGTGCCACGATCTGCGAAGACACCGACGTGCTCGACATCGAGGTTGTCGACGGCGTGATCAGGGCCGTCGTCACGTCGCAGGGACGCATCGAGTGCAGTGTCGTGGTGTGCTGCGCCGGCCAATGGACGCGCGCCCTTGCGGCGCGAGTCGGGGTGAACGTGCCGCTGGTGTCAGTGCAGCACCAGTACGTCATCACAACGCCGTTCACGCCAGCGGTGCCGCGCGACCTGCCGACGTTGCGCGACCCGGATCGGCTGACGTACTACAAGGAAGAGGTCGGCGGGCTGGTGATGGGTGGCTACGAGCCGAACCCGATCCCGTGGGCCAACGACGGGATTCCACCTGGGTTCAACTTCAAGTTGCTCGACAGCGACTTCGACCATTTCGCGCCGACGATGGATTTGGCCATGGGCCGCGTACCAGCGCTGCAGACGGCTGGCATCAACGAGCTGATCAACGGCCCCGAAAGCTTCACACCGGATGGCAACTTCATCCTCGGCGAGGCACCCGAGTTGAAGAACTTCTTCGTCGGTGCCGGCTTCAACGCGTTTGGCATCGCGGCTGGTGGAGGCGCTGGCATGGCGCTGGCGGAGTGGGTTCACCGTGGTGTCGCACCGTACGACCTGTGGATCGTCGACATCCGTCGCTTCGGCCGCCCGCATCAGGACACCGACTGGGTTCGCACACGCACGCTCGAGGCCTACGGCAAGCACTACACCATGGCGTGGCCACACGAGGAGCACGACAGTGGCCGGCCGTGCCGAACGTCGCCGCTGTACCAGCGCCTACTCGACGCGGGCGCCTGCTTCGGCGAGAAGCTCGGGTGGGAGCGGCCGAACTGGTTCGCGTCGGCCGAGCACGGCGAGACCGCTCACGACGTGTATACCTACGAGCGCCAGAACTGGTTCGAGGCTGTCGGACGCGAGCACCGCGCGGCACGCGAGACAGCAGTGCTGATCGACCAGACGTCATTCGCCAAGTTCGCCTTGAAGGGTCCGGATGCGCTAGCTGCGTTGAACTGGATCTGCTCGAACAACGTCGACAAGCCGGTCGGCTCGCTGACGTACACACAGATGCTCGACGACGCTGGCGGGATACAGTGCGATCTCACGGTGTGCCGCGTCGCGTCCGACGAGTTCTACATAGTCACCGGGACCGGCTTCGCCACGCACGACTTCGACTGGATCCAGCGATCGATTCCGGCAGGCCTGAACGCCCAACTGTTCGACATCACATCGGCCAACACTGTGTTGTCGCTGATGGGGCCGCAATCGCGCGACATCCTGCAATCGGTGACGCGCGCTGACGTGTCGAACGCGGCCTTCCGGTTCGGCACGCAGCAGGTGATCGGAATCGCCGGCTGCCCGGTCCGCGCGCTGCGCGTCACCTATGTCGGCGAGCTGGGATGGGAACTGCACCTGCCGGTCGAGTACGCGACCACCGTGTACGACGCGGTGATGGCGGCCGGGGCGCCTTTGGGCCTCACGAATGCCGGCTACCGAGCGATCGAGAGTTGCCGTCTCGAGAAGGGCTACAGGGCCTGGGGCAGCGACATCGGTCCCGACCACACGCCGATCGAGGCCGGCCTCGGCTGGGCCGTGAAGCTGCGCAGCGGTGTCGAGTTCCGCGGTCGCACCGCCGTGGCAGCGCAACGGGCCGATGGAGTGCGCAAGCTGCTGGCAGGCTTCACGTGCGACCCGGAGATCGTCCTGCTGGGGCGCGAGACGATCTACCGCGATGGCCAGCGGGTCGGCTGGCTGACCAGCGGCGGCTACGGCTACACCATCGGCCGATCGATCGGCTACGGCTACGTCCGTAATCCAACCGGCGTCACCGCTGACTACGTGGCCGCCGGCAACTACGAATTGGAGGTCGGCGGCCAACGCGTGCCCGCCCAGGTCTCCCTCGACCCCTTCTACGACCCCCCTAACGCCCGGGTCAAGTCCTAGTGGAGTGTTACACGCCACCCCGGGTGGGCCCCAGACACTCCACTGCGCGCTGCTAGCTTCGCCCGCTATGCCGAACGTGCCAGCGCAAGCCCGGATCGTGATCATCGGTGGCGGCATCATCGGGTGCAGCATCGCCTACCACCTGACGGCAATGGGCGAGACGGACGTGGTGTTGCTCGAGCAACACCAACTCACCGACGGCGCCACGTGGCACGCGGCTGGCCTGGTCGGCCAACTTCGTTCGTCACGCAACACGACGCGCATGCTCGAGCATTCCGTCGAGCTGTACGGGAAGTTGGAAGCCGAGACCGGCCAAGCTGTCGACTGGCATCAGGTGGGGAGCCTGCGGCTGGCCTGTTCGCCGGAGCGGGTCATGGAGCTGAAGCGCCTGACCACGATGGCCAAGAGCTTCGGATTGCCGATGGAGATCATCAGCGCGTCGCGTGCTCAGGAACTGTTCCCTTTGATGACGGTGGACGGGGTGCTCGCTGCGGCGTTCCTGCCGACCGATGGTTACATCGACCCTGCCAGCGTCACCCAGGCAATTGCCAAGGGGGCGCGCATGCGCAACGCCCGCATCTTCGAGGACACCAAGGTCACATCGATCACGGTCGACGGACGGCGAGCAACAACCGTCCACACGGATGCAGGCGACATCACCTGCGAGATGGTCGTCAACGCGGCCGGCATGTGGGGGATGGAGATCGGACGGATGGCAGGTGTGCGGATACCTGCGGTCGCCGTCGAGCATCAGTACATCCTGACCGGGCCGATCCCCGACTTCACTCCCGCCGAACTGCGCCAGATGCCAACCATGCGCGACCCCGACCTGCTCGTCTACTACAAGCCCGATGGACCAGGTCTGCTGATCGGGGGCTACGAGCCCGACACGCTCCCGTTCGGGCACGACGGCATTCCGACGCCGTTCCAACGGCAACTGTTGGAGCCCGACTTCGACCGCTTCGAGCAGCTGGCGACACTTGCCGCGCAGCGCACGCCGGCGATCGAGCGCGCCGGTATCCGCACGATGATCAACGGCCCCATTCCCTATTCGGCCGACGCCGATTTCGTGATGGGCAAGGTGCCGGAGCTCGACAACTACTACGTGGCCACCGGTTTCCTCTACGGCATCGCCGCCGGTGGTGGTGCCGGCAAGATGATGGCCGAGTGGATCCTCGAAGGGCGGCCGTCACTGGACCTGTGGCCGCTCGATGTGCGCCGCTTCGCCTTCCACCACACCACGCACCACTTCATGGGCTCGCGCATGGTCGAGCTGTACGCCCATCACTACAAGTTGGCCGCACCGGGCACCGAACACGTCACGTCGCGAGGCGTCAAACGCAGCCCACTGCACGACTCGTTGGCCGGCAACGGTGCCGTGTTCGGCTCGCGAGGGGGGTGGGAGCGACCCAACTGGTTCGCTCCCCACGGGGTCGAGGCGATCGACCGCCCGTCGTTCGGCAAGCCGAACTGGTTCGCACACGTCGCCGAGGAGCACCGGGCCGTGCGCGAGCGGGTCGGCCTCATCGACCAGACATCGTTTGCCAAGTTCGAGATCACCGGAGCCGGCGCGCTCGACACCGTGCAGTGGCTGTCGGTCGCCGACATGGACAAGCCGGTCGGCGCGGTTACGTACACGCAACTGTGCAACGAGCGCGGTGGAATCGAATGCGACCTGACGATGACTCGTCTCGGCGAGCAGCACTGGTATGTCGTCACCGGTTCGGCATTCGGTGCCCACGACATGGGTTGGATCCGATCGAACTCGCCCGACAACGGCAGTGTGCGATTACGCGATCTCACGTCGGCGAACGCGGTGATCAACCTGTGCGGACCCATGGCACGCGACGTTTTACAGGCCGTCAGCGAGGACGACGTGTCGAACGAGGCACTGCGGTACGCGACGGCTCGCGAGATCACCGTCGGCGCTGCACCGGTGCTGGCGATGCGCATCGGCTATGTCGGCGAGTTGGGATGGGAGCTGCACGTGCCCACGTCGTACACGGCACACGTGTATGAGTTGCTGCGCGACGCCGGCAGCCAACACGGGATCGCCAACGTCGGCTATCGGGCGATCGATACCTTGCGCATGGAGAAGGGCTACCTGTATTGGTCGACCGACATCACCCCCGACACCAGTCCATGGGAGGCCGGGCTGAGTTGGCGGGTCAACCTGCGCAAGGGCGACTTCTGCGGACGCGACGCGCTAGTTGCCCAACGCGAGGCGGGTGTGCACCGCAAGCTGTGCACGTTCACGCTCGAGCAGATGGCGTACCCGGTCAGCGGCGAGGCGATCATCGCCGACGGAAACGTGGTCGGGTTCACGACCAGTGCCAACTTCGGCCACACGATCGGCAAGCCGATCGCGCAGGGATACCTTCCAATCGACGTGGCCGACCGCACCGACTTCGTGATCGAGGTGTACGGCGAACCCATTCCCGCCACACGACACGACACCGCGCTCTACGACCCGAAGAACGAACGGTTGAAGGCGTAACCGCGAGGCTCAGTCCTCCTGCCATTCGGCTGTCGTTCCACAGACGATCGGCCTCGTGAACGTATTCGGCGACCCGTTCGGTCGTTTCCGGGATCGCAGTCGGGTCGTCGATGGCCATCTCGGCAGTATCCACAAAGGGGACTGCCTGTTCGATCCCCTGGAGCGAAGTGTGCCTGTACGTGCACCATGCCCAACCCGATGAGGCGGCGTCCGCGACGGTCGTGGCACGATGCACCGGATGAGCGACTTGGATGCTGCGCTGGCAAGGGTGCCGATGCTCGCTTCTGCGACGACACCAACGACTCGACGACTGGCCGGTTTGACGAACGTCAACCATCTCGTCGAGATCGGAGCGCAGCGCTACGTGCTGCGCATCCCGGGCGAAGGCACCAGCGAATACATCAACCGCGTCGACGAGGAAGTGGCAGCTCGCAGCGCCGCCGCTGCTGGCGTCAACGCCGAGGTCGTGTTCTTCGACCCGAGCGACGGGCTGATGGTCACCGGCTTCATCGCCGGCGCGGCGACCATGACCGCCGCACGATTCGGAGATCTCGAAGCAGTGGCCCGAGCCGGTCGAGCGTTCCGGCAACTTCACGACACGGCCCAGCCGTTCGCCACTGACTTCGCCCTGTTCGCGATGATCGACGAGTACAAGGCGTTGCTGGCATCGAAGGGCGCTGCACTCCCTGGCGGCTACGACGACGTGCAACGCCAGGCCGGGTTGGTGCGCGGCGCGCTAGAGGCTGCGCCGGTTCCACTGCGACCTTGCCACTGCGATCCGTTGTGCGAGAACTTCCTCGACACCGGTACGCGGATGTTCATAATCGACTACGAGTACGCGGGCAACAACGACCCGATGTGGGATCTCGGCGATCTCTCGGTCGAGGGTCAGTTCGGCCAAGCCCAGGACGAGGCGTTGCTGCGCGCCTACTTCGATGGCGACCCCCCCGCCGACCAGCGCGGTCGAATGATCGCCTACAAGGCGCTGTGTGATCTGTTGTGGACGTTGTGGGGCGTGATCCAACACGTCAATGGAAACCCCGCTGACGATTTCTG
>JANOCR010000117.1:0-2983 GCA_031412355.1 Ilumatobacteraceae bacterium | reverse complement strand
GTGTTGGTGCACGACACCGAACTGCTCGACGTGATCGACGGGTGGGTCTCGTCGCTGGCTCCCGACGCGTTCATCGCTACCGCTCCGTTGCTGCGGCGGACGTTTGGTGCCTTCGAGCCCAGCGAGCGCCGACAGCTCGGCCTGCTGATCTCCGACCAGGCAGTGCCGGCGTGGTCGGGGTTCGGCAGCGATGTCGACGGCCAGCGCGCCGCTGCCGCGCTGGCCACCGTGCGCTTGCTGCTGGGAGTGCAGCAGTGAGCAACACAGCAATGAGCAACACAGTCGCGCTGCGGGTCAGCGATCCCGAGCGGTTGCGCCGCTGGCGCATGGTGCTGGGTGGCGCCGACGACGGCAGCGACAACAGCGACACGACGGGCCCGGCCGGCGTGACTTCCGTGCAACTCGACGGCAACGATGCGCGCATCGATGCGGCACTCGCCGCGGTGTACGACACCAAGCCGGGCAAACGGGGCGGAGGCGGGCGGGCCGGCGGGCTCGGTTCGTCGGCACCATCGGTGGCGCGGTGGCTCGGTGACATCCGCCGGTACTTCCCGACGTCGGTCGTGCAGGTGCTTCAACGCGACGCGATCGATCGGCTCAACCTGCGCCAACTGTTGCTCGAGCCCGAGATGCTGCGCGCCGTCGAGCCCGACCTGCACCTGGTCACGTTGCTGGTCGAGCTCAACAAGCTGTTGCCCGACGCCACCAGGGCAACTGCTCGCCAGGTGGTCGGCCAGGTCGTCGAGCAGATCGAGCAACGGCTGGCTTCGCGCACCAAGCAGGCGGTTCATGGTGCGCTTGCACGCAGCCAACGCAGCCGCCGTCCGCGCCTCAGCGACATCGATTGGGGCCGCACCATCCATGCCAATCTGCGCCACTACCTGCCCGATCAGCACACGGTGGTGCCCGAGCGCCTGATCGGGTACGGCCGCCGCCAGCGCAGCCTGTCGCGTGATGTGATCGTGGCCATCGACCAGTCGGGCAGCATGGCCGACAGCGTCGTGTACGCCGCGGTGTTCGGCGCGGTGCTGGCCTCGATGCCCGCGCTGCGCACCAGCGTCGTGGCTTTCGACAGCGCTGTCGCCGATCTCACGCCGCTGTTGCACGACCCGGTCGACGTGTTGTTCGGGGTGCAACTGGGCGGCGGCACCGACATCGCCCAGGCGATCGGCTACTGCCAACAACTGGTCACCCGGCCGGCCGACACGGTGCTTGTGCTGGTCAGCGACCTCTTCGAAGGTGGCAACGTCGCACTGCTGCACGACCGTGTCGCCGCGCTCACCCAGGCCGGCGTCACGGTCGTCGTGCTGCTGGCCCTCAGCGACGAAGGAGCGCCCGCCTACGACCACGCCCAAGCAGCAGCGTTTGCCGAGCTCGGCGTGCCATCACTGGCCTGTACGCCCGATGCGTTCCCCGATCTGCTGGCCGCTGCGCTCGAGCGCCGCGACGTCGGTCGCTGGGCCAACGAGCACGGCCTGCACACCGCGGTGCCGGGCTAGCTGGTCTGCGTACCCACCTTCAACTCGCGAAACGGTGACTTCGAATCGATGCCCGGTTCCTTCGGCAGGCCCAGCACGCGCTCGCCGACGATGTTGCGCATGACCTCGTCGCTGCCGCCGGCGATGCGCCCGCCAGGGGTACCGAGCACCAGCATGCTCCACGCATAGGTACCCCACTCTCCGGTATCGGCGATCAGCTTCGGGCCGAGCACATGCGACACGAAGTCGCCGAGACGCCGCAGGTTCATGGTGCCGGCCAGCTTGGCAATGCTCATCTCCGGACCAGGCATCTGCCCGGCCTTGATCTTGTCCATCGCCCGTTGGTTGTTGTAGCCCGACACGCGACTGTGGATGATCAGGTCGGCGAGGCGATCGCGCACCAGCGGATCGTCGCCGATGCCGAGATGGCGAACCATCTCGATCACCAGCGCATTCAGATTGATCCCACCGCCACCGCCGCCGCCGGCACCGATCGCAGCACGCTCGTTCATCAGCGTCGTCAGTGCAACGTTCCAACCGTTGTTGAGATCGCCGAGACGGTCGCTGTCGGGGACGTGGACTTCGTTGAAGAACACCTCGTTGAAGCTGGCGCCGCCAGTCATCTGACGCAGTGGCCGAACGTCGACACCGGTTGCCTTCATGTCGACGATGAACCCGGTGAGGCCTTTGTGCTTTGGCAGGTCGACATCGGTGCGGGCAATGATCTCGCCGATGTCGCTGTAGTGCGCGCCGGTTGTCCACACCTTCTGACCGGTGATGACCCACTCGTCGCCGTCGCGCTCGGCCTTGGTCTGCAGGCTGGCCAGATCACTGCCAGCACCCGGCTCGCTGAATAGTTGGCAGCCGACGATGTCGGCGCGGTACATCTTGGCGAGGTACTGCTGCTTGGCGGCCTCGCTGCCGTGGGCCAGGATGGTCGGTGCGACCATGCCCAGCCCGATCGTGAACGCCGCTTGGCTGGGCACCTGGTACTGCGCCTCCAGTGCGTTGTACGCCTTCTCGTATGCACCGGGCAGGGCGCGGCCGCCATACTCGACTGGGCCAGTGATCCACCCGAAGCCGGCGTCGTACTTCTTGCCGCGCCACTGGCAGGCGCGCTGTAGATCGTTGGTCTCGTCGGTGCGGTTGCGCTCCTCGAACATCGCCACTTTGTCGGAGCCTTCGCCCCACACGAACTTGCGTTGCGTTTCCTTCTTGCGGGCGTTGGCGTCGAGGAAGTCGCGGGCCTCGGCTTCGAAACCTTCGAGCGTGGTCTCCGTCATGCCCGCACGGTAGCGGCGGCGGTCTCGCCTGTATCGCATCGGCGATGGCCCACGACATCGCCGTCGACGGCATCGACGAGTTCCTGACCGGGTTCCTGCCGCGGTCGCGAACGCCGCTACGAGCGTTGAAGATCGAAGGTGACCGCAGCGTGATCGACCAGTTGCGCGACACCGTGCACATCCGCTGGGGCTAGATCACAACCAGTCGCGCTTGCGGAACAT
>JANOCR010000116.1:0-4554 GCA_031412355.1 Ilumatobacteraceae bacterium | reverse complement strand
ATGAACGACTCGACGATCGACTCAGCGATAGCGCGATCCATGGGAAGACCGTCGAGCGAGAGTTCGGCACACAACAGTTCCGCAGCGGACTCAGATCTGGCAGTCGCGCGTGCTCTCGGTCGGCCCGTCAGCTCTCCCAGTTGGGCGTCCTGCACCCGGCGGACTTCCGCAGCGAGTTGCGCCCATCGCGCCAGTCGATCCGGTGTCCATTCGAAGTCGCTAGTCAACCACTCGGGCTTCAGATATCCGTCGGCGCGAACCACGTCGTCGGACATGTCGAGATCATCGGGCTGAGTGAACAGATCGACTGCGGCAACCACCGGCATGTCGTCGACCGGCAAGCCGTGCAGCTCCGCCCACGCGCGGGCCGGGTCCGTTCGCCAGCCACCGACCAGCAGCCGCTGCACCGCAGCGATGTCCCAACACTTGGAGATGCGGAGCCCCGCGGCGACGAGCAATCGTGTCGCGTCCCGCCCCCACAGCACCCATCGAGGCCGCAGTCCCTCTTCGACGGCACGAACCACATCGATCGGGTCGTCGTCGGCGATCGATGTGCACCATCCGTCGTCGGTCGCCAATCCCAGCCCGACACCTGGCGCGATGGCCAAAGCCACGAACCCGCCCCGTGTAACGCCAGCGAGTTTCAGATCATCGACGATGCTCTCGATCAGTCGATGGTGCCCGACTTGAAGCTCAGGCGCAACTTGGTGCGATAGGCGATGATGGCGCCGGCCTCTATCAGCACGTCCATCTCGACAACCTCGGCGACACGCAGATCCTTGTACGTCTTCGACGCTTCGCGCACTGCGTTCTGCGCGGCAAACTCCCACGAGTCGCTGCTGGATCCGATCAACTCGACGACCTGGTACACGCTGTCATTCATGGTGTTGCTCCTTGCACGGGTAGATATTTCACGGAGATGGCCAGTTCGGTGCTGAGACGCACCGCGCCGTCTCGCTCGACATGGCATTGCAACCGCCGTACTTCACCGACGCGGGCGTCGTCGTGCCTGCCGCACACCTCGGCAACGGCGAACTTCGCCGCCTGATGCCAGGTGACGCCGCGTCCGGTGACGCAGTGCACCTGATACACCGACTCGTTGCCACCGCGGATCAGCGGCGGTTCGTCACTGGCGAAGTCGTCGGACGTGGGTCGTCCGCACTGCTGGCGAATAGCTTCCATCAGATCGTTGGTCAGCAGGTGGCGGCGACGGCGGGTCGGGCCACCGTACGAGGCAGGGTCGATGGCCGGCCCGAATCGGATCTCGGCCCGTCGGAACGGTCGTGGCACTCGCGCACCGATCGGCTGAATGCGGTCCGTACCGATCAGTCCGACAGGCACGATGCGGGCGCCGGTCATCAGCGCCAATTGCGCGACTCCGGAATGCCCGCGATGCAACAAGCCGTCGCGCGACCGGGTGCCCTCGGGGTAGATGCCGAGCGCATGCCCTTTTCCCAGTGCCCCGGCGGCCACACCCAGCGCTGCAATCGCTTGACGTGCAGTGGCGCGCTCGATCGGAATCAGACCGAGCGCCGGGAACAAGCGCCGTGTCATCCACGAATCCATGTACTCGGCCTTACCGATGAAGTAAGTGCGACGCGGCACAGAGAACATAAGCACGATCGTGTCGAAGAACGAGATGTGGTTGGCGGCAAGGATCACAGGACCCTGCTTGGGCAAGTGTTCCGCACCGGTGACCTTCACCGGGATCAACAGGCGGTACACCGCGCCGAGGACAGCACGGGTGAACCGGTAGAACCGATCCCCTTCGTCCTCCGTTGTCACGGCCCCACGGTAACGGTTCTGGATTGCGGGTCGTTACTGTGGCATTCCATGACCGGGTCCCCGAGCGCGACGATGCCGGCAGCGTTCGTCGGCCACGGCAGCCCTATGAACGCCCTCGATCGCAACCGTTACACCGAAGCGTGGCAGTCGTTCGGTCGCAGCCTTCCGCGTCCTCGCGCCATTCTGGCGATCTCGGCACATTGGTACATCAACGCCACGGCAGTGACCGCGATGGCCGAGCCGAAGACCATTCACGACTTCTTCGGATTCCCCGACGAGCTGTTCGCGTTGCGGTACCCGGCGCCGGGCGATCCCGAGCTTGCGGCCGCGGTCGTCGAGTTGGTCGCGCCAACGTGGGTGGGCGCCGACATCGACAGCTGGGGTCTGGATCACGGCACCTGGTCAGTGCTGATGCACATGTTCCCCGCCGCTGACATCCCGGTGGTGCAGTTGTCGATCGATGCGTCCAAACCATTGGAGTACCACGTCGCGCTGGGTGCCCAGTTGGCGGCGTTGCGCCAACGCGGTGTCTTCATCATCGGCAGCGGCAACGTCGCGCACAATCTCGGGATGCTCGAGTGGAACCAGCCAGAGGCCGCGTTCGACTGGGCACGCGAGTTCGACGACACGGCGAGGTCATTGATGACCGGAAGCCCTGGCGATGCGGTGGACCTCCAACAACACGACCACTACCGATTGGCCGCGCCGACGCCGGATCATTTCATCCCGTTGCTGTACATCGCCGGCGTCGCCGATGCGACAAAGCAGCGGGCCGAGGTGTTGATCGACGGCTACATGATGGGTTCGCTGTCGATGACGAGCTACATCGTCGCCGGGTCACCCGGTACGTGACTAGAGGTCGACGCCAAACTGCTTCAGGAAGGTCAGCAGGTCGTCAGCGTGCTCTTCTTCAACTGCGAGGATGCTCTCCATCAATCGCCGGGTCGTGATGTCGGTGTTGGCGAGCCATCGAACGATTTCGCTGTACGAGGCAATGGCGACTCGTTCGGCGACGAGGTCTTCGGTGATCATGTCGATCAGATTCTCGCCAGGTACGTACTCGGCGTGGCTGCGCTCGACGAGAGTCGCCGGGTTGAAGTCGGGCTCGCCCTGCAGTTGAACGATTCGGGCCGCGATCTGGTCGGCGTGGCCCTGCTCCTCCACGGCGTGCTGCAAGAACTCGGCGGCCACAGAGGCCGAGTTGATGCCGTCGGCCATGTAGTAGTGGCGCTTGTATCGCAGTACGCACACCAGTTCAGTGGCCAACGCCTCGTTGAGCACCTTGATCACGCGCACGCGATCAGCGCTGTAGTCCTGCGTCAGCGGGCCTTGATCAATGTGCGCCCTTGCGTTGGCGCGCAGGGTCTGTACGTCTGAAAGGTGTTCGCTCACGACAGCTAACGTACCCGCGTCGGGGTCGGATCAAACTGGCCGGGCGATGTCGCGAATCGAGGAAAGAGTTGACCGTGGGACAACCTCATACACAAGTGTCCGCCGATGTTCTCGGTTCCGGCGAGACGGCTGCCGACGACAGGGACCGCTGGGCCGCCGGCACGGCCTTCATCGATGGCGAGTACCGGCCCATCGCCGAGGCGAAGATCTCGGTGCTCGACATGGGTGTGACCCGGTCGGACTGCACGTACGACGTCGTCAGCGTGTGGGACGGCCGGTTCTTCCGGCTCGACGCGCACCTCGATCGATTCCTGCACAGCGTTTCTCAACTCCACCTCGACATCGGCATGTCTCGGTCCGGGTTGGAGGACGTGTTGCACGAGTGCGTCAGCCGTTCATCGCTTCAGCGCGCTTACGTCTCGATGACATGCACCCGCGGCCGCCCGGCACCCGGTTCGCGCGACCTACGGACGTGTCGCAACAACTTCTATGCGTTTGCCGTGCCCTACATCTGGGTCAGTTCGGAACAGCAGCAGGCGGTCGGCGCCAGCATGTGGATCAGCGACATTCCACGAATTCCGCCCGAGAGCGTCGACCCGTCCGTCAAGAACTACCACTGGCTCGATCTCGACATGGCACAGTTCGAGGCGTACGAGCACGATGCCCAGATGGTCGTTCTTCGTGGCATGAGTGGTGCCATCACCGAAGGACCCGGCTACAACATCTTCGCCTTCGTCGATGGTCGTTGGCTCACGCCGGCATCGGGCACCCTTCTCGGCGTGACCCGCCGCACGCTGCTGGAGCTGTGCGCCGAAGCGGGCACCGCGGCCGAACAGGGTCACCTCACCGCCGACGATCTACTTCGTGCCGACGAGGTGTTGACGTGCACGACGGCCGGTGGCGTGATGCCGGTCACTCGACTCAACGGCAATCCGATCGGCGACGGCGTGGTCGGCCCACGTACGACCGACCTTCGTGATCGATATTGGCAACGACATGTCGACCCGGCGTGGTCGACGCCCGTCCGATACGGCACGTGAGAAGGCGAGCAGTGACGTTCGATGAGTTGACGGCAGCGCTGCTGTCTCGTCCCGCACCGGTGCGCTTGGTCGCGGTCGACGGGCCGGGCGGCGCGGGCAAGGGCACCTTTGCTGCACGGCTGGCGCGCAGCGCCGCAGGCGCGGTCATCGTCCACACCGATGACTTCGCCTCGTGGGACGACCCGTTGGGCTGGTGGCCGCGACTGCTCGAACAGGTCATCGATCCCCTCGTAGCCGGGCGCGAGGGCCGGTTCCAGCGATCCGACTGGTCTGAGGGGCGGCTCGCCGAGTGGGTGACAGTCGAGCGCGCCCCCATCGTCATCATCGAAGGAGTGTC
>JANOCR010000115.1:0-12141 GCA_031412355.1 Ilumatobacteraceae bacterium | reverse complement strand
CCCACAGCTGGTATGAGCCCGGGCCGAAGTAGTCGTCCTGGGGTTCCGTCGTCTCGGCGAACTCCACCGTGAACTGTCGCGGCGGGTCGGCTGCGTAGTACGGGACCAGCGGTTCCGGGATGGTCGTGGTGGGGGCCGGTTGCGTGGTGGTCGGCGCGGCGATGGTGGTCGGCGAGGGCGCAACCGTCGGCACCCCGCTGGTCGATGCCGAAGTGGCTACCCCGTAGCCGATGAGACCGACCAGCGCCGCAGCGGCGACCGGCCCGATCCAGCGCGGGCCGCCGGTGTCGTGAATCGTGACGTTGGGGGCGCGGTCGCCGAACATATCCGTGTCGTCATCGATGATCTCGATGATCTCGGGTAATGCTTCGCCCTGCAGGCCGGTGGCCTTCACGACGCGAGTATCGCGCACGATCGACGCATCGGCACCCTCATGGCACCCGCATGGCGCCGTCGTAGGAACGGGTTAGCACTCTCGCTACCCGGTTGCTAACGGTGACCCGCACGGCCTAGGATTGGCACTCGCGGTAGCCGAGTGCTAACGCCAAACGTAATCTTCACCCCATACCCGAGTGCCCATGCCAACGGAGGCCCGCACCCATGAATCTCAAGCCCCTCGATGACCGTATTGTCGTCAAGCCCAACGAGGCCGAGCAGACCACCGCATCCGGTCTGGTCATCCCCGATACCGCCAAGGAGAAGCCGCAGCAGGGCGAAGTGCTCGCTGTAGGCCCCGGCCGCTGGAGCGACGACAAGGGCGCCCACGCAGCGCTCGACATCAAGATCGGCGACACTGTCCTGTACTCGAAGTACGGCGGCACCGAAGTCACCATCGAAGGCGACGACCTGTTGATCCTCACCAGCCGTGACGTGCTGGCGATCGTCGGCAAGTGAGCTGACTGACCAACATGGCAAAGCAACTGAAGTTTGACGACGAGGCGCGTCGCGCCCTCGAGGCCGGGGTCAACAAGTTGGCCGACACGGTCAAGGTCACCCTGGGGCCGAAGGGTCGTAACGTCGTGCTCGACAAGAAGTTCGGCGCACCGACCATCACCAACGACGGTGTCTCCATCGCCAAGGAGATCGAGCTCGACGATCCGTACGAGAACATGGGTGCGCAGCTGGTGAAAGAAGTCGCCACCAAGACCAACGACGTCGCTGGCGACGGCACCACCACCGCCACCGTGCTCGCCCAGGCCATGGTCAACCACGGCATGCGCAACGTCGCTGCCGGGGCCAACCCGATGGGTCTGAAGAAGGGCATCGAGAAGGCTGTGGCAGCCGCTGTCGAGTCGATCAAGTCGCAGGCCCAAGAGGTCGAGGACAAAGAGCAGATCGCAGCAGTCGCCACCATCTCGGCGGCCGATGCTTCGGTTGGCGAGGTCATCGCCAACGCCATCGACAAGGTCGGCAAGGACGGTGTCGTCACCGTTGAGGAGTCGAACACGTTCGGCACCGAGCTCGAGTTCACCGAGGGGATGCAGTTCGACAAGGGCTACATGTCGCCGTACTTCGTGACCGATGCCGAGCGCCAAGAAGCCGTGCTCGAAGACGCCTACGTTCTGTTGAACTCCGGCAAGATCTCGACAGTGCAGGCCATGTTGCCTGTGCTCGAAGCCGTGATGAAGACCGGTCGACCGCTGCTGATCATCGCCGAAGACATCGAGGGCGAGGCTCTGGCCACCCTGGTCGTCAACAAGATCCGCGGCACGTTCAACTCGACCGCCGTCAAGGCTCCTGGTTTCGGCGATCGTCGCAAGGCGATGCTGCAAGATATGGCCGTTCTCACGGGTGGTCAGGTCATCAGCGAGGAAGTCGGGCTCAAGCTCGAGAACCTCACTCTCGACCTGCTCGGGCGGGCCAAGCGCGTGATCGTCACCAAGGACAACACCACGATCGTCGATGGTGATGGCGCCCCCGACGATGTCGCCGGTCGCATCAATCAGATCAAGGCCGAGATCGAGAACACCGACAGCGACTGGGATCGCGAGAAGCTGCAAGAGCGTCTCGCCAAGCTCGCCGGCGGCGTTGCGGTCATCAAGGTCGGCGCAGCCACCGAGGTGGAGCTGAAGGAGAAGAAGCACCGCATCGAAGATGCAGTTTCGGCAACTCGTGCAGCCATCGAGGAAGGTGTTGTCGCCGGCGGCGGCGTCGCCCTGGTTCGGGCCCGCAAGGCAGTCCTCGCAGTCGTCGAGAGTCTGACCGGCGACGAGGCCACCGGTGCAAAGACCGTGTGGGAATCGCTGACTGCCCCGTGCCGTCTCATCGCCGACAATGCCGGCATGGAGGGCGCTGTCGTCGTTCCGCAGGTCGAGGCCGCCAAGGGCTCGATCGGCATGAACGCAGCCACTGGTGAGATGGTCGACCTGGTCAAGGCCGGCATCATCGATCCCGCCAAAGTCACCCGCGCCGCGCTGCAGAACGCAGCCTCGATCGCCGCTCTGGTGCTGACCACCGAATGCCTGGTGTCAGACAAGCCCGAGAAGAAGCAGGCCATGCCTGCCGGTGGTGGAGGAATGGGCGGAGGAATGCCTGGAATGGGAATGATGTGACGCTCTAGGGCGTTACATAAGACCCCCCACCAAATGGCCTCGGTGCTGCGAATCTTCGCCGCCGAGGTCGTTTGATTTTTCCGGTGCGGAGATGCCGCAGCGGTAGGCTCCCGGGCGATGGCTGACACGACGAAACGTCCGTTCTGGATGCATCAGGTGGTCGAGTACATCCTCGGTGGCTCGATGATTGCCGCAGGCCTTCAGAGCCCGACACCGGTGGTGCCGAGTGTGGTCGGCGCGATCGTCATGCTGCATGCTGCGATCACCATCGGCCCGATGGGTGCCTTTCGCGTGCTCAGCCGCCGCGTGCATCGGGTGGTCGACGTGGGCGTGATCGCCCTCGAGGTCGTCGCAGGTGTACAGCCGTGGATCGATCTCGATAGCGGGACCAGGGTCGTCGTCGTCGGCATCGCCCTGGTCCACTCGTTCGTGTGGTGGAAGTCGAGCTTCGCGGAGCGCGTCAAGTCCTCGTCGGTGTCGACAGAAGGCGGCCGCAGCACCGAGATCGGGCGCATCGCCGGGCGACTGGTGGGCAATGGGGTCAATGCCGTGCGCCGTCCGCGCGGAGATGATCGGTAGCCTGACCGGCATGTCTTTCGTCCCACCACCGCCCGATCTCCACAAGCTGCAGACGGCGTGGGAAGAGTGGGAGCGCGGCGAGCAGCCGCCCGGCAAGGTGCTTGCCAATCTCAAGACAGCCGGGATGGCGGTCGTGCTGGCGCAGCTGGTCGAAAGTGGTTGGAGCCCCTCTGCCTGAATCCCAGTCGCGCGAATCGCAGTGGCGCGGCGGGGGAGCTCAGCGGATCCCTCGTCCGCGGGGTTGGCGCCATGGCAGCAACGCTCCCTGGGCCGATCGAGCGCGCTCGTTGTCGGCCGACGATGTCGTTGCCGCTGTCGTCGGACGGCAACCGATCGACCCGACCCCGCCGATCGACACGCTGCGATCGTCGGCCGTCCTCGTGGCGATCGCCGACGGCCCCGATGGCGCCGAGGTGTTGCTGACCCGTCGCTCCGAGGCGCTCCGCAGTCATCGTGGCGAGATCAGCTTCCCCGGCGGGCGGGTCGACGCCGGCGAGACATTCGAGGCGGCAGCGTTGCGCGAAGCCCATGAGGAGGTGGCGCTCGACCCGTCGGCCGTGCGCCTCCGTGGGCGCCTCGATCCGATCTCGACGATGGTCAGCCGCAGCTTCATCGTGCCGGTGGTCGCCACCGTCGACGAACGGCCCACGTTGTGGCCGGCGGCCGACGAGGTCGAACGCATCATCTGGGTGCCGCTCGTCGAACTGACGCGGGCCGACACGTTTCGGGAGGAGATCTGGGAATTCGACGGACAGCCTCGACCGATCTTTTTCTTCGAACTCGACGACGAGACGATCTGGGGTGCGACGGCTCGCATGCTGCACCAATTGCTGCGAGTGGCGCTGGGCATAGAAGGCCCAGAACCACTCGCATTGTGAACCTCGCTCAAGCGCCTCCAACCAGCCGCACGGCCGAGTAGAAGGTCGCGGCCCAGGCCAGGCACGTCGGTTCGTCGTACCACGGTCTGGCCCAGCAGTGATGCTTCATGTCGGCGAGGAACTGCTGATCCACCCGCCGACGTTCCGTGCTGTTCCAGAAGTCGATGCCGTAGCGCCATTCGAGCAATCGCAGGTTGCGATAGCCGAAGTCGTGGCGGCGGCACGCATCGGTGAAGTTGAACGAGCGGCCCGTGTTGCCGACCAATGGCGCTGAACAGAAGTCGGTGCTCCAGTCGAACCACGGGTCGGTGCCGACGGCGGCCACGAATCCACTGGTGGGCGTGGCGTACATCAAGTGTTCGACGAATGCTCGATCGTTCGCAGCATTGTGAACAGGGCCGGCGAATGCCGGCGATGCGACGGTCAGCACACTCGTGACCGCGACGAACACTTGGAGAACATGTCTCATCGGTGCTCCTCGGTTGTCATGCCAAAGGCGGGACTTTCCGGAGTCAACCGCTCGCCCACTCGGCGTGCAACGCTGGGCGCGAAAATTGCCGTTGAGCTACACCAACTGTTGCAGCAGGTTCCAGCCGGCGCCGACGTGACGTTCCTGCGTGGCTCGCGCGCCGATCGAGAACCGCAACACCGAGCGACCGTCCAAGACGGTGCGCGTGAACAACACCGTGCCCGTCTCATTGGCCCGCTCGATCAATCGATCCGTCGCGGCGTCGCCCTCGCGCACTGCGATGCACAGCAGGTTCAGCGGATGTGGGGCCACGATCTCGAACCTTTCGTCAGCCGCGACCCACTGGGCAAGGGTCTGTGTCAGGCGAACGTGGTCGCGGATCATCTCCTTCACCCCGTCCACGCCGTCGATGCGCAGGTGGAACCACAGCTTCAGCGAGCGGAACCGTCGCCCCAACGGGATCTGCCAATCGCGGTAGTCGATCACCGCACCACTCTCGGCTGCTTGTGATCGCAGGTACTCCGGCAGGATGCTGAGCGCACCGAGCAGCGCTGCCCGATCTGCCGTCCAGAACAGGTCGCAGTCGAAGTTGATCCCCATCCACTTGTGTGGATTGGTGCAGTAACTGTCGGCGTGCTGCAGCCCGGCATTGACCCACCGGTACTCGGGCGCGAGCGCAGCAACGCCGCACATCGCCCCGTCGACGTGCAGCCACAACCCCTCGCGATGGGCGACGTCGGCGATTTCGACGGTTGGGTCAAAGGCCATCGAGCTCGTCGTGCCGTGCGCCGAGCAGACCCAGAACGGCGTGAGCCCGGCGGCGCGGTCGAGGGCGATCATCTCAGCGAGAGCCCGCGGCTGCATGGCGAACGACCGGTCGTGCGGTACCACCCGAAGGCGATCCGTACCGATACCGGCGATGCGCAGTCCCTTCTCGATGCTGGAGTGCGCCTGCGACGTGGCGTAGGCAACGAGCTTGGACGTGTCGCCATCGTGGTTGACCGCACCGTCGGTGACGCGCCAACGAGCGGCGAGTATCGACGCCAAGGTGGCCTCGCTGGCCGACCCGTGGATCACGCCGCCGCCGTTGGCGCTGGTGGAGCGGAAGCACTCGGGTAGCCCCAGCAGTTCGTGCATCCAATCGACCATCAAGGTCTCGATCTCGGTGCATGCCGGCCCGGTGACCCAGCTCATGCCCTGCACGCCGAGACCGGCTGTCAGGAGATCGCCGAGGATGGCCGGATACGAGGTGTTGGCGGGGAAGTAGGCGAAGAAGTTGGGGTGCTGCCAGTGGGTCAGTCCGGGTATGACCACGCGGTCGGTGTCGGCCATGACTGCGTCGAATCCGTCGGGCGATTCGGGCGGGTGTTCGGCAAGCTGACTGCGCACGTCGCCGGGCTGAACCTGCGATGTCACCCGCTGCTGCTCGACGTTCTCGATGTAGTCGGCGATCCAGTCGATCAGTTGATGGCCGTGCTTCTTGAAGTCCTCCGGTGTCACCCAGCCACCGTACTGCTCACCGGTTTCTCCATCGTCCTCGCTCCCTCTCCCTCATCGGGCGCGTGCCGTGCCATCCGCAGCGTATTCCCGCGCCCGTATGACTGGTCGGGCGCGTCATCGGCCGCCGGTGGAGTGAAATCGCGCCCGACTGGTCGACGCCGAGCTTCTCGCCTGCTCGCGATGGTGGTAGAACAGACCATTGGAACGTGCTGCAACCAAAGGAGCAACCATGGGATTGCTGGACAAAGCCAAGGAGAAGGCGGGGCATCTGGCCGGACAGGCCAAGGAGAAGATCGAAGACGTCAAGGAGAAGCGCAAGGCCGATGATCTCCTCGATGACCTCGGTCGGCTCGTTTATCGGCAGCGCACCGAGCGTGGCGAGCCCGGTGATGAGGACGAGATCGTCCGCCTGGTCAGTGAGCTGCGCGCGCTCGAGTCGGATGGAACCGAGATCGTTGCGCCGAAGTCCGCCGCGGTCGAGGACCCGCCGCCACCCCCGCCTCCCGCGTCATAGGTTTTCGAGTGCGGTTCGCGTCTTAGTCATCGGGCGCGTGCCGTGCCATCTGCAGCGTAATTTCGCGCCCATACTGAAACGTCGGGCGCGTCGTGAGCCACTAGTGGCGTGAAATCGCGCCCGACGAGCGCCCTCGTGGGGGCCTACGGGAGAGGCTGGTTGGCCCGGTCGCGGGCTTTCACGCCACGGGCGATGCGCCACCCGATGAACGTCATGCCTGCGACGAGGACGGCGAACACCAGGTAGGTGTGTCCGTCGGCGCGTGCCTTGCTGCCACAGTTGGGCCGCTGGACAGTACCGATGCAGTCGGTGACGTCGTTGTTGTCGGGGAGCAGGTCATTGGTGACCGGAGGTGCGGGGGGTGGCGTCGTGGCAGAGGTGTGCGTCGACGGCGCTGCTGCCAGGAGCACAATCGACAAGACAACAATCCGCCAGAGCTTCGTCACCCGGTCATCGTCGCATCTGGCGCGGGCTTGTGACTATTCACCCCGGGAGATATGCCAGTCCGGGCGCGCCCAGCACCTACCATCGGCAGGCAATGGTGCAGCGCAATGAAACGGTGTTGGTCGTCGACTTCGGAGCGCAGTACGCGCAGCTGATCGCCCGGCGGGTCCGCGAGCTCAACGTGTACAGCGAGATCGTGCCGCATCGCATCACGGCCGCCGAGATAATCGCCGATCCCCCCGCAGCGCTGATCCTGTCGGGTGGGCCGAAGAGCGTGCACGTGGAAGGTGCGCCGTCGCTCGACCCGGCGATCTACGACCTCGGGATCCCCATCCTCGGCATCTGCTACGGAACGCAGCTGATCGCTCAGCAACTCGGCGGAGAGGTCGGTCGCGGCATGCGCGGCGAGTATGGCCGCGCCAAGTTGGAGGTCGCCGACGGGCCGAGCGCCCTGCTGCACGACCTGCCGTCGACCCACGACGTGTGGATGAGCCACTTCGATGCTGTGACCAGGGTGCCTGAAGGGTTCGTCGCCACGGCCTCGACCGCCGATGCCCCGGTCGCTGCACTGGAGAATGCAACTCGCAAGATCTGGGGGGTGCAGTTCCACCCAGAGGTCGTGCACTCTCCCCACGGCATGGTCGTGCTTCAGCGTTTCCTGCACGATCTCGCCGGTTGCGCCCCGACCTGGACGATGGACTCGATCATCGACACACAGGTCGCCGCCGTGCGCGCCCAGGTCGGCGGGGCGCGGGCGATCTGCGGACTCAGTGGAGGAGTCGACTCCGCCGTCGCCGCCGCCCTGGTGCACAAGGCGATCGGGCACCAACTGACGTGTGTCTACGTCGACACCGGGCTGATGCGCAGCGGTGAGAGCGACCAGATCGTCGAGACCTTCCGCCGGAACCAGGGCATCGAACTGATCCACATCGATGCCGGCGAACGCTTCTTCGAGCGGCTGGTCGGAGTCACCGATCCCGAGGCGAAGCGCAAGACGATCGGCGAACTGTTCGTGCGGGTCTTCGAGGAGAACACCGGCGGGCTGACCGATGCCGAATACCTCGTGCAGGGCACGCTGTATCCCGACGTGGTCGAGAGCGGCGGCAGCGACGGTACGGCGGCCGTGATCAAGAGCCACCACAACGTCGGCGGCCTGCCCGACGACATGACGCTGAAGCTGGTCGAACCGTTGCGTACCTTGTTCAAGGACGAGGTCCGACGCCTCGGCCACGAACTGGGACTGCCCGACGAGATCGTCTGGCGCCAGCCGTTTCCGGGGCCTGGTCTCGGAGTGCGGATCATCGGCGAGGTCACCCCCGAGCGTGTGGCCATCCTGCAACGTGCCGACGCGATCGTTCGCCAGGAGATCAACCGTGCCGGTCTCGACCGCGAGTTGTGGCAGGGGTTCGCAGTGTTGGCCGACATCCGCTCCGTCGGGGTGATGGGCGACGAGCGCACCTACGGCCATCCCATCATCATCAGGGCTGTGACCAGCGACGACGCAATGACTGCGGACTGGGCCCGGCTGCCGTACGACCTGTTGGAGACGATGTCGAGCCGCATCATCAACGAGGTCACCGGAGTCAACCGGGTGGTCTACGACATCACCTCGAAGCCGCCGGGAACCATTGAGTGGGAGTAGGTCCGCGGCTGAATCCGTGGGGCGCTTCGACATCCGTTCGTAATAATTGGTAGGCTGGCTGTCGCATGCGGTCCAGGGGCTTCCTCTTCTATCGATCTGTCGCGGCCGCCATTGCGGTCTGCGGTCTGTTGTCATCGGCGACCATTGCCAGCGCCAATGGCGTGGGCAGTCAGAAGCAGAAGATCGCCCAGATCGCCGACCAACTCGACAACCTCGAGAACCGTCTCGGTCTGCTCGACGAGGACTACGGCGCAGCTCTGGATCGCAAAGCCGAACTCGACCAGGAGATCGCCGACTCGCAGGCCCGTATCGCCCAGCAAGAGTCCCGGCTCGGTGAACTGTCGGCGGTACTCGGTGAAATTGCCGTCGACAAGTACGTCAGCGGCAGTGCCCTCGAACTGAGCCCGCTGTTCTCCAACGCTGCGGCATACACCGAGGCCGAGCAGAAGGACTCGCTCAGCCGGTTGGCGCTCGACAGTGGCTCCGGCAGCACCGACGAGATGCTCGCCCTCGCCGAAGACCTTGCCAAAGAGCAGGCCTCGCTCGGCCGCAAGCAGCAGCAGGTCGCCGATCTCGTCGCCTCGCTCGACTCCAAGATGGCTGAAGCCCAAACGCTGCAGGTCGAGTTTGAACAGAAACTGGCGTCGGCCGAGGCCGAGCTGGGTGATTTGATCGAGCAGGAGCGCGAACGTCGCGCCGAAGAAGCGGCTGCCGCCGAGATCGCCAGGCAGAAGCAGGCCGCTGCGTCGGCCGCTTCCAACACCAACGCCACTTCCACGGCGGCCCCTCGCGGCGGAGGCACAGGTGGCGGCTCGGCGCCCGCAGCGCCGGCAGCCGACGACACGCCTAGTGGAGGCGGTGGCGGCTCAGCTCCGCCCGTGTCAGGAATGGCGGGGATTGCCGTCAACGCGGCGATGAGCCAACTCGGTGTCCCGTATCGGTTTGCAGCTGAAGCTCCGGGTGTCGCCTTCGACTGCTCGGGATTGACCAAGTACGCGTGGGGCAAAGCCGGCGTGTACCTGCCACACCAGTCGGCCGCTCAATACGGATCCATCCCGCACGTCTCGCAGAGCGAGGTGCAGCCAGGTGACCTGATCTTTTACAGGTCGCCGATCGGCCACGTCGCTATGTACATCGGTGGTGGCTCGCTGATCCATGCCCCGCGAAGCGGCGATGTCGTCAAAGTGGCTGCGGTCAACTGGGCCAAAGTCGTCGGAATCGGTCGACCCGGATAGCCACAGTTACGGTGTCGCCCTGTGCAGGGCATCGACATCGATCGGGTCAGTTCATGGCTCGATGAGTACATCGCCGACGCTCGTTCGCCGTACCAGTTCACCGTCATCGCCGGCGGCCGCTCCAACCTCACCTATGCGGTCACCGACGCCAACGGCCGCCGTTACGTACTGCGCCGTCCTCCGCTGTATCAGGTGCTGGCAACGGCCCACGACATGGCTCGCGAGCATCGCATCATCTCTGCGGTCGGCCGCACTGAAGTACCCGTGCCCCAGGCCCTCGGGCTGTGCACCGACGCTTCGGTCAACGGTGCGCCGTTCTACGTGATGAGCTTCGTCGACGGGGTCGTGCTCGACAGTCCCGAGCGTGCCGCGGAACTGCCGATCTCCGTGCGGCCTTCGGCCAGTGAGCACCTCATCGATGTCCTGGCCGATCTCCATGCCGTCGACGTCGACCAGGTCGGCCTCGGTGACCTGGCCAAGCGCGAAGGGTACGTCGAACGGCAGGTCAAGCGGTGGTCGACGCAGTGGCAGCAGTCGAAGACCCGCGAGTTGCCGGCCGTCGACGAGGTCGCCCGCCTGTTGCGCGACCACCTGCCAACGCAGCACGGAGTGTCGATCGCCCATGGCGACTTCCGCTTCGGAAACTGCCTGATCGATGTCGACCGGGGTGCGGTCAACGCGGTGCTCGATTGGGAACTGTGCACGCTCGGCGATCCCCTAGCCGACGTCGGTTACCTCGGTGTCTACTGGTACGACGGCAACGCCACGAATCTCCGCGCCAACGATCCCACCTCGGCGGGAGGGTTCTCGTCGTATGAGCATCTCCTCGAGCGGTACGCGCGACGCACAGGACGCGACGTCAGCGGCATCGGCTACTACGTGGCCTTCGGGTGCTGGCGCCTAGCTGTCATCAGCGAAGGGGTGTTCTCACGCTATGTGAACGGCGCGATGGGTGAGAGTGGCGACGTCGACATCGCCACGTTCAAAGATGCCACCGAGTCACTGGCCGAGCGAGCTCGCCAAGCAATCACGCAGTGGCCGTGACCAGGCTCTCGGCTGCGATAACGGACGGCCGCAGCGGATTTCACTCGACGGATGCCAGGCGGTCATTCCGCGTTCACCTTGGCGTCATCGGTCGATCGTATGGTGACCGCCCATGGAGACGAGGTTGCGGCGGTACCCCCGGGAGAACCTGACCGCAGGCCGAGCTCCCCAGATCGACACGTTCCTCGACAGCGGGCGCGGTTTCTGCGGTCTCGAGGCCGACCCTCGATGATGGCTGCCGATGTCCAGGTCCGCGTTGTTCGTAGCAATTCACCAGGTGATGGCAACGTGGTCGCGTTGAACGGTACGCCGGTCAACGGCTCGCGGTGGGACCCACCGGGGGGTCCGTACGACCACATGAAAGAGCCGGGTATCGTTTGGGAGCCGCCTGCGCCTGTCTCCGAACTGGTCGATTCACCGGTGCTGCCTCCTCGTGCCGGCATCGCATTGCTGAAAATGCAACTCCGAGCAGCGCTCAATCAGGAGTCGACCGAACAGTCGGAGGACTCGGCTCGTGAGCAGCTGCGGTCGCGACTCGACCTGCTCGTCGCCCAGCGACGCGCCGCGCTCGATATCGAGCTCGAGCAAGCTCGAGCCGAGGCGGCGACAACGATCGAAGAAGCACGGCGGGCTGCAGCACTGATCGTCGACCAGGCTGCGGCGGCAGCCAGCGTGGTCACGGTTCCGGACGACTTGGTGAAGCCCCAGGTTGCTCCGATCGACGAGGAGGCGGCTGCTCCGGCCGTCGCGACGTACTCGCCCCCCGAGTCCGTCGCGCTCCTCGTCACGCCTGCACCCAATGAACCGGGACAACTCGCCAGGGTTCAACCGACGGGCAACATGGTCATCGATGCCCAGTCCTTCGCCGTGGTCGTGGCTACCGTCGTCGCCACCCTGCTCGACGAGCGCTTCAAGGGGCTAGGTCCTGGTCCTGTTGTCACGGCGGCACCGGCACCGCCGCCGAAACAATCGTTCTGGTCCCACGCACGGCATCCCGATGTGATCTTGCTTGTACTCACTACGGCCATCGTGCTCGTGATCCTCGCTGCATGGTTGGCCTGAGCCGTGGATTCCATGACGACGACCATCCCCGACGTTCCGGATGTCAAGGTCAGCGAGAGCGACCAGCGAACGCTCGAGGCGAAGAAGGGCCGCGGTGACCGCGTGTTCAACGGCATCGCCTCACTGAGTGGAATGATCGTCTTGGCGATCATGGGAGCGGTCGGTTTGTTCCTCGCCATCGAGGCAACGCAGGCTCTGCGCTCCACTGGCTTGTCGTTCCTG
>JANOCR010000114.1:0-11453 GCA_031412355.1 Ilumatobacteraceae bacterium | reverse complement strand
GCTCATCCATTCCCACGGCCGCGCGATTGGCGGCCGGAGCATCGGCGTGTGGGCGGCGGACAATACGCTCATGTTCTACGACGCGGACATCCCCGCCGAACGGGTCGTGTCGATGCTGCTCGCGGTGATGCGGCGCATCGGCGTGGAGTGCGAGGTGGGCATCGGCATGGCCGCGCACGCCGGGAGCTTCTACGAGCTGGGCGGTGCGGTGTACGGCCAGGAGGCGGATCGCGTGGAGCCGGTGGCCGAGATGCACACGGATGGCGGGGAGCTCGTGGTGAGCGATACGCTGTGGAGCGCGATCGGCAATGCGAGCGCGTTCACAGTCATTCCCCGCGACGATCTGCCGCCGGCGTACGGGCGCATGCTCAGCGTGACGGATGGCCCCGCGCTATCGGACCTCGATGCGACCGACAGCAACTATCCCTCGCCATATTCCGCGGAGTTCAGTGCGGGACTCGCGCACTACACGCGCACGCGGCGCGACTCGCTGGTGCCGCGTCAGGCGTACGAGGAACTTGCCGTCGTGCTCATCCAGCGCGAGCGGGAGGAGCCCGACGTCCCCGAAGTCGCGGTGCTGAACGACCTCGCGCTCGCGGCGGCCATGAAGCGGATCGGTTGCGCGCTCATCGAGGGTGTGGATGGCGCGGAGGTGAAGACGTCGGGGCTGATCGGCATCTACACGTTCGCGCAGTGCGACACGGCCGTCGCCTTCGCGCGCGCCTTTCGCGATGCGCTCGCCGCGCAACACATCGACTGCCGCATCGGGATCGACGTCGGGCCGGTGCTGGTGTTCGAGCTTGGCGCCGGCAGCCGGGAGATCGCAGGGTCGGCGGTAAACGTGGCGTCCAAGCTCGCCGAGGATGTAGGGGAGTTCGGGCGGATCCAGATCTCCGACGCGGTGGCTCGGCGCGCGGGCGCCAAGCGGGAGCGTCCGACGCTACGGTTCAATGTGTCCGGCGTGGAGCTGCGCGCGTACGAGGTATGAGGCAATGCGCCCGGAGGGACTCGAACCCCCAACCGTCTGATCCGAAGTCAGATGCTCTATCCATTGAGCTACGAACGCGAGACAACAAAGAATAGTCGACGCCGTCGCGCCTACTTTGGCCGGCAGTCGCCGCAGATGCCATGCACGTCGAACAGGTGATGCGATTCGGCGAAACCTTGCGCCTCGAGCAGGGACTGCAGTTCTTTGGTGATCAGCCGCTCGAGCTGCGGGCTGGGGTCGAAGTCGTTGACGACGCCGCACTCGGTGCACACCAGGTGATGGTGGTGGTGGCTGGTCAACGACTCGGCGAGTTCGAACCGGTCGGTGCGATCCGCGCCACCAACTCGCACCGCCACACCGGCTTCGCACAGTTCGGCGAGGTTGCGATACGCCGTCGACAGCGGCACACCTGACGTCTTGGCGACCTCGTCGGCCGTGACCGGACGATCACTTGTGCGCAGCGCCGACATCACCGCGACGCGATGGCGGGTCAATCGCTGGCCGGCCTTCTGCAGCGTCGTCGAGGCACGCGTCGCCACGCCGTCTGTCGATATGCCCTTCACACCGACAGAGTACCCAGTTCTCCATCCTTTGATATTGAGAATCGATCTCATTCTTGATATGGTTCAGGATGTGTCGCCCCGCTCAACGGTTCTCGAGGTCATCGAGCTCGGGGTCAACTTTGGCGACGCGGTCATCCTCGAAGACGTCTCGTTCGCCGTCGGTCGCGGAGAACTGATAGGTGTCATCGGTCCCAACGGAGCCGGCAAGAGCACCTTGTTCAAGGCAATCTGCGGCCTCGTGAACCACACAGGCGAGGTGGAAGTCAACGGGGTTCACTGCCACAGTCGCACCGACCGGATGGACATCGCCTACATCCCACAACGCAGCGACAACGACATCACGTTCCCAATCACGGTCGGCGAGTTGGTCGTGGCCGGGAGGCGGCGTTTCCATCACTGGTACGCGCGGCCGTCGCTGCACGACCGCACTGAAGCGGTGCGCCTGCTCGCGCTGGTGGACCTGGCGGGCATGGCGGATCGCTCGTTGAACCAACTCTCGAGCGGCCAACTGCAGCGCGCCTACGTTGCCCGAGCGTTGGCACAAGAGGCATCGGTCTTAATGCTCGACGAATCGCTCAGCGGCGTCGACCAACCGTCGACGGCCGAGTTGTTCGTGGTCTTCGAGCGACTCGTCGATCAAGGCTCGACGCTTTTGATCGCCACGCACGATCTAGCACTGGCACGCCGGCGGTTCCCGCGCTGTCTGGCCATCAACGGCCGACTGCTGGCTGACGGGCCGCCCGACGCGGTGCTGGCACCCGACGTGCTCGATCGCACCTTCGGATCTGCGGCGCCGGCATGACTGCCACGAGTCTCCTCGAGGGCGAGTACCTCAGGGCCATCATCGCCGCGGCCATCATCGGCGTGGTCGCTCCTGTGGTGGGTACATGGATCGTGCTCCGGCGAATGGCCAACCTTGGCGACACGATGTCTCACGGCACGCTGGCCGGCGTCGGCGTCGCCTATGCGGTGGGCGCCAACGTTCTGCTCGGCGCGCTGGGAGCCGGAGTCGTCATCGCCGTGCTGCTGATCCTGTTCTCGGCGAGCCAGCGCCTCGGCCATGAAGCGATCATCGCGGTGATGGGCAGTGCCCTGTTCGCCGTCGGCATCATCGTGATCTCGCGCATCGACACCACTGAGGAGCTCGAACACATCCTGTTCGGCGATGTGTTGCAACTCACGTGGAGCCAGATCGTGTTCAACCTCGTGATCGGCTCGATCGCCGTCGGCGTCGTGCTGCTGCTGTTCAGCGAGTTGCGACTGGCATCGTTCGATCACGTGCAGGCCGAACAGGTCGGCGTCCACGTCGAACTGGTGCAGGCTGTGCTCGTCGTGCTTCTCGCGGTCGTTGTCGTCATCAGCCTGCGCACCGTCGGATCGGTCATGTCGGTCAGCATGCTGGTGACACCGGCGGCCACGGCTCGGTTGGTCAGCCCCACGCTGCGACGGATGACCATCGTCGGGGTGATGCTGGGCGTATCGGAAGGAGTCGGCGGCGTCGCTCTCGGCAATGCCCTTGACGCGCCTCCTGGGGCGACGATCGGGCTGCTGGCCGCGGTGGTGTTCGCCGTGACGTATGTGGCGACCTTGCCGCGACGGATGCCGCATCACCATCGCCCGCTCGGCTGAATCCACGTCGGCCGCTCCCATGTGGACGCGCACGCGCCGATGAGGCATGATGGGGCCGCGCGCCAATGGGGGCCCGCGTACTCCGAGGGGGGAACACGTGCAGATTCACGTCACCGTCAATGGCACGGCTCACGACAGCGATGTGGAACCGCGCACGCTGCTCGTTCACTACGTGCGCGAAGCCCTGGGTCTCACCGGCACCAACGTCGGCTGCGACACGTCGTCGTGTGGCGCCTGCAGCCTGCACGTCAACGGCGAGGCCGTGAAGAGCTGCACCATGTTGGCCGTGCAGGCCGACGGCACCGACATATTGACGATCGAGGGGCTTGCCCAGAATGGCGAGATGCACCCCATGCAAAAGGCCTTCATGGAGAATCACGGCCTTCAGTGTGGCTATTGCACCCCGGGGATGGTGATGGCGGCAACCAGCCTGTTGAAGGAAAACCCGCGGCCGACCGAGCAAGAAGTTCGCCTCGGCCTCGAGGGCAACCTGTGCCGTTGCACGGGCTATCACAACATCGTGCAGGCCGTGCTGGCCTGTGCCGCAGGTAACTGACACCGACTCCGCCTGATTCCGACTCCGCCTATTCCGACTTTGAAGGAGTGGTCATGACCGTCACCGAAGAAAAGCCCTCGTCCGTACTGGGCCAGCGGCTGTTGCGCCGCGAAGATCCCGCCCTGCTTACCGGCGAGGCAAAGTTCACCAACGACCTCGCCATTCCGGGCGCGTTGCATCTCGCTGTGCTGCGCAGCCCGTACGCGCACGCGCGCATCACGGCAGTCGACGTGTCGGCCGCAGCCGCCATGCCCGGTGTGGTCGCTGCGTACAGCGGCGCCGATCTCTCCTCGCTGTGGGGCGCCCCCATGCCGTGTGCCTGGCCAGTGACGGCCGACATGAAGAACCCCGCGCACTACCCGCTGGCCGTTTCCAAGGCCGCCTATGCCGGCGACGGTGTGGCCTGTGTGCTGGCCACCAGCGATGCTGCGGCCCGCGACGCGCTCGATGCGATCGATGTGACCTACGACCCGCTCGAGGCAGTGATCGACCTCAACGACGCGCTCAGTGACCGCGTCGTCATACACGACGAGCTGGGCACCAACAAGAGCTACACGTGGGACCTCAAAGTCGAGGGCCACGAGGGTCAGATCGAGCAGGCATTCGCGGCAGCTGCGTTCACCGTCAGCGAGCAGTACGTGCAACAGCGCCTGATCCCAATGGCCATGGAGCCCCGCGCTGTCGCTGCGGTGCCACAGCCGTACGGCGGCGACATGATCCTGTACTCGGCCACCCAGGTGCCACACATTCTCAAGATCATGACGGCACTGACCCTTGGCATTCCCGAGCAGCAGATGCGCGTCATCGCGCCTTCCGTCGGGGGAGGCTTCGGATCGAAGCTCAACGTGTACGCCGAGGAACTGCTGTGTGTCGCGCTCGCCCGCAAGCACGGGCTGCCCGTGCGGTGGAACGAAGAGCGCGGCGAGAATGCCCAAGCCACGATCCAAGGCCGCGGACAGATCCAGAACATCGAACTTGCTGCCGATGCCGACGGCAAGCTCACCGCCGTACGCGTGCGACTGCTCGCCGACATGGGCGCATATCTGCAGTTGGTCACGCCGGGCATTCCGCTGCTCGGCGCCTTCCTGTATGCCGGCGTCTACGACATTCCTGTTGCCTACGACTTCTCGTGCACCAGCGTGTTCACCACCATGACCCCGACCGACGCCTACCGCGGCGCCGGCCGTCCAGAAGCCACGTACGCGATCGAGCGGGCGATGGACACCCTGGCCGCCAAGATGGGCGTCGATCCGATCGAACTGCGGCGTCGCAACTTCATCCGCAAGGATCAGTTCCCGTACACCGCGTTCAGCGGATTGGTGTACGACTCGGGCGACCACGATGCCGCAGCCACCATGGCCCTCGGGTTGGCCGACTACGACGGCATTCGTGCCCGCCAGACGACACAGAATGTCGCAGGCGCGCCCAAGCTCCTCGGCATCGGCGTGTGCACGTACTTCGAGATGTGTGGGCTCGCTCCCTCGCGGGTGCTGGCCTCGCTGAACTACGCCGCCGGCGGATGGGAGGCAGCCACCGTTCGGGTCCTGCCGACCAGCAAGATCCAGGTGGTCACCGGCACCTCGCCGCACGGCCAGGGACACGAGACCGCATGGAGCATGATCGTCGCCGAGAAGATGGGCGTCAGCCCCGACGACGTCGACGTGCTGCACAGCGACACCGCTATCGCTCCCCTCGGCCTCGACACGTACGGGTCGCGTTCGCTACCGGTCGGTGGCGTCGCGATTGCGATGGCATGCGACAAGGTGATCGACAAGGCGGCCAAGATCGCCGCCCATCAACTCGAAGCCAACGAGGACGACCTGGAGTTCGTCGGTGGCGCGTTCACGGTGAAGGGCTCACCCGATAGAAGCATGCCGCTGGCTGCCATCGCCTTCGAGGCGTTCACCGCCCACAACCTTCCCGACGGCCTCGAACCGAACCTCGAGTGCCAGGTCACCTACGACCCGCCGAATTTCTCGTGGCCGTTCGGCACGCACATCTGCACGGTCGAGGTCGACACCGAGACCGGCCAGGTCGACGTGCTGCAGTACGTCGCTGTCGACGATTGCGGCGTACAGGTCAACCCGCTGATCGTCGACGGACAGGTGCACGGCGGTGTCATCCAGGGCCTTGCCCAGGCGCTGTACGAAGAGGCCGTATACGACAGCGACGGCAACCTGAAGACAACGACGCTCGCCGACTACCTGGTACCCGCCGCCAGCGATGTGCCGTCGATCACCCTCGGCCACACCTGCACCCCGTCGCCGACCAATCAACTCGGCGTGAAGGGCATCGGCGAGGCCGGCACCATCGGGGCCGCTCCGGCAGTGATCAACGCCGTGGTCGACGCGCTGTCGAGCCTCGGCGTGACCGACGTTCCCATGCCCGCCAGCCCGCACAACGTCTGGAAAGCAATGCAAGCAGCACGTACCAACGCCAATAGAGGAGCAACCACGTGATTCCCGCCGCCTTCGACTACGTCCGCGCCGGTTCTGCCGACGAGGCCATCCGCCTCATCGGCGAGCACGGTGACGACGCCAAGTTCCTCGCCGGCGGGCACAGCCTGCTGCCATTGATGAAGTTGCGCCTCGCCCAGCCCAGCGTGCTGGTCGACATCGGGCGCATCAGCGACCTGTCGTACATCACGGATGCGGGCGACCACATCGCCATCGGTGCGCTGACGCGTCACATGGACATCGAGAACAGTTCGGTGCTTGCCGAGCACGTGCCGCTGCTGGCGCACGCGGCCAGTCATGTGGGCGACCCGCAGGTGCGTCACCGGGGCACCATCGGCGGCTCGATCGCCCACAGCGACCCGGCCAGTGATCTGCCCGCCACCACGTTGGCTCTCGGTGCGACCTACGTAGCCCAGGGTCCAAACGGCACGCGCGAGATCGCCGCCGGCGATTTCTTCCAAGGGTTCTTGGAGACGGCACTCGCCGCCGACGAGATGCTGACCGAGATCCGCGTCCCGAAGATGCAGGGCGCCGGCTGGAACTTCCAGAAGTTCAACCGTCGCGCCCAGGACTGGGCGATTGTCGGTGTCGCCGCGTGGCGACGCAACGGCGACAGCGGGGTGGGGCTGGTCAACATGGGCTCGACACCGATCCTTGCGGCGAGCGTCTCCAACGCTCTTGCGCAGGGCGCGTCGATTGCCGACGCCGCGCAGTTGGCCGCCGAGGACGCCGAGCCCCAGAGCGACCTCAACGCCAGTCCCGAGTACCGCGTGCACCTGGCCAAGGTCCTCGTGCGCCGCGCCCTCGAAGCCTGCTGAACTCCGTTCAGCAATCGCTATCGCTAGCCTGGTAGGCCATGTCCGTCGTGGCCGACCAACCCAAGCTCGGCCAGCAGATGGCCCTCGGCGCGGTCGTCCCGATCGACTATCTGGCCTGGGTACGGCGCACGGCACTGACAGTTTTCTGTGTGTACGCGGTTGTGTGGACTCGCGACAATGGGATCCTGTGGGACCGGCTCGGCATTGCCCGCGCCGTGGTCGTTTTCCTGATCTGCGCGTTCATCGGCCGACCCGCCAGGCAGTGGGGCATGTTGGGCATCGACCTGTTGCTGTACTGCGCGATGTGGTTCGCCTACGAGACCACGCGTGGCGCCGCCGACGGCAGGATCCTCGGCATCAAGTTCCCGCTGCAGGTGCAGTCGGTGCGCAACATCGACCGCGCCATGTTCTTCGGCAACGACCCCAACACAGTGCTGCAGGATCACTTCTGGAAGTCGTCGGTGCAATGGTGGGACAAGGTCGCCTCGCTGACGTACTTCACCCACTTCATCTTCGTTCCCATCGTGATGGGCGCGTTGTGGGCCACGACACACCGCCAGTGGGCACGATTCATGAAGCGATTCGCCACAGTCCTGGGCGTCGCGTGCTTGATGTTCATCGTCCTACCGACTGCGCCGCCGTGGATGGCCGCGAAAAACTACGACCTGCTTCCACCACTGACGCGTAGCGCCGGTCGCGGGTTCACGGCGATGGGCCTGCGTGCCGCCGCCAACAGTTGGAAGAACGCCCTCGATTGGGGCAACGCCGTGGCGGCCATGCCATCGCTGCACGCCTCGTTCGCGCTGATCGTGCCGGCCTTCTTCCTGCCGTGGATCAAGCCACTGTGGCTGAAGATCACGGTGTTTGCATTCCCCGTTCTCATGCTGACATCGCTGGTGTACCTGGCCGAGCACTGGGTCATCGACGGGCTGGTCGGTTGGGCGATCGTCGGTGGTTCGTTCTGGTTCTGGAACCGTTTCGAGCACCGCCAGCGACGCAACCGGGCGCAACGCTCGCACCGTGCGCTGGCCGCCTTGCGATGAACCCTCCGTCAACGCTGCTCGACTACAGCTTCCTGGCTGCGGTCGCCGACGTCGACGACCCCAATCACGACGAGGCCGTCGACATCTACCGCACCCTCATCGACGACTTCGTCGCCCAGCGCCGGCTTTTGGTGGCGCGCGCCGACCATCTCGCCGACTTCGACATCGCCGACCTGTTCGCGTCGGTCGACAAGTTGCACGTCGCCCGCCAACATCGGAATGCGGCCGAGGAGTCGAGGCGCAGCAACGAGATCGGCGTCGACGAAGCAATCACACTCGTACTGATCCACCGAATGAAGATTCGCCAGGTCGCCGCGTACAACGAACGCCTCGCCGCCTACGACCTCGACCTGATCACGTCCGTCTCGTCGGACTTTGTCGCTGCCGAGCCGCTCAGCGACTCACCAGCGACAAAGTTCGAACCGGAGACGGGCTAGCTCTCGAACTGAACCGCTGCGCGCTCCTCGATGAAGGGGCGAACGACACCGCTGCGGATCTCGTCGTGCCGGGGGTGCTTGTCGTAGACGCGCCAATCCTCGATTGTGTCGAACTCGGCGACGATGGCGAAGTCGAAGTTGCCCATGTCCGACGCGCCCGCGTCGGTGCCGCACCGGTAGGAGCGCACCTCGGGCAATGTGGCGGCGAACTCCATCAGTTGGGCCTTCACCGCGTCGACGTGGCCGGCGGGCATTCCCGGCTTCCAACGGAACGCAACAACGTGAGTGATCATGTCCGCGACCGTAGCGTCCCCCGCAGTAACGTCGCACTCCGACAGGTGGTGAGACCCAATGGCCGTCAACAACCGTGACGACGACGACGCAATCGACGAGTTTCATCTCGATGCCATCGCCGATGCCGACCCGTATCCGTACTGGTACGACGACGCCGACGAGCCCGACAGCAACCCCACACTGGTGCGCACGGAAACGTGTGACCTGTGCGTCGTCGGCGGGGGTTACACGGGACTGTGGACAGCGATCATCGCCAAGGAGCGAGACCCGTCGCGCGACGTCGTGCTGATCGACGCCCACGAGATCGGTTCGGCCGCAAGTGGGCGAAATGGTGGATTCATGGAGTCCAGCCTGACTCACGGCGTCGCCAACGGTCAGGAACGCTTTCCGCAGGAACTGCCGTTGCTCGAGGAGTTGGGCCTGCAGAACCTCAACGAGATCGAAGCGGCGATCAAGCGCTACAACATCGACTGCGACTACGAGCGCCCCGGTGTGATCGACGTCGCCACCAGTTCGCATTCGCCGAGTTACCTCGACGAGTTGCGCGACGACTACCAACAGTTGCGGGCGCTGGGGCAGAAAGTCGAATGGCTCGATGGCCCGGCCATGCGGGCGCAGGTCAATTCGCCCACATACACGGGTGGCCTGTGGCGCAAGGACCGCGCCGCGATCGTCGACCCCGCCAGGCTGGTGTGGGGCCTGAAGAGCGCGGCCATGTCGTTGGGTGTGCGCATCTACGAAGACACCAAGGCGACGTCACTCGAAAAGGACGGCGTCGGTGTGCTGATCACCACACCGCTCGGGCGCGTTCGTGCGGGCAAGGTGGCGTTGGCGACCAACGCCTTCAAACCTCTACTGAAGCGCATCGGTCACTACATGGCACCCGTCTACGACTACTGCATGGTCACCGAGCCGCTGTCGAATTCACAGCTCGCCCAGATCGGCTGGGCCAACAGGCAGGGGCTCAGCGACATCCCCAACCAGTTCCACTACTACCGCTTGACCGAGGACAACCGCATCCTGTGGGGCGGCTACGACGCCATGTACTTCTGGCGCGGCAAGGTCAACGCCGAGCTCGAGAGCCGACCCGAGACGTGGGCAAAGCTCAGCAAGCACTTCTTCGAGACGTTCCCGCAACTCGAGGGACTGAAGTTCACCCATGCATGGGGTGGCGCAATCGACACATGCAGCCGCTTCTGCGTTTTCTGGGGGCAGGCCATGCAGGGTCGCGTGGCCTATGCACTCGGTTACACCGGTCTCGGCGTCGCGTCGAGCCGCTTCGGTGGTGAGGTGATGGTCGACCTGCTCGATGGCAGACGATCACGCGCCACGCAGACCGACTTCGTCAAGGAACGACCGCTGCCGTTCCCACCCGAGCCGTTCCGCTTCATCGGCATCCAGACGACCAGGTGGTCGTTGAACCGCGAAGATCGCACAGGCAAGCGCAATGCCTGGCTGCGTGCCCTCGACCGGATGGGTTTGGGATTCGACAGTTAGATCGGGGCAACAACCGGGCTGGGGTCGCCAACCGGACCGATCACCGTAGTCGTCGCCGCCGCTCTCCCCTCGGGGGTGGTGGTGTTGTAGGTGATGGTGTTCAACGAACCGCCGACGACCGAGACCTGTAACGGCACATCGCCGTCGCCATCGATGCCAAGCGACGATATGGGCACCGAGACCGCAAGCTGAACCGTTGTGCCGTCGTTGCCGGCAACCGTGACCGAGCTCGGAGTGTTGAGCGCGGCGATCGGGTCGACGGTCGGAGGATCCGAATCGTCGAGCTCCCACTCGCCGTTGTCGGGCATCAGCCACGTACCTTCGGGCGTGATGACGTAGTACACCAGGCCGGCATCGTTGCCGACGACCAGGCGTGCACCGTCGGGCAACCGATCACCATCGATCGTCAATGCCACGACACCGTCGAGGGTGGCTGTTTGATTGAAGTGATAGCCGGCGCCAGTTGCCGCGACCGCCTGCTGCAGCAACGCCACACCATCGACCGGGGCAAGCGTTGGCGCCGGCGCTCCCGCCACCGTAGTGGTCGTTACACCGGGGTCGACCGAGACCGAAGGGGATGCACCGGCGACCGACGTGGCGGTGTTGCCGGCTGCTGAGCCGGCCTCGGGTGCGCTGTCGTCGGAGCAGGCGCTGAAAACGAGCAGCAGCCCGGCCCCTCCGAAGAGGAACCGGGCTGCCTTGCCATTGCTAATCATCATCCGTTGTGGTGACTTCGCTGGTCGAGGAGGCGTCATCGTCATCGTCGTCACGACCACGCTTCTCGTTCTCATCGTCGTCATCGTCATCGTCGTCATCGACGGTGGTCGACACGTTGGTGGTCGGATCCTCGGCGTCGCAGCGCAAACGCTCTTCGATGGAGATCGTGATCATGCCATCGTCCTCACGGACCCGGATGCGAACTCGCTCGTCACCCGAGAAGCGGGCGTCGATCTTGTTGTCATCAGTGCGAACATCGGCTGCTGGTGTTGCGACAACATCCGAGATCGATCCGTCGAGAGCAACCACATAGGTGATCGTTGCAGTCGTCGTACCGTCACAGAGCAGACCGGTCCAGGTGTGGGGGCCGGCGGCGTCAGCGGCAAGTACTGCAACACCTTTGAGACGGCTCAGTGAAATGCTGAGCTTGGCCTCGGTCTCGCCGTCTTCTTCTT
>JANOCR010000113.1:0-46424 GCA_031412355.1 Ilumatobacteraceae bacterium | reverse complement strand
CGTATACGGGCGTCGCCCGTCGGCCTGGAGGTGCTCGATGATCCGCTTGTCGAGGTCGGACACGTCGTCGGCACCCCGGGCCGAGCTCGCTCGAGGCCGACCCCTGGCCGCGCCCTTGTCGGTCGTCACGGGACGGCGCTCGGCTTGGTCGACGGCTTGCCGGAGGGCTTGCCCGATGCGGCAGCCGATGCCGACGGGCTCGGCTTGGCGGACGACTCCGGGACCTGCAGGAACGTCGTCGTCCGCACGATGAGCGGGCCGAGGTACCGATCGAGGGTGGCCAGGAACTCGTTCATCGCCTCCACCTGAGCCGGCGACAGGCCCTGGGGCGCCGCGCCTGTCTTCGGGCCCCACTCGATGAGGACGTTGATCCCGGCGATGGACACTGCGGCCTCGCCCTTGGTCGGCGGCTCGCCCGGCACCCAGGTGATGTTCTCGGCAAGGCTCGCCGCGGACCGATACTCGCTGATGATCATCGGCCACTCGAAGTAGGTCGCATTGATCTGCTTGACCGGATCCGAGCCGGCCGCGGCGTTGTTCGCCGCGATCGGCAACTTCGCCCTCGCGATGGCCGTGAAGACGGTGTCGGCCGAAGCGGGATCGGTCAGATGCGGGTTCGGTGTCGGGGTCGGCCGGGGCGTCGACGAGGGTGGGGCGACCGACGGCGGCGCCGATCCACAGGCCGCCATGAGCAGCCCCATGACGATGAGGCCAGCGGCGCGGGATCTCGACCCGCGACGACGTCCCCGGGCCGCGAACGGATTCGATGTTCGCATGGCGGCCGTCAGGCTAGCACGGGATTCCGCGGCGGTCCTCCGGTACGAAGGTACCGCCCACGCACGACTCAGCCGCTGGCGAGCGCTTTCAGGACCGGTGCGAATGCCGCGATGCTGTCTCGGGTGATGGGGTCGATGACGAGCTGGACGTGAGCGATCCCCTCGTGGGCGTACTCGCGTAGGGCGTGGGCCATCGCCTCCGGCGACCCCTCGAGTGACGGCGGCGTGCGCTTTCCGTCGCCGGCCAGGCGGCCCGTCCCGCCCGGCATCCGAACCTGGACCGCCACGGTCCGCTCCACCTCGCCCGGGTCGCGGCCTGCCCGCCGACAGGCATCGTCGACGAGTTCGCGCAGCGGGGGGACCCCTGCGGGGCTGTTGTCCGTGTCGGCGAACCAGACGTTCCATGAGTCTGCGTGGGGCATCGTGATGTCGAGCATCCGCGGCCCCACGGACCCGATCATCAGCGGCGGGCCGCCGGGCCGTGGTCCGCGGGGCAGCACCTCGCAATCGCGTGCCTTGTAGAACCGGCCGTCGAAGTCGATCGCGCCTTCACGGAGGAGCGTCCGGATGATCGTGAACGCTTCCTCGAAGCGGTCGATGCGGTGGTCGTACGGGAAGCCGAACGCCTCGAACTCGGTCCGGTTCCAGCCGGCGCCCAGGCCCAGGATGAGCCTGCCGCCGCTGATCTCATCGACCGTCGCGGCCTGCTTGGCCAGCATGGCCGGCTGATGGAAACCGGCGGACGCGACCAGTGGGCCCAGTTGCACGCGTTCGGTCGAGGCGGCGAGCGCGGCGAGCGAGGTCCACACCTCCCACGGTCCCCTCGGCCCGGCCGCCAGGTCGTACAACAGGTGATCACCGAGCCAGACAGAGTCGAAGCCGACCTGTTCGGCCGTCTGGGCCATGCGGATCAGTTCGGGAAAGGGGACTTCCCATTCAACCTCTGGCAACTGGATTCCGACGAGCAGCGGTCGAGTCACGCACGCAGGCTATACATGCGACAGATAGGCAACGATCGAACGGAGAACCGATGAGAATTGGCGCGGTCTTCTCGCAGGCCGACAGCGGTACCGATCCCGCAGCGATCAGGCAGTGGGCCATCGACGCCGAGGCCGCCGGGTTCGAGCACCTCATGGCGTACGACCACATCCTCGGCGCCTCCCCAGCACGGCTAGGTCCCGGTCCGTTCGGCAGCTTCCCCAATGCGCCGTACACGTCGGAGCACACGTTCCACGAGATCCTGGTGCTGTTCAGCCACCTCGCTGCGTTGACGACAACGATGAACTTCGTCACGAGCGTGCTGGTACTGCCGCAACGACAGACAGCGGTCGCTGCGAAGCAGATCGCCACCATCGACCTGCTCAGCGGCGGACGCATCCGGCCGGCCGTCGGTGTGGGCTGGAACGCCGCGGAGTACGCAGGCCTCGGTGTCGACTTCGCCGACCGAACCGCGCTGCTCGAAGAACAGATCGATGTCCTGCGTATGTTGTGGACCCAGCCGTTGGTCGACTTCGAAGGTCGCTTCCACCAACTTCGCGGTGTTGGCATCAATCCGCTGCCCGCGCATCCGCTGCCGATTCTGATCGGCAGCGGGGCGTCGGATGCTGTGCTGCGACGCGTCGTGCGCAAGGCCGACGGTTGGATGCCGCTGCTGATCCCTGGGCTCGACCCGACCGACATCGGCACGGCCGTGGCAAAGCTTCGAAGGTTTTCGGAAGAGGCCGATCGCGACCCGGCGACGCTACCGATCCATGGCCGGGTCTACATCGGGCCGGGTTGGCAGGCAGCGCTCGAACAGGCCCTCGAACTCGGGTTCGCCGACTGCAGCATCGGATTCAATCGCCACGCCCAGCCGGGCTTGTCCCATGCCGAGCACCTGCGAACGATGATCGCGGCCAAGCCGGAAATCGACGCGATCGTCGACTGATGTCATGGTTGATGTCATGGACGATCTGATCATCGCCGGCGGCGGAATTGGCGGACTCACCGCAGCGCTGAGCCTGCACCGCGCCGGCTACCCGGTTCGGGTGTTCGAGAGTGTCGATCGCATTCAAGCGCTCGGCGTCGGCATCAACCTGCTGCCCCACGCGGTGCGCGAACTCGATGACCTCGGGCTGGCCGACGACCTGGCGGCCAACGGGTTGACGCCCACGACACTTGCCTACTTCACCAAACGCGGCGAACCGATATGGGACGAGCCGCGTGGGATCGCCGCCGGCTACCGATGGCCGCAGATATCGATTCACCGTGGGGCGCTCCAGTCCATTCTGCATGCGGCCGCGATCGCCGAGATCGGTGCCGATCGCATCCACACCGGTTGCCACCTGGATCGGTTCAGCCAGCCGGCCGGCCGGGTGGAGGCGACTTTCATCGACCGCCGAACGGGAACTGTGACTGCCACCGCGAAGGGCGCGGCGATGATCGCTTGCGACGGCATCCACTCCGTGGCCCGGCGGCACTTCTACCCCAACGAAGGCATGCCGAAATGGAATGGTGCCCTCCTGTGGCGCGGGCTTGCCGACGGCCCCCCGGTGTTCGACGGCCGCACGATGGTGTGGGCGGGCCACCCGCGCCAGAAATTCGTGCTCTACCCATTGCTCGATCTTCCGGATGGCCGACAGCAACTCAACTTCATCGCCGAGTTGCGCACCGACGGCACCGAACTGCTGCAGCGCGAAGACTGGAACCAGGCCGGCGATCTGGCCGACTTCCTGCCCCAGTTCCAGGGTTGGACGTTCCCGTGGCTCGACGTCCCGAAGCTGATCGCATCGGCCCCGACGACGTTCCTGTTCCCGATGGTCGATCGCGATCCCGTCGAACGATGGAGCTTCGGCACGACGACGCTGCTGGGCGACGCTGCGCATCCGATGTACCCGATCGGGTCCAACGGGGCATCACAGGCGATCCTCGACGCCAGGACCCTCACCGGCTGCCTGCTGTCCTATCCCGACGACATCGAGCAAGCGCTACTGCGCTACGACGAGGTCCGTCGGCCGGCGACCTCGGCCATCGTGCTGGCCAACCGAGGTTTGGGGCCGGAGCTGCCGATGCAACTCGTCGAGGAACGCGCGCCGCAAGGCTTCGAACGGTTGTCCGACGTGATCACGCCCGATGAGATCCTTGAGGTCACCGACGGCTACCGCAAGATGGCCGGGTTCTCACTGCAGCAACTGCACGAGCGCCCGTCGCTGGCCGAGATGCAGTACTAGAGCGAGGCGCACAAGGCCAGCAGGCCGGCATCGGTGATGTCGGCGAGCGCGTAGTCCATTCGGTTCGGCCACGTCGAGAGCTTGGCGATCACCGTGTTCGACGGGTGGTGGATCATCAACATCTGTCCGTTGATGCCGAGGCCGCAGTAGATGCCGGCCTTGCTGTCGTACACCCACCAGAAGTCGTGATAGCACGAGTTGGGCCCGGCGCGGCCGGCCTGCAGCGGCAGAACGAACGCGTAGACCAATTCCTCTTTGTACGTCGTCGGGCGCTGCATCCAGTCGCTCGGCACGATCTGCCGGCCGGCGAACTCGCCACCTTGCAGGCACATCACTCCGAAGCGCGCGAGATCCTCCAACGTCGTGCAGATGCCTCCCTCGACGACAGGGAAGCCTGCTGCGTCGACGATGATGTCGGCATCGCTCGCGGCGAAGTGCGACCACACGTACTGCGAGAACAGATCGGCGAACGTCTGCCCGGTTACCTCACACATCACCCACGCGAGCACGTCGGGCAGGATCGATCGATACTGGAACGGGCCTCCGTGCTCCGAGGCGTTCGGCACGTCCGCGATCCATTGGTAGGTGTCGGCCGGTATGTCGTCGCGGAGTCGGGTGGTGTACCCCGAGACCTGCTCGATCAGGCGCCCATCGCTCTCCGGGTTGTCGTAGTCGTCCTCGTCGAATCGGGTACCGGCGCGCATGTCGAGGAGGTGCTGCAGGGTGCAGCCTTCCCAGGACGTGCCACGAAGGCTCGGGAGGTAGTCGGGCACGAAGCCGGTGGGATCGATCACTCCGCGACCCACCAGCACGCCGGCCAGCGTCGACGTCAATGACTTCGACACTGACATCAACAGGTGTGTGTCGTCGGGCCGCATCAGTCCTCCGTAGTGCTCGAACAGCACCTCGCCGTCGTGCACGACCATCAACCCGTCGGTGTACGTCGCCTCGAGCATGCCGCCCAGCGTCCAACTCTGCTCGAGGTGATCGAAGGCGAATCCGGTGATGTCCCGCAGATGCCGCGGCAGGGGAGCGACCGGCTCCGGGCAGCCGCGGATGCGCGCCGTTCGGGTCAATTCGCGAACGTGCAGGAAGCCCCATCGATTGTGTGGGCCGTCGATCCAGTTGCTCGACTCGGTCTCGCCCCGCGCTGCACCACGATCGGTTGCCATCGGCTCCGCACACTAACGCTCGAGAGAATACAATCGAGCGACGCCAACATGTGGGAGAGCCGTGCTCGCTGAACGATTGAACAACCTTGGTACCGAGACTGCATTTGCGGTGTCGCTTGCCGCGGCCGAGTGGGCTGCGAAAGGCAACAAGGTCTTCCCGTTCCACCTCGGCGACATCAACCTGCCGACTCCGGCCAACGTGGTCGAGGCCATGAACCGGGCGATCGCCGACGGCAAGACCGGCTATTGCCCGGCCGCCGGAATCGCACCCCTGCGCGAGGCGTTGGCCGACGATGTCTCGATGCGTCGCAGCCTCGGCTACGGCCCCGACAACGTCGCCGTGCAGCCGGGCGGCAAACCGGTGATCGGCAAGTTCCTGCAGGTCGTGATGAACCCTGGCGACGGTGTGCTGTACCCGTCGCCCGGCTACCCGATCTACGAGAGCCAGGTGGACTACTTCGGCGGTGTCGCCCAGCCGTACCGATACATCCAGACCGCCACCGGGTTCGCCATCGACCGCGACCACCTTCGCAGCCAGATCACTCCCACCACCAAAGTGCTGATCTACAACAACCTGCAGAACCCGTTGGGTTGCGAGAGTTCGCTCGACGAGATGCGCGCGCTCGGCGAACTCGCCATCGAAAACAACCTGTGGGTGCTCAGCGACGAGGCCTACTTCGAGATGCGCTACTCGGGTACCAGCACCTCGATCGCGTCGCTGCCGGGCATGCGCGAGCGCACCGTGATCCTCTATACCTTTTCGAAGAAGTTCGCGATGACGGGATGGCGCCTCGGCGCCGCCGTAGGGCCCGACGAACTGATTGCCCCGATCACCAAGATCAACACCAACGACGAGAGTTGCACCACCCACTTCGTGCAGGCTGCCGGCGTCGAGGCGTTGCAGGGCGACCAATCGGGAGCGCTGGCGATCCTCGCTGAACTGGAACGCCGACGCGATGCCGCTGTCGACGCACTGCACAAGGTGCCAGGCTTCGTGGTTGCGAAGCCCGACAGCACCTTCTACCTGTTCCCCAATGTCACCAAAGCGATGGACGCGCTCGGGTTCACCGACGTCACCCAATTCGCTGATGCCGCGCTGCGGGCCACGGGTGTGTCGTTCTGCACCCGGCGCCACTTCGGTAGACCGCTGCCGGGAGAAGTCGAGCAATACGTTCGCTTCGCCTACTCCGGGATCTCGGTCGACGACATCCAGCTGGGTCTCAGCACGCTGCGTGAATGGGTCGAGGCCGCCTGATGGCCCAACCGCGGATCGTCGTCGCCGGACGAATCCCCGATGCTGGTCTCGACGTGTTGCGGCCCCACGGCAACGTGTGGGGCTGGAAGCACGACGACCCGATCGAGATCGACGAGTTGTACGAACGCATCGCCGATGCCGATGCCGTGCTGACCCTGCTGACCACCAAGGTCGATCGTGGTTTCCTCGACGCGGCCGGGACGCAGTTGAAGGTGGTGTCCAATGTGGCGGTCGGCTACAACAACATCGACGTCGCCGAATGTCGCGAGCGCGGCGTGATCGCCACCAATACTCCCGGTGTGTTGACCGACGCCACTGCCGACATTGCCATGGCATTGATCCTGATGGTCACGCGACGGCTTGGCGAGGGCGAGCGGATTGTCCGGTCCAATCAGCCCTGGCAGTGGGGCATGTTCATGCTGCTCGGCACCGGCCTGCAAGGTCGGCGGTTGGGCATCGTCGGCATGGGGGCGATCGGCCAAGCCCTCGCTCGCCGCGCCAAGGCGTTCGGGATGAGCGTGGCCTACAGCAACCGCAGGGCTGCGTCGGCCGAGGTCGAGGCCGAGCTCGGCGCCGAGCGGCTCGACCTCGACGAGTTGCTGGCGACCTCGGACGTCGTCACGATCAACTGTCCGTACTCGGCCGAGACCCATCATCTGATCGGGCCAGAGCAGTTCGAGCTGATGCGTTCATCGGCGTTCCTCGTCAACACTGCGCGCGGGCCGATCGTCGACGAGATGGCGTTGGTGGCGGCTCTTCGCAGCGGCGCCATCGCCGGTGCAGGCCTCGATGTCTACGAGCACGAGCCGCAGCTGGAACCCGGCCTTGCTGAGCTCGACAATGCCGTGCTGATCCCGCACCTCGGCTCGGCCACCATCGAGACCCGGGCCGCGATGGCCACACTCGCGGCCAGAAACACGGTCGCCGTGCTCACCGGCCAACCTCCCCTGACCCCGATCACCTAGTTCTGGCTTGCGCGCAGCACAGGTTCAAGCGTTTGATGACTCCGGCCCCGTATCGGTGCGCCAGCTCACAAACGCTTTCGTTTGGCGAGCTACAGCGCCTCGTAATCGGCGGCGTTGACCTCGCGTGTCTGCTGCCAGAACTCGAGCAGGCTGAACGGCCAGTTCTGCGCAACGCGACCGGAGTCGCTCTTGTACCAACTGTTGACACTCGAGGCACCCCACGCCATGTGCAGGTTGCCGTCGTCGACGCGCTCGTTGTACCGGTCGTGCACCGACGGCAGGCAATCGATGGCCCGCACGCCCGTCTGGAGGATGTGGCGAAGGCACTGCATGACGTAGTGCACCTCGCACTCCGAGAAGTAGATGATGCTGCCGTTGACGACGATGTTGGTGTTCGGGCCGTACAGCATGAAGAAGTTCGGAAAGTTGGGAGCGACAATGCCGAGGTACGCACGCGCATTGCCGTTCCACTGGTCGTGCAGGTCGACGCCGCCGCGGCCGACGACGCGCATCGGTGTGAGGAACCGAGAGGCCTGAAAGCCGCTGCCGTAGATGACGACATCGACGTCGTGTGCGGTGCCGTCGCACATCACCAATCCATTCGGCACGATCTCGGCGATGGGTTCCGTGATCAGTTGCACGTTGTCGCGTTTCAGGGTTGTCGCCCAAACGCCGTTGTCGCGGATGATCCGCTTCGCCGCCGGCGGATAGTCGGGCATCACCTTGGCCAGCAGGTCGGGTCGGTCGCCGAAGCACAGCCCGATGTACATACCCAGCAGCATTCGCATCTGCTCGTTGGCGGCACTGACCGATTGTCCCTGACCATCCCAATCCGGGTCCACCTTCACGGCAGGGAGCATGCCCTCGGCATAGCGCCAGAACAGCCAGAAGCGGTACCACTGGCTGTAATAGGGCACGTGCGTCAGCAGCCAACGCTGCCCATCGGCAACTTCGGCGTGGTAGTCGAGGGTCGGTGCCAGCCAGTTGGGCGTGCGCTGGAACACCAACACCTGTCTGGCCTGCTCGGCGATGATGGGGATGAACTGCGCGGCGCTCGCACCGGTGCCGATGACTGCCACCCGCTTGCCAGTGAGGTCGATGTCGTGGCGCCACTGCGCCGAATGAAAGGCCGGTCCCGCGAACGACGTGCGCCCGGCGATGTCAGGCAGCTTCGGGCGGTTCAACTGACCGGTTGCGTTGACGATGGCGTCGAAGGTGGCGGTCTCGGTTCGGCCGTCGGCATCCACCGTGCACACCTGCCAAGTCGCCGATCGATCGTCGAACGAGACTGCGTCGACCGACGTCGAGAAGCGGATGAATTGGCGCACGTCGAACTCGTCGGCGAAGCCCCTGAAGTAATCGAGCAACTCGGGCTGTGTGGAGAAGTGCTGTGGCCAGTCGTCGCGTTGGGCGAACGAGTAGCAGAACAGGTGGCTGGAGACATCGACCCTGCACCCGGGGTACGTGTTCTCGAGCCAGGTGCCGCCTACGTCGGAGTTCTTCTCATACACCACCACCTCGATCCCTGCCTGGTGCAGGCGGTGGGCCGCCAGCAATCCCGACATGCCGGCACCGATCACAGCGACGCGCAACCTCCGGTCGGGAGCCACGTCGGCGACCGTCCACGCTGGCGCCCGCAGATCCTGCGACGAGTCGCCGAGCTCTTCGAGCAACAGCGTCAAATAATCTTCGGAAGCCTCGGTGGCCATCATCCAGGAGATGATCGGTCTGACCGACTCGGCAGTCGGCCGGGGTGCCGCCGGCCAGTCGGAATCGCGAAGCTCGATCAGGGTACGAACGGCGAGATCCCGGGCATGGGCCTGCTGTTCGGGCGTCCAGCCTCCCTGCGGTTCGTGATGCTTCGTGGGATCGAGGAACAGGCCATCACCGGGTAGATCCGGAGACGTCGAGATGTGCGCCAACGCTGCCAGCAGTGACGGCAAATCGGCCACCGCGACCATTTCAGCGAGTTGTTCGTTGGTTTCGCTGGACCGGGCCGGCTCGACATGGGAGGCCATGGCGGGGACTGTAGGCGGGCGGTAGCCTGGGTTCACCATGCGAGCTTCCCTTGCCGATTTGCTGTCCGCCGGTCGCACACTTCTGGCCGACGGGGCCACAGGCACCAACTATTTCGAGCGCGGTCTCGGGGCCGGCGACCCGCCGGAATTCTGGAACGTCGATCAACCCGACAAGGTGCGCACGCTGCATCAGCAGTTCGTCGACGCCGGCGCCGACATCATCTTGACCAACACGTTCGGCTGCAATCGACACCGGCTCAAACTGCACCGTGCCGAGGGCCGGGTCTACGAGCTGGCCAAACGCGCCGCCGAGATCGCCTGCGAAGTGGCTGACGCATCGCCACGCCCCGTGGTGGTGGCCGGTTCGATGGGCCCGACGGGTGAACTGTTCGAGCCGCTCGGTGCTCTGACCGAAGACGCCGCGATCGAGTCGTTCAACGAGTTGGCCGAAGGATTGAAGGCTGGTGGAGCCGACATTGCGTGGATCGAGACCATGTCGGCATCGGAAGAGATTCGCGCTGCGGCAACGGGCGCGCTGCGGGCCGGTTTGCCCTACACGGCAACGTGCTCGTTCGATACTGCTGGTCGCACAATGATGGGTCTACTGCCGGGTGATCTATCGCACGTGTTCGACGATCTGGCCCAGCCCCCGGTGGCCATCGGCGCCAATTGCGGTGTCGGCGCCAGCGACATCTTGGTGTCGCTGCTGGCGATGAGCGAACGCGATGTGCACACGCACCTGATCTCGAAGGGCAACTGCGGTGTGCCGTACTTCGCTGGTACCGAGGCTGTGTACACCGGTACCCCTGAGCTGATGGCCAAGTACACCCAGCTGGCGGTTAAGGCTGGCGCACGGATCGTCGGCGGTTGCTGCGGTACGTCGCCGGTGCATCTCGCCGCAATGCGGCAGGCGCTCGACGAGTTGATCGCCAAACCCACGCTCGACGACATCATCGAGGCCGTCGGTCCGCTGGTCAACTCGGCGCCGTCGGGCAATGCGCCCGACCGCGAGCGCCGTCGCGGGCGGCGCGGCGAGTAATCTCCGCTCGGGGTCGGCCCACGGGCCGCTGATACGGAGGTTTCAATGTCACAGCAGGTTCGCGGAGTCGTGGCGCGCTCGAAGGGCGCGCCGGTGTCGATCGAGACGATCGTCGTCCCCGATCCCGGGCCCGGTGAGGCAGTCGTCAAGGTGCAGGCCTGCGGCGTGTGCCACACCGACCTTCACTACCGAGAGGGTGGCATCAACGACGACTTTCCGTTCCTGCTCGGCCACGAGGCCGCGGGCGTCGTCGAGTCGGTCGGGGAAGGAGTAACCAACGTCGTGCCGGGCGATTTCGTGATCCTCAACTGGCGGGCCGTGTGCGGCACCTGCCGCAGCTGCCTGCGTGGTCGGCCGTGGGTCTGTTTCAACACGTTCAATGCCACCCAGAAGATGACGCTGACCGACGGGACCGTGTTGTCCCCAGCCCTTGGCATCGGTGCGTTTGTCGACAAGACGCTCGTCGCCGCGGGCCAATGCACGAAGGTCGACCCTGGCGTGCCGGCCACGACTGCGGGCTTGCTCGGGTGCGGCGTGATGGCCGGCATTGGTGCTGCGATCAACACCGGCAACGTCGGTCGCGGTGACTCGGTGGCGGTCTTCGGTTGTGGTGGCGTGGGCGATGCTGCCATTGCCGGCGCACGCTTGGCCGGTGCCCACACGATCGTGGCCGTCGACATCGACGACCGCAAGCTGGAATGGGCCAAGGAGTTCGGTGCAACCCACACGTGCAACTCCACCAAGTCCGACCCCGTGGAGTACATCAAGTCGGTCACCGAGGGCAACGGTGCCGACGTATGCATCGAGGCAATCGGTAACCCTGCGGTCTACCGCCAGGCGTTCGAGGCGCGCGACCTGGCCGGCACCGTGGTGCTCGTCGGTGTGCCTCGCCCCGACATGACGTTGGAACTGCCCTTCATCGAAGTGTTCGGTCGTGGCGGCGCGTTGAAATCGTCGTGGTACGGCGACTGCCTTCCGTCGCGCGACTTCCCCATGCTGGTCACGTTGCATCAGCAGGGCCGCCTGCCGCTCGACAAGTTCGTCAGCGAGACCATCTCGCTCGACGCGGTCGAGGAGGCGTTTCACAAGATGGAGCGTGGCGAGGTGCTGCGCAGCGTGGTCGTTCTGTGATGTGGGTGCTGTGACGATTGAACTCGTAACGACCGACGGCATCTTCGCCCTCGACGGTGGCGAGTGGGCGGTCACCAACAACATCTGGTTGGTCGGCGACGACCGCGAGGTTGTGGTGTTCGATGCCGCTCACGATGCTGCCGCCATCGTTGATGCGATCAACGGTCGACGTGTGAAGGCCATCGTGCTGACACACGGTCACAACGACCACATCAACGCGGCCGTACCGTTGCGAGACGCTGTCGACGCACCCGTGTCGCTGCACGGCGCTGATCGCATGTTGTGGGACGTTGTGTGGCCCGATGCGCAACCCGACGCAGTGCTGATCCCCGGCGAGGTGCTGGCGGCAGCTGGTCACGAACTTGGCGTGCTGCACACGCCGGGTCATTCGCCTGGTTGCTGCTGCTTCCACGACGTGGCCAGCGGGGTGGTGTTCAGTGGAGACACCCTGTTCTGCGGCGGCCCCGGCGCCACGGGCCGCAGCTACAGCGACGAGCCCACGATCGTCCGCTCGATTCGCGACGTGCTGCTGGCACTGCCCGACCACACGATCGTGTCTAGCGCCCGTGACGCGAACGAGGAGAGGGCGCTCGTAGCGCACCTCTCCTCGTTCAATTGAACTGATAGAGACTCGACATCTCATTGACTACCGACGGGACCAGCTTCGGTGAGATGTTCGAGCGGAGGTTGGCGGGGTTTCGCCAGACGGTCCAGTCCGAAGGCCGTTAGCGGCCAACCACCTCCAGAGTCCCACAATCTAAACCTGTCATCGTTTGGACCACCTCCTCTCTCTGGTGATCAATATTCAAACAGCCGGCACAGGTGTTGGCAAGCCACTTTGGCTAGGCAATTTGACTCATCCGCGTCGACGCCGCAGGTACGCACGCACCAATTCGTGCAGCCGGTCGCGCCCGAAGCTCGGATCGTGGCCGGCGTGCACCACGGTGACCGGCAGTGCCAGCAGGCGATCCATGGTTGCGCAGTAGTCGTCGATCGATGATTCCGGCAACTCATCGAGCAGCGGGCCGTCGTAGATCGCATCCCCTGAGAACAGGGTGCCGGAGCTGTGCTCCCACAGCCCGATCGACCCGGGTGAGTGACCGGGAAGGTGGATCACTTCGAAGCAGCGATCGCCCAGGTCGATCTCGTCGCCTTCGCGAATGTGGCGAACCCGGGCGACGGGTTGTTGATGGAACGAGTCCGTCGACATGCCCGCCGGCAGCGCGGTGACGAAGTACGGCTCGGGCATCGGATAACCGGCGGCCTCGAGGGCATCGACGACGTCGTCACCCCATGCTTCGCGTGGCACGAGCGACGAGATCGGTGGATCGAGCAGCAACGGGGCCTCAGCCGGGTGCACAACGACGTCGGCGAACTCGTGGTGCCCGCCGATGTGATCGTCGTGGCCGTGTGTGGCAACGGCGGTGACGGTCTTGTCGACCAGATCCGCCAACTCGTCGCCCAGGCTCATCAGGCCCATCCCGGTGTCGACGACCAGATCGCGGTCACGGCCGCGAACGTGCCAGATGTTGCAGCGCATCAGTGGAATGACGTGCGGCTCCCAGAGCAGTGTGATCGAGTCATCGATAGTGGTGCGCTCGAACCAGCGATCAGCGATGGGGAGCGTTGTCACTTCGGCTTCTTGGCGCGGCTCGGCGCGACCCGGGACGGCTCGCCTTCCATCTTCGGGTACACCGGTGGCCACGGGGCATCCTGCAACCCGGCCGCCTGGTCGGCACGAACCAGGGCAAGGATCGGCTCGATGGATTGCGGCTCTTCGTTCATGGTCGCCCAGGCGTCGCCGTGCTGCGAGACCCACGCGGGCACCGTGGCGATGGTCATGTCGTGCGGGCGCAACGTCGACAGCAGATCCCACGGGAAGGGGAACGAGACCGGCGCGTGGTCGAGGGCTCGTACGGACCATGGGGCGAAGACGGTCTTGTGTGGTGCGTTCTGGTTGAAGTCGATGAAGATCCGTTCACCGCGCTCCTCCTTCCACCACGCTGCGGTGATCAGGTCGGGATGTCGACGCTCCAACTCGCGGGCGACGGCCACAGCCGCGCTGCGCACGGCCACGCTGTCGTGCGTGGCCTGCAGGCGAACGTACACGTGCAGGCCGCGGTTGCCCGATGTCTTGATGAACGCGACGATGCCGAGTTCGTCGAACAACGTCTTGGTGTGGGCGGCGGCTTCTTGCGCCATCGGGTACGTCGTTCCCGGGCCGGGATCCAGATCGATGCGCAACTCGTCGCAGTGTTCCAGATCGGCCGCATGAGTCGGCCACGAGTGAAAGCCGAGGCAGCCGAGGTTCACGGCCCACAGGACGTGGGCGAGGTCGGCGATGACCAGCGCCCGGGACTCCGTGCCGTTGGGTGTCTGCACGATGGTGGTGTGCAGCCAATCCGGCGCGCCTTCGGGTATGCGCTTCTGGAAGAAGTTCGAGCCATGGGCACCGTTGGGGAACCGTTGCAGCAGTACGGGGCGGTCGAGCATCTGGCGCATTACAGCGTCGCCGACCGACCCGTAGTAGTTGACGAGATCGAGCTTGGTGTCGTTGCGCGTCTTGAAGAAGACCTTGTCGGGACTGGTGATCGTGACCGACCGACCGCCCACCGAGATCTCCACCGGGTCGCTCACAACAGCAACCGTATTCGGTCGCGCCAGCTACCGTCGGGCCGATGGGGGAGATGCGGGTCGAAGCTCCGATGCAGGGCACGATTGTTTCTGTTGACGTGTCGCCCGGCGACAGCGTCGTTGCTGGACAGCAGCTGATGCTGATCGAGTCGATGAAGATGCATCACGCCATCGAGTCGCCCTGCGATGGCACCGTTGTCGACCTGCTGGTCGACGCCGGCGCGACCGTGATGGCCGGTGCGGCCGTTGCCTCGGTCGAGCCCGGCGTCGTCGCGTCACAGGCACGAATCGACGTTGTCGATACCGACCTCACACGGGTTCGCTCCGATCTGGCCGAGGTGCAGGCCCGTCACGCAGTCGGTCTCGATGCGGCGCGTCCGGAGGCCGTCGCACGGCGTCGCGCAGTCGGTCGGCGCACCGCCCGCGAGAACGTCGCAGATCTTGTCGACGACGGATCATTCGTCGAGTACGGCCCCGTCGTGATTGCGGCCCAGCGTCGACGGCGCCCGGTCGACGATCTCATCGAACGCACTCCGGCCGACGGCATGATCGGCGGGATCGGCACCGTCAATGGCCACCTGTTCGACGGGCACGCCGGCCAGGTGGTTGTCGCGTCGTACGACTACACCGTGCTGGCGGGAACGCAGGGTGTGTTGAACCACCGCAAGAAGGACCGTCTGTTCGAGCTCGCAGAATCGAAGCGCCTTCCTGTGGTGTTCTTCACCGAAGGTGGCGGTGGTCGCCCCGGCGACACCGACAACATCGGTGTCAGCCTGCTGGATTGTTGGGCTTTCTTCTACCTCGGTGGGCTCAGCGGGCTGGTCCCACTGGTTGGTATCAACGCCGGATACTGCTTCGCCGGCAACGCATCGCTGCTCGGATGTTGCGACGTCGTGATTGCGACGGAGGACTCCAATATCGGGATGGGTGGCCCGGCGATGATCGAAGGCGGGGGCCTCGGCGTGTTCGATCCAAGAGAGATCGGGCCGATGAGTGTTCAGAGGTTCAATGGTGTGGTCGACATCGCGGTGGCCGACGAGGTTGAAGCTGTCGCGGTCGCCAAGCAGTACCTCTCGTACTTTCAGGGCCGGCTCTCGGAATGGTCGTGTGCCGACCAGCTCGAACTGCGTGGAGCGATCCCCGAGGACCGAAAGCGCGGATACGACGTGCGCACGGTGATCGACACGTTGTTCGACACCGGATCCGTACTGGAGCTGCGCAGTGACTTCGCCCTCGGCATCGTCACCGCGCTGGCCCGAGTCGAGGGATATCCGGTCGGCGTGCTGGCCAACAACCCGGGCCATCTCGCGGGTGCCATCGACAGTGATGGCGCCGACAAAGCCGCTCGGTTTCTGCAACTCTGCGATGCCTTCGACATCCCCGTCATCACGCTCGTCGACACGCCAGGGATGATGGTCGGCCCGGCCGTCGAGAAGACAGCCCTCGTGCGTCACTGCTCGAGGCTGTTCGTGACGGCCGCCAACATCACCGTGCCTCTGGTCAGCGTGGTGCTGCGCAAGTGCTACGGCCTCGGGGCCCAGGCGATGGTGGGCGGCAGTACCAAGGCGCCCGACGCATGTATCGCCTGGCCCACCGGCGAATTTGGCCCAATGGGACTTGAGGGCGCGGTGCGCCTCGGCTATCGCAAGGAGCTGGACGCAATTGAGGATCCCGCCGAACGCGAGGAGAGCTTCCAGAAGCGGGTGGACCAGATGTATGCGCACGGCAAGGCATTGAACACCGCGTCGTACTTCGAGATCGACGATGTCATCGATCCCGCCGACACCCGCCGATGGATCGCAACGATCCTGAATTCGACGCCGCCTGCTGCGCCGCGAGTCGGCAAGAAGCGCCCCAACATCGACACCTGGTAGGAGTACGACATGCACGTTGACGAGGTCGAGCTGCGGATCGTCCGCCTTCCGTACAAATCGGTGTTCAAGACATCGTTCGCCGCCGAGACAGAAAAGCACGCAGTGATCGCCACTGTGAGGTCCGACGGCGTGGAAGGGTACGGCGAAGGCGTGATGGATCCATTGCCCTCCTACCGCGAGGAATCGATCGCCGGCGCGTTGCATCTGTTGCGCGAGGCCCTCGTCCCATGGCTGCTGACGAACGGTTGCGACGATCCGGCGACGTTGTGCGACAACTGGGCCGGATGGCGTGGCAACCCGATGGCCAAGACGACTCTGGAGCTGGCGGTGTGGGACTGTCACGCCCGCCAACTCGGTGTGCCGTTGCGCACCCTGCTGGGAGGCGAGCGCACCGAGATCCCGGTGGGGGCCAGCCTGGGGATGAACCCGGTGCCGGAGACCGTGGCGTCGGTCGCCCAGCACGTCGAGCAGGGCTACAAGCGGATCAAGCTGAAGATCGAGCCCGGTTGGGATGTCAAGATCCTCTCCGCAGTGCGTGCCGAGTTCCCCGACATCGAACTGACCGTCGACGCCAACTCGGCGTACACGCTCGACGACCTCGACACGTTGCGCAGGATCGACGAGTTCGACCTCCACTACATCGAGCAACCGTTGCACTGGGACGACCTCACCGACCATGCCGCGCTTGCTCCCCAGATCAAGACGCGGCTGTGCCTCGACGAGACCTTGACGTCGCCGGCTCGCACCAGGGCCGCGCTCGATCTGGGCGCGTGCTCGGTGGTCAACGTCAAGGTCGGAAGGGTCGGCGGCTTGGCCGCAACGAAGCGCATCCACGATCTGTGCGTCGACCGTGGAGTGCCGATGTGGTGCGGTGGCATGCTCGAGAGTGGCATCGGCCGAGCTCACAACATCCATCTGGCAACGATGCCCGGCTTCGTCTATCCGGGCGATACGGCGTCGGCCAGCCGCACGTACGCGCGCGACATCACCGAGCAGGAGCTCGAGGCCACCGACGGGATCATGCCGGTGCCATCCGGTGCGGGGATCGGCGTCACCCTGGATCGTGCCTACCTCGACACGGTGACCGAGTCGGTGGAGGTCCTGCGCCGGTGACCATCGAGTTTCGTGAGCTGCGCACCGCTGCGGAACTCGCCGCGATGCCGGTGCTGGAAGCGCGTGTCTGGGGCGATGTGGACCTGGTCGCGGTCAATCTTTTGGTCGCCACGATCAGCGAAGGTGGCATGGCGATCGGAGCATTCGACGGCGACCGCCTCGTAGGGTCCGTGTACGGATTTGCCACACATCAGCCGCATGTCCTTCACTCGCACTACCTCGCGGTCGATCCCGACTACCGACGAACGGGGCTCGGGGTGGCGTTGAAGCGGCAGCAGCGCGACTGGTGCCTGGCCAATGGCCGCACCGCGATGCGCTGGACGTTCGATCCGCTGCAGCTTGGCAATGCACATCTCAACCTTCGGTCGCTGGGCGCAATCGGCGTGGAGTACCACTCCAACTTCTATGGACCGATGGGCGGCATCAACGGAGGGCTGCCGAGTGATCGCCTCGTGGTCGAGTGGCAACTGGTCGGCGACAGAGTCGCCGGCTCGGCGTCGGTCGACATCGCGGTTCCTCCCGTCACCGCGGACGAGATCGCGTCAGCCGCACGCCATGCGCTCGAGGCTCGCCATGGACTTCGCGACGCAATGCAGCCGTTGTTGGGCGACGGCTGGCTCGTGACCGACGTCGACCGTGTCGAACGCACCTACACGCTTACCCGCTGACGTCTTGTCTACGAGTCTCGGGATTGCGGTCGATGACCGCCTCGGCAAGTTGCGGAAAGACCTTGCTGACCTTGGCCGTGAGCCAGTCGCCGTATGTGCCGCTGAGCTCGCGGAGGTTGGCACGATCCCAACGGCGATCGGCATCGATCGGCGCGGACCAATCATCATCGAGTTCGATCGTCTCGATCACCGCGTCCCACCCTGGGTCGAGGAAGAACGGCAGCGAGTAGCGATCGGCCGTCGAATTGTTGCGGGCCCGGTGCGGGGTCGAGCGGTACCGACCGGCCGTCACGCGATCCAACATGTCGCCGAGGTTGCAGATGATCAACTGCGGATCGTGAGGTGCATCGATCCACTCGTCGCCAACCTTCACCTGCAGGCCGGCCGTGCCGTCGTGGGCCAGCATGGTCAGCAGGCCGTAGTCGCTGTGCTCGGCGACCCCCCAACGATCGATGCCACCGCCGTCAGGATCAACCGGCGGATGCGGCGGGTAGCGGAAGATGCGAAACAGTGGAGTCGGGTCGGCGGTGAGATCGTTGCGGAAGTATGCGGAATCCAATCCCATGCCCTGGGCCATCAGCGACAGCACGTGTTGTGCAAGCGGCTCCATCGTGGCCATCCACTCGGACACCAGGGCGCGCAACGACGGCGGCTCGGCGGGCCAGATGTTGGGGCCATGCATGGGCCTCGGGTCGAGTGGCAACTCGCGGCCGAAGTAGTAGCCCTCCTTTAGATCTGCGACGCCGGATGTCAGTTCACCGCCAAGTGGAAACCATCCACGCCATGCTGCACCGCCACGTTCGAGCGCAACCTGTTGCTTCTCCTCGTTGCTACGCCCGAAGAAATCGGTCGCAGCGTCGATCACGTCCCGGCGCAGGTCGTTGTCGACACCGTGGTTGCGAATTGCAAAGAAGCCGAAATGGCGGCACGCCCGATCGATCTCGTCGGGGGCTGCCCGCGATGTGACGTCGATGATCGGCAGCATGGTTGGCAGCCTAAAGCGAAGCCGAGGTGCGGCTGTCGGCCGTGACAGAATCGGTGGTCGTGACCACTGCCCAACTGATTGTCGTTGGGGTGGCAGTGTTCATCGCCGCGTTCATGCAGATCGTGGCCGGATTCGGGTTTGCTCTGCTCGCCGTGCCGCTGATGACGTTGGCGATCGAGCCGAAGATCGCAGTGGTGGTCAGCACGTTGACCGGAATCTTCGTCACCAGCTGGCAGGCGTACAAGGACCGCGACGTGGCCGACAAGGTGCTGGTGCGGAGGATGACGATCGGTGCCTATGTGGGCATGCCGCTGGGATTGCTCGTCTTCGTCTCGGTCAACGACGACGTCCTGAGGTTCCTGCTGGGCATCGCCGTGCTGATAGCGGTCGTCCTGCTGGCGATGCGTGTCAATCTGCATCATGTCGGGCCGCGGCTCGACTACGGCTCGGGCTTCGTGTCGGGTGTTCTGGCCACGTCATTGTCGACCAACGGGCCCCCGCTGGTATTCGTGCTGCAGGCGCGCCAGCTTTCGGCCGTCACGTTTCGGGCAACCATCTCGACAGTGTTCGCGTTGAGCAACATCGGGGGATTGGCCCTGTTCATCGCCTCCGGCAAGATCACCCGCGATGGCATCGTCGCCGCCGCGGTCACCATTCCCGCGATGTTCGTCGGGCAGCTGCTCGGCTTTCCGATCCGCAAGCACGTTCACGGCGAACGATTCCGGTGGTTGGTCCTGCTGCTGCTGGTCGCCGCGGCGATCAGCGCAATCATCAACGCGATCGTGTGACATAAAGAGTCGTCGCTTGCCTGCCGCCCTCGTCGCAACCGTCATCGTTGCAATTGTCAACTGGTATTCGCGATGGCAGCGCAATGATCGTCTTGAACTCATCACAAAGCCGCTGACCACCATCGGGGCGATCGCCATTGCGGCCCTGGCCGACGGACCTCGCGGGGCAACGATCTTCGCGATCGTCGCCCTCGCGTTCTGCCTGATCGGCGACGTGGCGTTGCTGCCGATCGTCGACCGGTTCGTAGTCGGCCTCGCCGCCTTCCTGCTGGGCCACATCGCCTTCATGGTGATGTTCGTGGCGCGAGGTCTTGACCAATGGACGATGGCCGGCGTGGCGGTCGTCGGGTCCGCGCTGCTGCTTGGCACCGCTGCAGTGCCCATCGTGGGCGGTGCCGCCACGAAGGGGTTCGGCATCCCCGTGCGCGCCTACCTGGTCGTGATCTCGGCGATGTGCCTGGTCGGTTGGGCGACGGGCAACTGGCTGATCATGCTCGGCTCGACGGCGTTCATCGTCAGTGACTCGATCCTCGGCTGGGGCAAGTTTGTCGCCGAACGCACCTGGATGCATCTGGCGATCATGTTCACCTACCACCTCGCGATCGTGTCGCTGGCGGCAAGCTTGGCGATCTGATGGCGCAGCGAGTGCGGCGGCTTGGCCTTGTGGATCGACTTTGGAACTTTGTCGCTCGCCGGTCGCTGGACGACCTGACAGCGACAAAGTTCAACAGCGCTCGTTAGCCGCCGAACATCTGTAGCCACTGTTGGGCTGATTTCGGCCGGAACACGTAGTTGTTCTCGCGGATCGACTCGAGTGAAGCGCTCGAGGGTTGCGAGTAACGATGGCCGGGATAGACGATCGTGTCAGCCGGCATGGCGGCGAGCTTCTGCAGGCTGGTGTACATCTCCTCCGGATTGCTGCCTGGCAGATCGGTACGGCCGCATCCGTCGAGGAACAGGGTGTCGCCGCTGACCAACCGCCCGTCGACGTGGAAGCACTGGCTGCCCGGCGTGTGTCCCGGTGTGTGGATCAACGAGACGTCGATCGACCCGACCTGCACGACGTCGCCCGCGTCGTGTGCAGCGATGTGAGTGTCGCCCACCCCGGTTGTGCGCTGCACCCATGGAACCTCGTCGCGCTGCACGTGGATCGGGCAATCGACGTGCTCGAGCAGCGCGGCGACGCCTTCGATCTTGTACCCCATCATCGAGCCGCCGACGTGATCGGCGTGGTAGTGCGTGGCCAGTACGCCGGTGACGCGCATGTTGTCGGCGGCGACGGCATCGAGCAGGTCCTGCACCGCGTACGCAGGGTCGACCAGCAGGCATTCGCCGGTCGCGCGATCGCCGACGACGTAGACGAAGTTGACCATCTGCTGGGCGATGGGATCAGCGACGGCGAAGTCCCGTCCGGAGAGCAGTTGGCGGAAGTACAGGCGATCGTCGGGGTAGTTGTCTGCCATCCGTCGTACGCTACCCAGCGATGAGATCGCCGCGACGGAGCGACCTATGACCCAACTCACCGAACTGACCGAGGGTCAGGTGTTGGTCTACGGCGGCGATCGGGTCACCGTGGTCTCGGCCGACCTGTCCAGATCCTTCGCTGTGGGTGATCGGCTGGTGATCGTGCAGAACACCGGCGACGTGTTACACATCCCGTGCGCGGAGCATGCGCTGGCAACGGGTGCGGTCACCCACGCCGTCGATGCCTTTGCCGCGCTCGCCCAGTGCAGCGATGACCAGATCACCGCCTTCTTTCAACGCTTTGCCGACGCGATCGACGACGACGCCGTGTTTGCTTCGGTACTCGACGCGAACCGGGCCGATGTGGAGTCGGCGTCGGCCAGGGGCAGGTCGACTACTCGGTTGCAACTGTCGCCGGCCATGCGAAACGACATGGCGGCCGGGTTGCGAAGTTGGGGCGTGTCGCCCACGCGTCGAGAACAACTGCTGTCGACCGTCGATCACCAGAAGTGGTCGGTGTCGTCGTGGCGTGCGCCACTAGGCGTTGTGGGGTTCGTGTTCGAAGGCCGGCCGAACGTGTTCGCCGATGCCACCGGCGTGCTGCGCACCGGCAACACGGCAGTGTTCAGGATCGGCAGCGACGCCCTCGGCACTGCGAAAGCCATCATGGCCCACTGCGTCGAACCCGCCTTGGCGGGCGCCGGCCTTCCCGCTGGCTCGGTGCAGCTCGTCGAATCGGCTGCTCATGCTGCCGGTTGGGCGCTCTTCACCGACGCGCGACTCGGCCTGGCGGTGGCCCGCGGGTCGGGCGTCGCCGTCGCCCAGCTCGGCGCGGTGGCCCGCCAACACGGCATCCCCGTCAGCCTGCACGGCACCGGGGGAGCGTGGCTGGTGGTGTCCGAGCACGCCGATCTGGCGGTGGTCGCCGAAACGATCGAGCACTCGCTGGATCGAAAGGTCTGCAACACCTTGAACGTGTGCTGCATCCCCCGATCGCGATCCGCCGAACTCGTCGGTGTTGTCGTTGCCGCGGCCGAACGTGCGGCCGCGAAGCGGGGCACGCAAGCCGTCGTGCACCGCGCCGATGCGGGCGATCCGCAACGTCTTGGCGACGAGTGGGAATGGGAACACGCACCAGAGTTCTGGCTCGTCGAGGTCGACTCCGTGGCCGAGGCCGTCGACCTGTTCAACCGGTACAGCCCTCGGCTTGCCGCATCGCTGATCAGCGATCGACGCGACGAGCATGATTGGTTCTACGCAGCGGTTGATGCCCCGTTCGTCGGCAATGGGTTCACTCGGTGGGTCGACGGCCAATTCGCGCTCGACCAGCCGGAGCTCGGCCTGTCGAACTGGCAAGCCGGACGTCTGTTCGCCCGCGGCGGTGTCCTGTCGGGCGATTCCGTCTACACGGTCCGGCTGCGGGCCGAGGTGCGCGACCACTCCGTGCACCGTTCACGGTAGCCTCGCTGGCCGTGCAACGACGGAGGGGTGGCGTACTGCTGGTCGTTTGCCTGTCCACCTTCGCAGCGGCCTGCGCCACGGATCCCGGCGTCACCTCGACCAACGCGCGATCGGCCGCGACCCCGACGGTGGTCACGACGGGGGATGTCGACACGACTGTTCCGTCGACCCCGTCGACCGCGCCCGCCGACACTCGGCCAGTCGTCGAGACGCTCGACGACAATGGCGTCGGCGACACGCTGTTCCCGTCCCTCGGCAATCCAGGCATCGATGTCGAGCACTACAGCTTGGCGCTGCGGTACGATCCGGCACGCAACGAGATCGACGCCAAAGCACATCTCGATCTGGTGATGACGGAGGACCGCGATGAGTTCTCGTTGGACTCGGACGGCCCCGACGTTTCCGCGGTGTTGGTGGATGGCGCGCCTGCGCAGTTCGCCACCGAACCTCCGGAACTGCTGATCACTCCGACAAGTCCGCTGGTCGACGGGCAGCGTGTCGCGGTCGATGTCACGTACACGCTGAAGCCAGAGCCCATTCCGTCGGCCGCTGGCGAGCTCGTCGGCTGGTTCCCGACGCGGGGCGGCTCGTACGTCCTCAATGAGCCGGAAGGTGCGAACACGTGGCTCCCGTGCGACGATCATCCGAGCGACAAGGCCACGTTCCGGTTCGAGATCACCGTGCCGACTGGGTTGACCGCCGTCGCCAACGGGGCACTGGTCGAGCACACGTCGACTCCCACGACCGACACCTGGATCTGGCAGGAGGATCGGCCGATGACGACGTATCTGATCCAACTGCTGACCGGCGACTACGAACTCGTCGACGGCACCGGTCCCAACGGACTCCCGTTGCTCAGTGTGGTGTTGCACGACGATCGCACGACGATGCAGCCGTACCTCGACACAATCGACGATCAGATCGATTACTTCGACGACTTCTTCGGGCCGTACCCGCTCGATCGGTACGGGATCGCAATCACCGACAGCCGCCCCGGACTTGCAATGGAGACGATGGGGCGCTCGCAGTTCAGCCGCGAGGACTTCGCTTCGGGCCGGCTCGATCAGCTCCAAGAGCTGCTCCTGTCGCACGAGTTGGCCCATCAGTGGTTCGGGAATGCCGTGTCGCCGGCCAGGTGGGCCGACGTGTGGCTCACCGAGAGCTTCGCGACCTACGCCGACTGGATGTGGCTCGATCACATCGGCTCGCAATCGATCACTAGCGCCGCCACGGCCGGGTTGGCAGAGCGCGAGCAACGATCACCAGCTACGCCCGACGCCGACGAGATGTTCTCGTTCAACAGTTACGACGGCGGCGCGATCGTGCTGCACGCGCTGCGCAAGACCATCGGCGACCACCTGTTCTTCAACGTGCTGCGTCGCTGGGTCACCGACAACAACGGGTTGTCGCGCACCACCGACGACTTCGTCGCACTGGCCGGCAAGGTCGCCGGGCAGGACCTGACCGAGTTCTTCGACACGTGGCTCTATGCCGACAAGGTGCCGACGAAGTTCCCCGGCTAATCAGCACGAGTCGACCGGATCGCGCGATCTCTGTCGTTGCGTTTGACGACTGGCGCCCCGTAACGGGGCCGGAGTCATCAGACGCAGCGAGCGCGCGGGCTAGTGGCCGATGAAACGTTCGAGGATCTTGCTCCGGAACTTCTCGGTCTTGCCCGTTCGTTCTTCGTAGCGATCGGCGCCCACGGGCAGCCGCAACATGGCGTTGATGCCAAGCCAGCGGAGAGGCTCGGGCTCCCACTTCTTGGAACGGTGGTTGACCCACGGCAGCGCGACCAGGTCGGTGTCCCGCCGAAGGATCAGGTCAGCCAATGTTCGACCCGCAAGGTTGGTGGTCGTCACCCCGTCACCGACATATCCGCCCGCCCACGCCTGACCCGAAGCCTCGTCGAAGCCCACCGAGCAGTACCAGTCGCGCGGCGCGCCGATCGGTCCTCCCCAACGATGGGTCACCTTGGCATCGCCCAGTGCAGGGAACAGTTCTCCCAGCAGGGCGCGTAGCGAATCCTGCACGCCGCTGTGGCGATCGAACTGGGGTTTGATCGCTGATCCGAAGTGATACGGCGCGCCGCGGCCGCCGAAGGCGATTCGGTTGTCGGCCGTTCGCTGGCCGTAGATGATCAGTCGCCGGTCGTCGTTGAACGTCTCTCGTTGCGCCCAGCCGACCTCGTCGAAGAACGAGTCGGGTAGCGGCTCAGTGGCGATCATCAGCGAGTAGATCGGGGCAAACGTGCGCCGTTCGCCAGGCAGTCGGGCAGTGAATCCCTCGGTCGCCCGGACGATCGCGTCCGCTGTCACGGTGCCCGTTTCGCACCGCAACTGCCGGTTGCCGACCTCGAGGACGCGAGTGTTCTCGTAGATCGAGGTGCCGGCGCGCTCGACCGTTTCGGCCAGACCCCGCACCAGCCGTGCCGGGTGAATCGCACCGCAGTGGGGGGTGTAGCCGGCGCCGAGCACGTGGCTGGCGTTGAGGCGAGCCGAGGCCTCGTCGGCCGTCAACCAGCGGTAGTCCTCCTCGCCGAACCCCCACGAGCGGTAGTAATCCAGCAGTTCGTGAACCCGCCGGACCTGGGGTTCGTTGCGGGCCAGGTTGAGATAGCCGCCCTTGGCGAGGTGACAGTCGATGCCTTCCTTCACGGTCACGCGAGCGACCTCGTCGACAGTGTCGTGCATTGAGCGTTGCATTGTGATTGCCCCGTCACGGCCATGTTGCGCGGCCATCTTCTCGAAGCTCATCGGCAGCAGCGCCGACAGCCAACCGCCGTTGCGCCCACTGGCGCCGAAGCCGGCGAACTCGGCCTCGACGATCACCACGCGCAAGGTCGGATCGATCTGATGCAGGTAGTACGCCGTCCACAGTCCCGTGTATCCGGCACCGATGATTGCCACGTCGGCAGTCACGTCGCCCGGCAGTTGTTGCCGTGTCGCGAAGTTGTGATCGGCCGGAAGCGAGTCGAGCCAGAAGGAAACAGCACGGGGGTCGGTCATCGGCTCGACACTACGCAATGCAGGATCGGCGCCCGTACGCTGGCGCCGATGCTGCCAACCCCCACCGGCTGGTTTCCTGATCCGTGGAACGACACTGCGGTGCGGTACTGGGATGGTCGTACATGGACCGGCCACGTAGCGCTTCCTACGCCGGTACCGCAGCCGCACCCGAACCTGCCGATCAGCGCGGCGTGGGGCGCGGTCATCACGCTGCTGGTCTCGTTGACCGCCAGCCGGTACCTGCTGAAGGCGATCTCCGACTTCGGCTGGCCGATAGCGGTCTACGTGGCGATCGTCGCCATCATCGGGTACGTCCCTGCGTTGCTGTGGTGTTGGTACGCCAGCCGCCGCTGGGGCACCGGGCGATTTCGCACCGACGTCGGCCTCAGTGCCCGCTGGGTCGACGCCGGCTGGGGTCCCGTCACGTGGATTGCCTGCCTGATCGCCCAGGTCGTCGTTGCAGTGATCGTGGTCGCCTTGAACATTCCGTTCGCCGGCACTGTCAAGGACGTGTCCGAGATCGGCGACGACCGCGGCTATGTCATCTCGCTGCTCGTGTTGGCGGTCGTTGCCGCGCCCATAGCCGAGGAGATCGTCTTTCGCGGTGTGATGCTTCGCGGCCTGCTGTCGCGAAATCGGGCTGTCGTCGCCGTCGGACTGCAGGGTGTGCTCTTCGGGCTGGCCCACTTCGACCCGATCCGGGGCGCCGGCAACATCGGGCTGATCCTCGTGTTGAGCACCGTCGGCTGCGTGCTCGGCGGCGCGGCGTTCCTCATCCGCCGCATTGCTCCGACGATGATCGCTCACGCCATCATGAACGGCATCGCCATGGCCCTGGCATTGTCGGGTTGGCTGCCCGAAACCTGACTTCAATCGATGACGGGGAGGTTGTCGATCAGGCGCACGTCGCCGAACCAGGCTGCGGCCACGATCGTGGCCGGTCGGTCCACGGTCTCGATCGGCTGCAACGTGATCGGGTCCACGATGTGGAGGTACTCGAGCTTGGCTCTGGGCTCGGCGGAGATTCGCTCGCCCGCCAACTCCAGCAATCGCGCAGCGGAGTGCTCGCCCCGGGCCACGGCGTCGACAGCGGTGCGCAGGGCCTGTATCAGGCACACGGCTGCGCGCCGATCGTCGGCGTCGAGTCGCTGGTTCCGGCTCGAGATCGCCAGACCATCGGGCTCGCGAATGGTCGGGATCCCGACGATCTCGATGTCCATGTCGAGATCTGCCACCATCCGGCGGACGATCGCCAACTGCTGCAGGTCCTTCTGGCCGAAGACAGCGATGTCGGGTTGCATGGCGCCGAACAGCTTGGCAACAACGGTCGTGACACCGCGGAAGTGTCCCGGCCGGCTCGCGCCCTCCAACGAATCGCCCAACGTTCCCGGCTCGACATGGGTCTGGAAGCCCGGCGGATACATGGTCGCCGCCGTCGGTGCGTAGACCGCGTCGACACCGGCTGCTCGACAAGTTTCGACATCGGTGTCGATGGGCCGCGGATACTGGTTGAAGTCTTCGCTCTCGTTGAACTGCAGCGGGTTCACGAAGATCGACACCACGACGACGTCTGCGAGTCGCCGGGCCTCGTGGATGAGGGCCAGGTGGCCTGCATGCAGGGCGCCCATCGTGGGCACACAGCAGATCCGCAGCCCGTCATCATGCCGGGCGCGGCTCCACGCATGCATCGACCCGGGGTCGCGACAGATCAGCATGAAGGTCGGATCAGTGGAAGCTGTGGGCGTCGTCGGGCCACGTGCCGTCACGAACCTCGCGAACGTATGCCGCGGTCGCCTCGATCGCAGCGCTGCGCAGGTTGGCGTAGTGCTTGGTGAACTTCAACGACATGTCGCTGAGGCCGAGCACGTCGTGCAGCACCAACACCTGGCCATCGCACGACGGGCCGGCGCCGATACCGATGGTAGGAATCGAGACTTTCTGGGTGATCTCGGCGGCGAGGTCAAGGGGCACGCCTTCGATCACCATGGCGCAGGCCCCTGCCTGCTCGACCGCGTGGGCATCGTCGAGCAGCCGTTCGCGCCCGCCGGCCTCGAATCCGCTGGAGCGCCCCTGCACCTTGTGGCCACCCATTCGGTGAAAGCTCTGCGGGGTCAGGCCGATGTGGCCGACGACAGGGATGTCGACGCGGGTGAGGGCCAGGATGGTCTCACCCATCACGACGCCACCCTCCAGCTTCACGCACTCGGCGCCTTCCTTCATCAACCTGATCGAGCTCTCGACCGCTTGCTGCGGGCTGACCTGGTACGAGCCGAACGGCAGATCGCCGACGATGAGGGCCCGTGGCTTGGCACGCGACACCAGGCGCACGTGGTACACCATGTCGTCGAGGGCCACCGGGATGGTGTTGGCCTCGCCTTGCACCACCATGCCAACCGAGTCGCCGACCAGGATCATGTCGACACCCGCGATGTCGACCAGGCGGGCGAACGTGACGTCGTACGCGGTGATCATCGAGATCTTCTCGCCGAGCGCCTTCATGCGCGCCAACTCGGGAACCGTGACCTTCGGTCGTTCGTGCGTCTCGCTGGTCATGAAGCTGTTGCCTCCCTAGACCGGGGTGAGTGTGTCCCCGACGCCAAAGGCCAAGCTATCGACCCGGGCACCCGTTCCAAAAGCTACGCGACGAACGCCGTGCATAGCAGTGTTGGGCATCGCCTACCTCCGGCGACGGAAGACGTCGGGGCACAGTTCCGCATAGGTAGGGGCGCCACCGATCGATGCAGCCTCGATGACAGCGCGGGTGCAGGCCAACGCGAAGCAGTCGGCTGCAGCGGCGAGCAGAGCGTTGACGACGCCGGGACGCGTGTCGGTGCGCCGCAGGCCCGGCTCGTTGGGTGCCTCGATGACATGCTGGCCCGTAGACAGGCAGAAGATGGTGTCGCCGTCGAACATCGAGTGAACGGGACGAATCGCCCTGGCCAGCCCATCGTGGGCGACCGCGGCCATCTTCTGGCACTCGGGCTTGGTCAACGCGGCCGAGGTCGCCACGACCCCGATCGTGGTGTTCAGCGGGGTGGGCGGCGTTCGAATGGCGTCGATCAGAGCTTGGCGCTGCAAAGCCGTCGGCCGGCGCAGATCGATGCCTTCGTGAAACCACGGGAGGCCGGTCGCGGGAGAGATGACCTGGCCAGCGGCATTGACCACCGCCAGGGCGCCGACCACGACGCCGTCATCCAGCGTCACGCTGGCGGTACCGACCCCGCCTTGAAGACCACCAGCGACGGCACCTGTGCCGGCCCCGACGGCGCCCATCGGCACGGCACCCCGCCGGGCCGCCCTACAGGCGCGGTACCCGAAGCCTTCGTCGGGCCGGTGCGCGAAGCTGCCTCCGCGCCCCAGATCGAAGATCACCGCAGCGGGCACGATCGGTACGACGTGGTGGGGCTGCGGCCCGACGGGGAAGCCCGCGTGGTGTTCCTCGTGCCAGCGCATGACCCCGTGGGCTGCAGCCAGTCCGTACGCACTTCCCCCCGACAGACAGATCGCCTGGATCCTGTCGACCATCGCCGTCGGATCCAGCAGATCGGTCTCGCGTGTGCCGGGTCCGCCGCCGCGAACGTCGCACGATGCCATCGCGCCGCCGTCGACTCGCACCACGGTCGTACCCGTGCGCCAGCCGGGTCCACGCCGGTGGTGGTGGCCGACCAGGACTCCGGGAACGTCGGTGATGTGGCCGAGGCCCATGTGCGTTATGCGCTGGCCAGGAGAGCTTCGGCTGACGCTGCTTCGAGGGCGCCGCGGCCGACGGTGCGCCACAGACCGATGCCGACGATGTACGACGGGCACGCGATCAACAGGGCAGTGCCGAATGCCGGCTGGTCGAGCGGCGATTCTGCGGTCATCCACAGCACCGTCGCCAGCCACATCACTGTGACCGACACGGTCAGTGGGCGGAGTCGTCGTACCTGCATGGGATGCACGAACTTCCAACTCGTCATCTGAGTCAGCGCCAGGACGATGCACGCCACCGCCGTCAACCACGGCTCGGCGCGCAGCAGGTACAGCGTGGGCACGATCATGTTCCACTCGCAGGGGAAACCGTTGAACCAGTGATCGTGTGTCATCTGGTCGGTGCGCGACATCCACAGCGCCGACATGAACAGGATGAAGGCGCCGATGTACAGCGACGCACCGTTGGGAAGCATGTCGAACTGATGCAAGAAGATGACCGGCACGACGATGCAGGTGACAAAGTCGACCACCAGATCGAGGGTGTAGCCGTCGATCCGCGGCACATGGTCGCAGACCTTCCACGCTCGGGCCGCAGGCCCATCGACGCCGTCGAGCACCATCGCAACAGCAAGCCACAGCACGGCCTCGCGAGGCTGTTTGTCGGAGACGGCGATGATGCCGAGCATGCCGCAGATTGCGCCGCTGGCAGTGACACCGTGGACGATCCATCCCTTGGCAATCGGGTGACGAAGTACAGCATCCGCTGCATCGCCTACGTTGGACATGGAATGCAACTCCTAATCGCCAGGCGGTTTCATACGACACCACCGGCTGGAACGATCATGCTAACGGGTTTCACGAAGGGCGCGCCGATAGCGTGCCGGGCGATGCGTGACCGGCTGCGGGGTGCAACCTTCGAAGTGGGCGGTGCGCTGGTGCGCACGATCTGGCGCAGAGTCAGTTGGTGGGGCGCGATCGGGCCACGCAGCAGGGCCGGGCGCCGGTTCGGCAAGTTCGGCCACAACAGCATCATCTGCTTCCCTGCCAACACGATCATGAACGAGCACTACATCCACATCGGCGATGGCACGATGATCGGTCCGCAGGTCACGTTGTCGGCTGGGATGATGCCGGGGCAGCAGTGCCTGACCGACTCGGTCGTGCGAATCGGCAGCCGGTGCCTGATCGGCAAGGGCAGTGGCATCGTCGGCCACCTGTCGATCGACATCGGCGACGACGTGTGGACCGGGCACAACGTGTACATCACCGACCAGAACCACGGCTACGACGACATCACCCGACCGATCTCGCAACAGATCATGCCGGAGCAGCCGGTGGTGATCGGCGACGGGTCGTGGCTCGGGCACGGCACCGTGGTGCTACCGGGTGCGCGGATTGGTCGTCACGTCGCCGTCGGAGCCAACTCGGTGGTCACCGGTGAGCTGCCCGATTTCTGTGTCGCCACCGGCGCGCCCGCCACCGTGATCCGCCGTTTCATCGACGGTCAGGGCTGGGTGCGCGTCGAGCCGTAGCTCAGCACGCGATCACAAGTCGCCGCCGAGCTCGCCAGGCGGCATGCAGTGCGGGATCGCGTTGCCGGTGGTGAAGTCGATGACGACATTGGTGACGGGACCTCCGTTGACCACCGTCTCGCGATAGGTCTCGAGCTCGAAGGCGCGCAGGCGAGCCGTGTAGGCCCTGCGATCGGCGATGATCTGGCGGTAGTACTTCGTGAAGATGGCAACGCGCTCGCGGTTGTCGGCGTCGGCCAGCGGAAGCGCCTCGAGGTCGGTGATCATGACCTCGACGATGTCGGTGGCGCGGTCGACGATGTCGGCGTGCTGCGTCATCTCCTCGTTGGTGGGATTGGTGATGTACCCATCCGCGGTGTCGGCCAGGGCCAACCGCTGTCGCTCTGCGGCGACGCAGATTTGCTCAGCCGATGTGCGCCAAGCCTTGTCGGTGACGAAGTACACCCCGCGCTTGGGTGCGAACACGAATGCGTAGACCCACATCGCTGCGATGAGGGCACAGATCACCACCAGCAGGGCGCGCACCCAACGGCGCGGACGATTCGGCGCCGAGTTCGCGCCAGAAACTGCTGATGTGTCGGGGTTGGTAGCGGTGTCGGTCATGCGTCCTTCTTCGGCCGGTAGCAGATCGCCAACTGGGCCCCAGCGTTGAACTGATTCACGGCCCTCAACGCTACGGCTACCGGCCGTTGATGGCATATTCCGGTCGCATCGCCGCTAGCCCCTGATAGAACCAATACACGTGAGGGGGGTAGATGTGCGCAGCGACGACAGTGCCGACGCGCCGCAACGCACGATTGTGCCGCCCGACGCCGGCCGGCCGACGCAGGCCTTCCGTCTGATTCGAGGGCTGCTCCGGCACCACAAAGGTCTGTTCTTCACCGCCGTCGCGTGCGCAGCGGTGTTCGCTGCCTGCACGGTGTTCTCGTCGGTCGTCGTGCGTCTGATCATCGACGAGGTCATCGTTCCTCGATTCGAGGAAGGCACCGTTGCCGCCGGCCGAGTCGTTGCGATCCTCGGGCTGCTGATCGGTGTCGGCGTCGTGCGTGCTGCTGGCGTGGTCGGCCGGCGAACCTTTGCCGGCCGTACGTCGTGGCGTGTCACCGAATCGCTGACATCCGAGGTGATCGACCGCGTCGTCGCCCAACCCGTGCCGTGGCATCGCCAGCAACGCACGGGCGACGTAATCACGCGCGCCGGTGTCGATGCCGAGGCAGCGACTCACGTGCTCAACCCGCTGCCGTTCGCATCCAGCGTGGTGCTGATGCTGGTGCTCTCGGCGGTGTGGCTGCTGGTCACCGATGTGTGGCTCGGGATGGCCGCGGTCGCCGTCTTTCCGCTATTGATCGGCCTCAACCTCACATACCAGCGCCGTGTCGACCAGTTCTACGACACCGCGCAGGACGAGCTCGGCAAGCTCAGCGAGGCTGTTCATGAAAGTTTCGACGGCGTAACGGTCGTCAAGTCGTTCGGCGCCGAGAGCCGCGAAACCGAACGTCTCTCGGTCATTGCCTCGCGTTTGCGCAACGCACGGTTCGGTGCAATCCGCTTGCGCAGCACGTTCGAGGCGTTGCTCGACGGGGTGCCGACCATCGTCAACATCGTTCTGCTGGTGGCCGGCGCGTATCGCGTGCGCAGTGGCGACATGACCATCGGCGAACTGACCAGCTTCATCTATCTGTTCACCCTGCTGGTGTTTCCCCTGCGGTTGATCGGCTTCGCGCTGTCGGAACTGCCGTACTCGATCGCCGGCTGGAACCGCATCCGCGAGTTGCTCGATCAGCCGTTGCTGGGCGACCCGGCGCTGACCCTGCGGCGTCACGCCGACAACAGCATCGAGCTGTCCGAGGTCGTATACAACCATGACGACGCTCGCGAGGTTCTGCTCGGCGTCTCTGCGTCGATACCTGGTGGGCGCACCGTTGCGGTGGTCGGCCCGACCGGCTCGGGAAAGACCACGTTGCTGCACCTCGTCGCCGGGTTGATCGCGGTCGACAGCGGGTCGATCACCGTCCCGCAGCAAGGGTGCGCTCTGGTGTTCCAGGAGCCGTTCCTGCTCGCTGGTTCGGTACGCGACAACGTGGCGATGGGCCGATTGGTGAGCGACGACGTGATCTGGGTCGCGCTCTTGGCCTCAGAAGCGAGATTTGTCGAAGATTTCGTCGAGGGGCTCGACACCATTGTTGGTGAGCGCGGAGTCGGGCTCAGTGGAGGGCAGCGTCAGCGCATCGCTTTGGCAAGGGCACTGGTCGGCAATCCGGTTGCGCTTTTGCTCGACGACACCACGTCGTCGCTGGATCCGGGCACCGAGGCCAGGGTGCTGGCCAACCTTCGCGAGACGTTGCGCGACACGACCGTCGTCGCGGTGGCATCGCGACCTTCGACGATCGCCCTCGCCGACGACGTGTTGTACCTGGCCGATGGGCTGGTCGTCGCCCACGGTCGTCACGAGCAGTTGTTGCTCACCGTGCCCGAGTATCGGCGCTTGATGGAGGCGTTCGAACACGATCGCGCCGAGCACGCAACAGAGGTACTCCCGTGACCGAACCGCTCAGCCGCTGGTCGGCAGTGCAGATGATCGGCAAGGGCGTCGAGGCGGCACCGGCGCTACGTCGCGGAATCGGCGCCACCTTCGCGCTGGCGATGGTCGGCTCCGCCGGGCGAGTCGTCGTACCGATCCTTGTGCAGCAGGCGATCGATCGCGGCCTCCAGAAGGGCAAGGTGGATGTTGGCGCCGTCACCGTGCTCGGATTGATCGGCTTCGGCGTCATCCTCATCGCCTCGGTTGCCCAGCGCACCGCCGTTGCCCGCCTCGGCCAGCGCAGCGAAGAGGCGTTGTACGGCCTGCGGGTGCGTCTCTTCGAGCACATCCACAGGCTCAGCCTTGCCGACCACAGTGAGGAACGAAAAGGTGCCCTGGTGGCCCGCGTCACCAGCGATGTCGAGACGTTGTCGCGGTTCTTCTCGTGGGGTGCGTTGGCGTGGCTGCTCGACGGCACGTTGATGGTGATGGTTGCCGGCGTGATGTTGGCATACGACTGGGTGCTCGCACTCGTGGCATTCGCCACGGCTGCACCGTTGGCCATCGTGCTGCGAAACGTGCAGCGCCATCTTGTCGCCGCCTACGACACGGCCCGTGCTCGCAATGCCGAGGTGATGACGGCGGTCAGCGAAGTGGTCTCCGGCTCCGAGACACTGCGGGCATACGGCGCCGGCCAGCACTACGCGACGCTGACCAAGCAGTCCAGCCACGAGCGTTCGAATGCATTCATCCGAGCCAACAAGTTCGGTGCGTTCTTGTTCCCGTCAGGCGAGGTGTTCAGTGTGCTCACCGTTGCCGCGGTCGTCAGTGTCGGTGTGATTCGCGGTCCGGGCGCAGGGCTGACCTCGGGCGCGCTCGTCGGGTTCATCTTCTTGACGTACCGCTTCCTGGAGCCGATCGCAGAGTTCACCGAGGTGATCGACCAGACACAGACCGCCGTTGCCGGCCTTCGCCGAGTGCTGGGAGTTCTCGACAACCCGATCGGCCCGCCCGAACCGGCGCATCCGATCACGCTGCCGCAAGGCATGCTGGGTGTCGCCATCGAGAACGTCACGTTCGGCTACCGCAGCCGCGGCGACGACGACGAGCCACCCGTGCTGATCGATGTCTGGGCGCAGATTCCGGCGGGCCAGCAGGTGGCCGTGGTGGGCGAGACCGGATCGGGCAAGACCACGCTCGGTCGTCTGATCGCCCGCTTCGCTGATCCCACCATCGGCACCGTGCGCATCGGCGGCGTGCCACTGACTGCAGTGGCCAACGAAGAGTTGCGCACGCGCCTGGTGGTGGTTCCCCAAGAGCCGTTCCTGTTCGATGGCACCATCGCCGCCAACCTGGGCTTTGCGCGCCCGCTGCTCAGCCTGGCCAACCTCGAGCAGGCGATCGTCGAGCTCGACCTCAGCGACTGGCTCGAGACCCTTCCAGATGGTCTGTTCACCCAAGTCGGTCAGCGCGGCGCGCAACTGTCGGCCGGCGAACGCCAACTGGTGGCTCTGGTCAGGGCGGCGTTGGTCGACCCCGACGTGTTGGTGCTCGACGAGGCGACCTCGTCGGTCGATGCGCTCACCGAGGTGCGCATCGGTCGGGCACTCGACAAGCTGGCTGCAGGCCGCACGACCATCGCGATCGCCCATCGTCTGTCGACGGCTGCTCGTGCCGACAGGGTGATGGTGCTCGAACATGGGCGCCTTGTCGAGGACGGCCCGCACGCCGAACTGCTGGTGGCGGGAGGCCCCTATTCGAGGATGTACGACGCCTGGATCGCGGCCACGGCATCGACGCAGTGATCAGTCCTGCGTGTCGATGTCGAACGGCGTCGGACCGAACACGTCGGTCACCGCGCATTCGACCGACGTGCCGACGACTGCTTCCGATGCGCTCCACGGGATCTCGTCGCCGGGTGCCACCCGGTCGACTGCCACCGTGGCCAATTCGGTCTTGTCGTCGGTCCTGAAGTCGACGAAGATCCGGTAGCTGTGGCTGCGGTCGTCGAGGTTGGTGATCGTGCCGTCGACCGTTGCCACCCCGTCCTCGAACGTGCACGGCTGTTGCACGAAGACCTCGTGCGGACCCGGATCGACGAAGTCGCGCAGCTCGCGCACCAACGCCTTGGTGAAGAAGAAGCCGCCGACACACACTGCCAGTGCCACGGGCGACAGCGCCAAACCGGCAATCGCGAAGCCGCGTCCGTAACCCTCGTGTCGGCGCGCGGTTCGGAGCCCGAGAACGCCCAGCACGATCGCGGCGATCGCAGCCCCGACACCCGCGACGAACACGAACGGGATCCATCCAATCGCGACGCCTGAGATTCCTGTGACGAATGCCGCAATTGCCAGGCCCCGTGGGCGCCTCGGCTCGATTGCCGGCCTGACCTGATCGATCGGCGAGTCGACGTAGCGCTGACCGTTGATGGCGACATCCGACGTCCACTGCACGCCATTGAAGTACCGGTACTCGAATCGCCCCGTCGGGTCGCCATGCCAACCCTGCTGCGGTTCCACTGAATTGCACGCTATCGACGTCTACGATCGCCGCCGGTGAAAGGAAACAGATGGAACTAGTGCTGATCCGCCACGGCGAGCCCGAATGGGTGCGCGATGGTTTGAACGTCGTCAACCCTCCGCTCACCGAGCGCGGCATGCGCCAGGCCGAGCGTGTCGCGGCAGCGCTCGATAGCGAGGAGTTCGACGAGATCGTGATCTCACCGCTTCAGCGGCCGCGTCTCACGGCGGCCCCCAGCCTGGCCCAGCGCGGGCTCGACGAGGTGATCGAACCGTGGCTCGAGGAGATTCGCGAGCCGAACTGGCACGGCACGCCTCACGAACTGGCCCGCAAGGCGTACGAGGAGGAGCGGTCTCGGGCCGCCTCGGCGCGCTGGGAGGGCTTGGTCGGTGGTGAGAACGCCCGTGACTTCGTCGAGCGGGTGCGTGCCGGCGCCACCCGGTTCTTTGCCGAGCGGGGGATCTATCGCAGCAAGCAGACGCTTCCGGTGTGGCACATGGACCAGAGCGATCGCCGGATCGCGGTGTTCGCCCACGCCGGCACGAACGGTGTGATCCTGTGTCACCTCCTGGGTTTGGATCCTGTGCCGTGGGAGTGGGACCGCTTCGTCACCGGGCACGCGTCGATCACCCGCCTGTCGACGATGCAACTGGCCGATGGCCACACCTTCAGCCTGACGAAGTTGTCAGATGTCGAGCACTTGGCCGTCGATGACCGCACTCACTAGCGACTGTCAGCGCCAGGTGCAGCGCATACGTTTGATGCCGTTGATGAACGCGCTTTGCAGGTAATCGGGTTCCGATGAGATCTGCAGTGTGGGCAGTCGCCTGCGTATCTCATCGAAGATTACTGCGATCTCGCGTCGGGCCAAGTTGGCACCCAGGCAGAAGTGTGGGCCGCCGGCTCCGAAGCCGACCTGTTGCGGTTGCAGCGGGCGGGTGACGTCGAAGTGGTTCGGATCCGCGAACACGCTCTCGTCCCGGTTGGCCGAGTTGTACCACAGCACCACTTTCTGGCCGGCCTCGATCTTGGTGTTGTTGATTACCGTGTCTTCGCTGGCCGTGCGGCGGAAGTGGATGACAGGTGTCGAGCAGCGCACGATCTCGTCGACGGCTGTCTTGACGTGCGTCTCGTAGGCGTCGAACCACACCCGTCGCTGGTCGGCGAAGTCGGTGAGCAGCTTCATACCATGGGCAATGGCGTTGCGAGTGGTCTCGTTGCCGGCGACGACCAGCAGGATGAAGAATGATCCGAACTCCTGCGGGGTCAGTCGTTCGCCGTCGACCTCGGCGTGCATCAGCACCGAGGCGATGTCATCGCCCGGATTGGCGCGCCGGTCTTCGCCTAGTTGCTGGGCATAGGCGAACATCGACATCAGCACTCCCAGCAACTGCTCGAACGAACCGACGTACTCGGGGTCGCCGACGCCGAGGATCACGTTGGTCCACTGGAAGATCTGCGCTTCGTCGCACTGCGGAATGCCCATCATCTCGCAGATGATCTGCAGTGGCAGCGGCGCCGCGACCTGCTCGACGAAATCGCACTCGCCGTCGGGGAACTGCTCGATCATGCGGTCGATGATGGCCGTCGCCTTGGTGCGCACATATCCCTCGACCTGGGTGATCTGTTTCGGAGTGAACCCCTTGGCGACGATGTTGCGAAGCCGGAAGTGCCGCGGATCGTCCATGGCGATCATCGATCCGATGAACTCGTTCATCTCCTGGGGGATGTCGCCGATGTTGACACCGCGGCCGCTGATGAACACCTGGGGATTGCGACTGGCCGCCCACACGTCTTCGTAGCGGGTGACGGCCCAGTATCCAGGGCCCTGCGGAAGCGGGCTGTTCTCGTAGAGGTACTCGTCGTAGAACACCAACTCGTCGGCCTGCCGCAGTGCACGGAACGCAGCGTGGCGATGGTCGCGCGGCGCGAGCCAGAACTCGGGATCACTGAGGTCGAATGTGCCGAGTGCGACATCGCTGGACATTGGTGGAGCGTACCGATGACATGGCTCCCACGTAGGCTCGTATCGTGCTGACGTTTCCGGAGATCGAGCGAGCCCTGGTGGTCACGGCCCATCCCGACGACGTCGATTTCGGCGCAGCCGGTACCGTCGCAACGCTCACCGATGCCGGTGTGCATGTCACGTACTGCCTGGTCACCGACGGTGATGCCGGTGGCAGCGATCGGGCGATCCTGCGCCACGATGTAGCCATGCTGCGTCGCAAAGAGCAGACCGACGCGGCCAAGCAGGTCGGCGTCACCGATCTCGTGTTCCTGGGCCACGGCGACGGTCGCGTGCAGGCGACATTGCAGTTGCGCGCCGACATCAGCGCGGTCATCCGCCGTGTTCGGCCGCGGGTTGTCATCACCCAGTCGCCCGAGCGCAACCTCGACCGCATCTACGCCAGCCATCCTGATCATCTCGCCGCAGGCGAGGCAACGCTGTGCGCCGTGTATCCCGACGCGCGCAACCCATTCGCCTTTCCCGAACTGTTCGAAGAGGCCCTCGAGCCGTGGGCCGTCGACGAGGTGTGGATCATGGGTGGGTCGACCGGGACGCATCCGATCGACGTCACTGCCGCCGTCGACCGCAAGATCGACGCATTGATGTGCCACGTCAGCCAACACACCGATCCACAGCGCACAGCCGCCATGGTTCGGGAGTGGATGATCAACACCGCCAAGCAGTTCGGCCTATCTGATGGCGCTGCCGCCGAAACGTTCCGAGTGGTCGACACCCGGTAACTTCGTTCTCACACAACAAGGGGAATCACCATGCCTGAAGCAGTCATTGTCGCCACCGCTCGCAGCCCGATCGGGCGCGCCAACAAGGGTTCGCTCACCACGCTGCGCCCCGACGACATGTCGACGCAGATCGTCGAGGCATTGATGAAGAAGGTTCCACAGGTTCAGAGCGGCGACATCGACGATCTGATGATGGGCATCGGCCAACCGGCAGGCGAGGGCGGCTTCAACATCGCCCGCGTCGTCGCCGTGCTGGCCGGACTCGACGATGTTCCGGGCGTCACCGTCAATCGTTATTGCTCGTCGAGCCTGCAAACGATTCGCATGGCGTTCCACGCAATCAAGGCGGGGGAGGGCGACTGTTTCATCGCCGCCGGCGTCGAGACCGTCAGCCGCTATGCATCGGGCGCCAGCGATACCGCCCCGAATGCAATCTTCAAGCCATCGGGCGAGCGCACCAAGCTGCGCGCCCAGGGCGGTCAGGGTCCGTGGACGCCACCGTCGGGCCTGCCCGACATGTACATCGCCATGGGGCAGACCGCCGAGAACGTCGTCGAGTTCGAAGGCGTGACACGCGAAGAGATGGATCGTTTCGGTGTTCGCTCCCAGAACCTGGCGTGCGAGTTCGCCGAGAACGGGTTCTTCGACAACGAGATCACGCCCCTGGTGCTCGAAGACGGCAGCGTGGTCAGCAAGGACGACGGTCCGCGCCCGGGAACCAACTACGAGACTGTCAGCCAGTTGAAGCCCGTGTTCCGTCCCGATGGCACGATCACGGCCGGCAACGCCTGTCCACTCAACGACGGTGCCGCAGCGGTGATGGTCATGAGCGACACCAAGGCCAAGCAACTCGGCATCACTCCGTTGGCGCGCATCGTCGCCTCGGGCGTTTCCGGCCTCAACCCCGAGATCATGGGCCTCGGCCCCATCGAGGCGTGCCGGCAGGCGCTGGCGCGAGCCGGCATGACGATCGATCAGATCGATCTCGTCGAGATCAACGAGGCATTCGCCGCGCAGGTCATCCCGTCGGCCAAGCATCTCGGCATTCCCATGGACAAACTCAATGTGCACGGCGGCGCGATCGCCCTCGGCCATCCGTTCGGCATGACCGGTGCCCGCATCATGACCACCCTGATCAACGGCCTGCAGTACGAGGACAAGACGTTTGGTCTGGAGAGCATGTGCGTGGGCGGCGGCCAAGGCATGGCCATGATCGTCGAGCGCCTGAGCTAAAGCCCTGCTGGAGTGTTCGGCGCCCACCCGGGTGACTCGAACAACTCCACTGGACTAGCGGTTCTCGGCGCGGACTCGGATGATCTCGGGCTCGTGTGGCAACTGCAGAGCGCGCACAACGTAGTGCTGGTCGGCGGTCATCAGTTCGGCGAGTGCCCAACAGGCATCGGACTCCTTCTCGCCGTCGCCGATGGGGTGCAACTCGTCGACGTCGAGGCCGGCGCTGTCGGCTTCGGCATGCCACAGGGCCACCAAGCCCCGCCGAAGTTCGGGATCGTCGATCAGGTCGGCTCCGCGTAGGCACAGTTCGACGCTGGTGATGGTGACGGGTTGCAGTTCCGAGCGGTTGACGACATCGCCACTCAGTTCGCCGTCCAGCATGACGACTACCGGGCCTCCGTTACCGGACACGCCACCGACGAAGCCATATCGAATCAGCGGCCAGCCGTCGTCTCCGGTTGTTTCGAACCGGACGCGATCACCTGGCCGGTACATCACGCTGTTGCCTCAGCCAGTACGGAGTCGCTGAAGGCGGACCACATATGCAAGGCCTCGTCGGACCATTCGTCGAAAGGACGATCGGTCAAAGCGAGGCAAGCCACCCCCACGGCAGGATCCACCCACATGAAGGTACCGGCCCCACCGAAATGTCCAAACGTCGCGGGAGAGTTCATTGCGCCGGTCCAATGGGGATGCTTGGACCCGCGTATCTCGAAACCGAGGCCCCACGGGCAGGGCGCGAAGCGGCCGATGCCCGGGACGACGCCGTTGAGGTCGGCGAACTGCGGTGTCGTGGCATCCGCCACCGTGGCAGCGGAGATCAAGGTTGGCGCGCGTGTCTCGGCGGCAAAGTGCACCAAATCGGCAGCGCTGCTCCACATGCGATGGGCGGGAGAGCCCTTCAACGACGTAGCCGTCATCCCCAACGGGTGCAGCACGGCCTCGTTGAGGTAGCGCTCGAAGGCGATGCCGGCAGCTTCGGCAACGGTAACGGCGGCCATCTCGATGCCCGTGTTCGAGTAGATCCGGTTGCGCTCCGGCCGGGCGATCGGCTCGCTTCCGTCGAATGCGTATCCGCCGGCGTGAGACAGCAGGTGGCGCAATGTGCAGCCAGGCTGGCCGACGGGCTGGTCGAGGCTGACGATTCCTTCTTCGACGGCAACCAGGCAGGCCCACGTGGTGATGGTCTTGGCGACCGAGGCGATTCGGAACGTGTGTTGCTGATCCCCGGCGGTGTCGGTCGAACCGTCGGGTCGAATCACGGCGGCGGCAGCGGTTTCGACCGGCCAGGTGTCGATCAGCCGCAGCGCCTTCACGGCAGGCTCAGGCGAGGCCGGTGGAGCGCAGCATCTCAGCCACTTGGAACGCCAGATCGAGGCTCTGGCGGGCGTTGAGGCGCGGGTCGCACATCGTCTGGTAGCGGTCGTCGAGTTGGCTGTCGAGGATCTTGTCAGCGCCTCCCATGCATTCGGTTACGTCGTCGCCGGTCAGTTCGACGTGAATTCCACCAGGCCACGTGCCCTCAGCGGTGTGGGCTCGCACGAAGCCACCGATCTCGGCGACGATGTGATCGAAGTCGCGTGTCTTGCGGCCCGACACCGAGGTGAACGTGTTGGCATGCATCGGGTCACACGCCCACACCACGGGGTGCCCGCTGTCGCGCGCCGCCCGCAGCAGCGGGCGCAATCCATCCTCGATCCGATCGGCGCCCATGCGAGTGATCAGCGTCAGCCTGCCGGGGATCCGGGCGGGGTTGAGCTTCTCGCACAGCTCCAGCACGAAGTCGGCCGACGTTCCTGGCCCGATCTTGCAGCCCACCGGGTTTCCGACGCCACGCAGGAACTCGATGTGGGCGCCGTCCAGTTGACGGGTGCGTTCGCCGATCCACAACATGTGCGCGGAACAGTCGTACCAACCACCACCAAGCGAATCCTGCCGGGTGAGTGCTTCCTCGTAACCCAGCAGCAAGGCCTCGTGGCTGGTGTAGAAGTCGACCTCGTGCAGGTTGTGGTTGTTCTCGGTGTCGACGCCGCAGGCGCGCATGAAACGCAGGGCCCGATCAATCTCGGCGGCGATCTGGTCGTAGGCGCGGCCCTCAGGGCTCGAAGCGACGAACTCTTGGGTCCAGGCATGTACCCGGCCGAGGTCGGCGAACCCGCCCTTGGTGAAGGCACGCAGCAGGTTCAGCGTCGACGCCGACTGGTGGTAGGCCTGCACCAACCGGTCGGCTGATGGCACCCTGGCCGACTCGGTGGGATTTGGGTCGTTGACGATGTGCCCGCGAAACGTTGGCAGGTCGATCTGGCCGACACGCTCGAAGGCAGCCGAGCGCGGTTTGGCGAACTGGCCGGCGATGCGCCCGACCTTGACCACCGGCACGCCCAGCGAGTAGGTCAGCACCACGGCCATCTGCAGGATGACTCGCAACTTCTCGCGAATGTTGACCGCCGAGAACTCCTCGAAGCTCTCGGCGCAGTCGCCGGCCTGAAGCAAGAAGGCATTGCCGGCGGCGACGTGTCCCAACGTGGTCTGCAGTGAGCGGGCCTCGCCGGCGAACACCAGCGGGGGATACGACGCAATCTGTTTCAGGGCGCGATCAAGGTCGCCATGGTCTGGCCATTCCGGCTGTTGCTCGGCAGGAAACCCCTGCCAAGACGAAGGTGTCCACGCCTTTGCCACGCAGCAATGCTAACGGTGGCGACGCTTCTCAGGCCGCCAAAATACGCACTGCGTCTTCGCGGAGGCCGGCGACTGCCCGGCTGACGAGGCGACGGGCGGCTTCGGCGGTGACGCCGAGGTTCTCGCCGACTTCGCGGAAGCTCTTGCGCTCTCCGTCGAGCAGGCCGAAGCGTGCCTCGATTGCGTAGCGGGCCCGCTTGTCGAGCGTGCCGAGCAGCTCGTCGAGCAATTCGCTGTCGACCATGGCCATCACGGCATCTTCGGGCGTGCCGTCGCCGTTGGCCATCAGGTCGCCCAGGGTGGCATCGCCATCGTCACCGATGGTCTTGTCGAGCGACACGGGGGTGGTGAGCCGGTGCAACTCGGCATTGCCGATGTCGAGGGTCTCGCCGTCGCCCGAGGCCTGACGAAGCGCGGCACGCAAGCTCGCCGAGCGATCGCCCGGGATGCGGATGAGGCTGGCCTTCTGATCAAGTGCACGGCCGATGGCCTGGCGGATCCAGAAGGTGGCGTAGGTGGAGAACTTGAAACCGCGGCGCCAGTCGAACTTGTCGACGGCGTGCTCGAGGCCGAGATTGCCCTCTTGGATGAGGTCGAGCAGGTCCATTCCTTGCGGGAGTGGGTAGCGGCGGGCAATAGAGACAACGAGGCGGAGGTTGGAGCGGATGAACCGATCCTTGGCGTCAGCGGCGGAAGCAACGGCCGCCTTGAGGGCGGCGCCCTTCTCGCCGTTGGCGAGACGCTCGGCGGCTTCGCGGCCGGCTTCGATAACGCGCGACAGCTGACGCTCTTCTTCAGCGTTCAGCAGCGACACTTTTCCGATGTCATTCAGGTAGAGACCGATAGAGTCATTCATGGCAATTGTTCTCAACTTCTTTGTGGGATCGCGTATTCCGGGGGCATACTGTGCCGGTTGACACGTGCCTGGGGCACGCCGGGGGATCGGCACTCAAGGATCTTCCCGGAAGAGGTACACGGCTCGCATTCTGGGGCCGGTTCGCTCGCTGTCGGTAAATTGGGGGGGTCAGAAATGGGGGGACCGGGCAACAGTACTACATCGGCGCGAATTTGTCATGTCAATACCCCGTTTCTCGTCAAGAAATACGCAGGTCAGGGCTGCCTGCGTGGTGGGGGCTGTCAGCCCTAGACTTGGCCTCTGTGCCCCTGCGTATCGGACTGTTCGGTGGCACGTTCGATCCGCCACATGTCGGCCACTTGGTGACTGCGGTCAACGTGCGTTACGCCCTGGATCTCGATGCCGTTGTGCTGATGGTGGCCAACTCCCCGTGGCAGAAGCATGGCACCCGCACGATTTCGCCCGCCGAGGACCGATTGGCGATGGTCGAGGCGGCTGTGGCCGATGTTGACGGCCTGGTGGCCGGCGATGCCGAGATCCGACGCGGTGGGTCCAGCTTTACCGCCGACACGTTGGCCTCGCTCGCCGACACGTACCCCGACGCCGAGTTGTTCACTATCGTCGGCGACGATGCCGCATCGGGGCTCACAACCTGGGAACGCCATGAAGAAGTGGTTGCCCAATCACGCCTCGTGGTCGTCGACAGGCCCGGTGAGCCGGTGGAACTGCCCGCGGGATTCGACTGGCTGCGCGTCGAGGTGCCGCGACTCGAGGTGTCGAGCACAGACCTGCGGGCCCGTGTGCTCGACGGGCGACCACTGGACTATCTCGTGACCGAGCCGGTGCTCGGCATCATCGCCGCGCGCAACCTGTACCGGGACGCCGCATGACAGCGCTTGCCTCGCGCCGTCGATGGCAGACGTTGATGGCATTGGCGGCCGGCGTCGTCGCTGCCGTCGCGGCGCCCACGCTGCTGTACGTGGGTGCCAAGGCCATCTCGAACTCCACCGCTGGCAAGAATGCGCTGGCCGGTGTCCTGCCCGAACAGGCCTTCCCGCAGACCCCGACGGCCATGCTGGCCACCGTCAGCGGAAACAACGAATTGACCAGCATCACCGTGTTCGTGCTCGCGCCCGACGCCGACATCTCCGCCGCCGGCTACGACCAGCGCGGAGGCAGCATCGTGTCGGTGCCGATCAATGCCGACATCGGCAGCGGCGAGCAGTTGCTGTCGCTGCACGACGCCTACGCGCTCGGCGGCGAGGCTGAATTACGCGTCGACCTCGAATCGGCGCTCAACGTCACGATCGATTTCGGCGCGGTCATGACCCGCGACGAGTTCACCGCGTTCCTGGGACCGCTGCCTCCGGTGCAAGTGGAACTGCCTCGCGACGTGCTTGGACCCGACGATCTGCCGCTGTACGGCGCCGGACCGGCGTCGCTGTCGACCGCCCAAGTTGCCGAGATCATCACCACGAAGTCACCGACGGAGCCCGAACGCCTTCGGCGGCCCACCATCGAGGAGGTTTGGTCCGGAGTCGCCGCGGCCCTCGGTTCGGGGCGGGAAGGCCAGACGCTGAGTGCTGGGCTCCCGGGATCGTTCGCCGAGCTGACGACCAGGTTGTTCGCGGGGGCGGTCGGCTCGCGAGGCCTGGTCGGTCGGCCGCTGGCCGCTGATCGGAATCCCGAGGATCTCGACATCGAGGAGCTCGATCGATCCGACACCATCCTGGTGTTCGCCAGCATCGCCCCTGCGTCGATGTCGCGACCGGCCAGCGGATTGTCGTTCCGGGTCGAGGCGCCACCCGGCTACGACGAGCAGGTGCGCAAGACCATCGGCATCCTGTTGTCGTTCGGCGGCAACGTGGTGTCGGTCGATCTCAACGCGGAGCCGAAGGCCGAGACCACGTTCCTGATCTACGACCCGACGCTGGCCGCGGCCGAACCGACCGAACATCCCATCTTCGGCACGATCACGATCGAGTCGCCCGAGGTGCGGTTGGGTGGTGTCGACGAGACGATTTCGTTGGGCACCGACTACCTCGAGCAGGTCGATCTGACGGCCCCCGATGCGACCTCGACGTCGAGCACGGTCGAGCCGACGGAGACCACAGCATGAGTCAAGCGTCTGCAGCGGCTCTCGCCGTGACCGCAGCACGCACCGCCGATGACAAGAAAGCCGAGCGCACCATGGTGTTGTTCGTCGGTGATGTGTTGTCGATCACCGAGTACTTCGTCATCACAAGTGCCTCGAACCGTCGGTTGGTGCGCATGGTGGTCGACGAGATCGAGACGGCCGTGCGCGAACAACACGGTCGGTCACCACTGCGAGTCGAGGGTGTCGCCGAGCAGCAGTGGGTGCTGATCGACTACGGCGACGCGGTCATCCACGTGTTCAGCGACGAGATCCGCGCCTACTACGAGATCGAGCGCCTGTACCGCGATGTACCCAAGATCGACTGGGAACTCGCCAAGGACTGACGTCCCTACTGCGGGTGCCCGGCCTGTCGCTATTGTTGATCGCGCCATGTCAGTACCGCTTTCTGGTCCGTTCGATACGGGTCAACTTCCACGGATCGCTCCGCATCCGGTGACGGTGACCGTTGCGCGCACGGTCGCGCCAGGATGGGAAGCCGAGTTCTTGCGTTGGGCCGACGAACTGGTGACGGCGGTGCGCGAGTTCCCCGGTTGCCTGGGCGCAGCCGTCTTGCATCCCGGCGCCGATGGTGGCGAATATCAGATCATCGTGCGCTTCTCCGACGGGCTGATGTTGCGCGTGTGGGAACGTTCGGCGATCCGCAACGAGTTGATGGATCGCTCGGATCAATTCGTCACCAGCACGCGTATGCAACGAACGGTAGGTGTGGAGGAGTGGTTCAACGCTGCCGGCAATGCCGAGCCGAAGCGCCCGATGTGGAAGAAGTTGTCGATCGACGTCGCCTGGGTCTATCCGACGGCGTTGTTCTTCTCGGTGGTTCTTGCACCCCTGTTGGTCAAGATCCCCCTCGGCCTGCGAGTGCTGACCAGCATCGCCCTAGTCACCCTCGTGATGCAGTTCGTCGTTGGCCCGATCCGCAAACGC
>JANOCR010000112.1:0-12800 GCA_031412355.1 Ilumatobacteraceae bacterium | reverse complement strand
GGCGTGCCGGGAGCGTTCCGGAGTGTCGCCCCGCGCGGATGGGACAGCACGGTCGATGTCGGCATCCAAGCGCTCGAAGACGCCACCCTCAGTGCAACCGCAGCGGAGTTCAGCGACGACCGCGACGCGATCTGCGTGAGTGTCGTCGGCGCTGTGAGCTAGGTCCCGGACGAGTCACGAACACCCAAAGCGCGTAGGCTGGCCGAGTGAGCAAGCACCGCGTCTCGATCACCTATTGCGTACCTTGAGACTATTCCGAGAGCGCCGTGAGCGCCGCCCACGATCTGCTGCACGACTACCAACACGTCATCGATGACCTTCGCCTGGTCACCGGGTCGAGGGGCATCTTCGACGTCATCGTCGACGACAAGGTCCTCTTCTCGAAGCACGCGGTCGGGCGTCACGCCAACCCGGGCGAGGTGTTGGAGTTGTTCCGCAACGAGTACGCCAAGGGCGTAGAGGTGTACGAGCACTAGGTCCGGTCGCTCAGCACTTGGCACGATGTTCAGCGGCTGGCGTATCGTTGACCTCCATGCTGCGACGGGCCAGATTGACCGTTGCGTATGACGGCACGTCGTTTCACGGTTTCGCCGAGAACGACGGCGTCCGCACAGTGATGGGGGAACTGCGCGAGGCCGTGGAGAGGGTTGTGCGACAACATGTCGATCTCGTCGGCGCCGGCCGCACCGACGCAGGCGTGCACGGATGGGGACAGGTCGTCAGTTGCGACCTTCCCGACGACACCGACCTCGACGTGCTGGTGCGGCGAATCAATCGCATGTGCGCCCCGGCGGTCGTTGCCCGCGATGCGGCATGGGCAGAGTCGGCCGAGTTCAGCGCTCGCTTCTCCGCAAAGTGGCGGCACTACCGGTACGACATCTGGAACGCACCGCAGCCGAACTCGTTCCTGGCGTCGACCTCATGGCACGTGGCGCAACCACTGTCGTTGCCGACTCTGCACCTGACCTGCGACCCATTGATCGGCGAACACGACTTCTCTTCATTTTGCCGTCGTCCGAAATCGGTGGTCGGCCAGGCAGAACCGTCGATGAGCCGCAGAGTGATGATTGCGCGATGGTCGGAGGTGTCGAGCGACTACGGACGCGGGTTGCTTCGCTTCGACATTCGCGCCAACGCCTTTTGTCATCAGATGGTGCGCGCGATTGTCGGCACGATGGTCGATGCCGGCGCTGGAAGGCTGAATGCAGGCGACATACGCGGCATCCTGTTGGCCAAGGATCGTCAACCCGCCGGTCAGGTGGCACCGGCACATGGGTTGTGCCTGTGGCAAGTGGGGTACGACTGATGGGAACAATGCCGCCACCGTGGTCGTTGAGACCGGAGTGCCGCGGGGAGGACTGATGCCGTCACAACGAGTACTGATCATCTCGACCCCTGTCGGACCTCTCGGCAGCGGGACCGGCGGAGGCGTGGAGTTGACGCTGCACAGCCTGGTGCTCGGGTTGACCGGCCGCGGGCACAGCGTCGAAGTGCTGGCCCCGGCGGGATCCCTGCACGTCGGTGCGGTGGTTCATCAGATACCCGGAGCACTGCAACCGAGTGCGCACACCGATGAGCGCGACACGGTGGTCACCGTCCCGGCAGATGGCGTGCTGGCAGCGATGTGCGAGTGGGCCAGGGTCCATCAGGCTGACTTCGACGTGATCTTGAACCTCGCCTACGACTGGCTGCCCTTCTACCTCACTCCGTTCTTCGTGACGACACCCTTGGCGCACCTCGTCAGCATGGCGACGCTCAGCGACGCGATGGACGATGCCATCACCCGCGCTGCCGCGCTCCGACCTCGAAACATCGCCATGCACAGCCAGGCCCAGGCCGACACGTTTCCGCTACTGGCCGGTCAGGTGCCCGTGATCGGCAGTGGTGTAGCCGTCGAGCGATACGACCTGCACATCGCTGCCGACGACCCCAAACATCTCGGCTTCATCGGCAGGATCTCGCCCGAGAAAGGGCTCGCCGACGTCGTCGCTGTCGCCGATGCCACCAACATGCCGCTGAAGGTGTGGGGTCTCATGCAGGATCGATCGGTTTGGGACGCGGCAGTCGCCGCCCACCCGTCGGCGCAGGTGACATACGAGGGCTTCTTGCCCACTGACGAACTGCAGGCTGCCATCGGAGGATGCGCGGCGGTCGTGATGGCACCGAAGTGGGTCGAGGCGTTCGGGAACGTCGCGATCGAGGCCATGGCCACAGGCGTGCCGGTGATCTCGTATCGACGCGGGGGCCCCGCCGAGATCATCGACGATGGCGAGACGGGGTTCCTCGTAGCACCCGACGATATCGACGGTTTGATAGCCGCGGTCGGCCGGATTGGCGAACTGGATCGTGTCGAGTGTCGCCAGCGGGTCGAAGAGCAGTACTCGATTCCTGCCCTTGCTGCCAGAGTCGAGAAGTGGCTCGATGCCGTGATCGAGTGCCATCGCGACTCGTGGCACGCAAACCCGGCCTGATTCGCCTCGTCACGCCCGATTTCGGGGCGCTCGTTTGCCGGTTTCGGCCAGAAGCCCGTATCATTTCACGGTTCCCTGGCGACGCATCGCCGGGCGGCGACACCTAGTTCTCAAAGGTCCGGAATGCCTACTTACAGCCCGAAAGCAAGCGAGATCACCCGCGCCTGGCACGTCATCGACGCCGACGGGCTGGTGCTCGGCCGCATGTGCACCGAGGCCGCCCGGGTGCTGCGAGGCAAGCACAAGCCAATCTTCGCACCGCACATCGACACCGGCGACCACGTCGTGGTCATCAACGCCAGCAAGGTCGTGCTGACCAAAGACAAAGCGGCCAACAAGGGCGTGTACCGCTACAGCGGCTATCCGGGTGGCTTGAAGACCGAAACGTACGAGAAGTTGCTCGGTCGCAAGCCCGAAGAAGCCATCCGTCGCAGCATCCAGGGGATGTTGCCGAAGGGCCCCCTCGGCCGACAGATGATCAAGAAGCTCAAGGTGTACGCAGGGCCGGAGCATCCCCACGCCGCCCAGCTCCCCGTCGTTCTCGAACTCGCCGCGGCCAAGGCCCGTTGAGCGCGAAAGGAACCCGTCTCATGGCAACCAAACCGCTCACCCAGACCACCGGTCGTCGCAAGGAAGCCGTCGCCCGCGCTCGCCTGCGCCCCGGCACCGGCACGCACACGATCAATGGCAAGGCGTTCGACGCCTACTTCACTACGGCCATGCAGCGCATGACTGTGACCGAGGCGCTGCGCGTCACCGAGACCGAGGCCAGCTACGACATCGATGCGACCATGCACGGCGGCGGCATCAGCGGTCAAGCCGGTGCGTTGCGCATGGCCATCGCCCGTTCACTCGTCGAACTCGATCCCGAGGCCCGGGCCACGCTGAAGAAGGCCGGCCTGCTCACCCGCGACCCGCGTCGCAAGGAGAGCAAGAAGTACGGCCTCAAGAAGGCCCGCAAGGCCCCGCAGTACACCAAGCGCTGATCGAAGCTCGGCCGTGGGCCAGCTTCGCTTCGGAACCGATGGAGTGCGCGGCCGCGCTCTGACCGAATTGACCGTCGAGTATGTCGGCGCGCTAGGTCGCGCCGCCGCCGATGTGCTGGGTGCGGGCGAATGGTTGATCGGTCGCGACACCCGCGAGTCGGGTCCGGCGCTGGAGCAAGCTCTGGTCGATGGGCTACGAGCGGCGGGTGCCCTGCCGCTACGCCTCGGTGTGCTGCCGACCCCGGCACTGGCATACCTGTCGGCCAGGCACGGCTCACCGGCAGCGATGATCACGGCTTCGCACAACAAGTATCGCGACAACGGGGTGAAGATCTTCGCGGCCGGCGGGCTGAAGCTGACCGCCGACATCGAGCGGGCGATCGAAGCGGCGATGGGCCCGGATCCCCAGTCCTCCTGCATCGACCAAGACGTCCACTCGTCGGCTGCTGCCGCCGAGTACTGCGACTACCTAGTCCAGACGAATCCCCCCGATTCGCTGCGGGGCTTGCGGATCGTGGTGGACTGCGCCAACGGCGCAATGTTCGAAGCGGCTCCCGACGCCACCCGGCGGCTGGGCGCCGACGTGATAGTGATCCACGCAGAGCCCGATGGCCGCAACATCAACGATCACTGCGGGGCAACACATCCGGCATCGCTGTCGGCCGCCGTCGTCGCCCACCAGGCGGATCTCGGGTTGGCGTTCGACGGCGATGGCGATCGGTTGATCGCGGTCGACCAGTTCGGCACGGTGGTCGACGGCGACAGGATGCTTGCGTTGGCAGCATTGCAGCTGCGTGACCAGGGTCAGCTCACCAACGACACGGTGGTCGTCACGGTGATGAGCAACCTCGGCTTCCACAAGGCGATGCACGACGCAGGCATCAACGTGGTCACAACCGCTGTCGGCGATCGCGCCGTGCTGGAGGCGCTCGATGCCGGCGATTACGCCCTCGGTGGTGAGCAAAGCGGTCACATCATCTACCGCCATCTGGCGACGACGGGAGACGGTCTGCTGGCTGGCCTTCGTCTTGCGGCGTTCACCCTCAGCAGCGGTCGCTCGCTGGCCGAGATGGCTGGCAGCGTGATGACGTCGTACCCGCAGGTGCTCGTCAATGTCACGGTTCGCGAACGCCATCCGCACGTCAATGTCGATCTCGCCAACGAGATCGCTGCCGCTGAGGCGTCACTGGACGGTGAAGGGCGCATTCTCGTGCGGCCCAGCGGCACCGAACCCTTGATCCGAGTCATGGTCGAGGCCGCCTCGCAATCCCTCGCCCAGACGACCGCCGACGAGCTCGCCAAGGTAGTGATGGCCCGCTTCGGTTAGGAGGCGGCCGACCGATCGGACGCGCCACCGATCGGTAGCCTGGGGATCCATGTGCGGCATCATCGGCATCGTCAGCAGACCCTCCCAGCGACCGGTGCCTGAGCGTTCCGAGATCCTTGCCCACCTGGACGAGGCGGTGGCCGCCGACACCCTCACCGACGCCGCGGCCTGCGTGCGTCGGTGTGACGACCTGCTGAAGGGCGTTCCGGGGACTCGTGCCCTCATCGGGCGCTACGAGCTGTCGGTCGGGATCATCGCCAGGCTCGACCAACTAGACGCGCGTGCTGCCGAGATCGAAGCGCGAATCGAGTCTGACGAGTTGCTAGACCCCGACGAGCAGGAGCGCATCGCCACCGAACTGATCGAACTCCGCGATGCGACGTGGGCTGTCCGCATGGACCGCCTCCGCACCGCACGCGAGGTCGAAGCCCTGGTGGGCCGCGACAGTGCAGTCGCAGCCGTGGCGGGCTATCTGGCCGTGCAGCAGGCACTGTCGGCGCTCGATCGACTCGAGGTTCGCGGCCGCGACTCTGCCGGCTTGCACCTGTTCGTGTGGAACCACGGGCTGTCGGCGACAGATCCGGCCGTTCGCCAGATGCTGGGCGAGCGCAACAGCGACCCGCTCTTTCAGAACGGTTCCGTCCGCGTCGCGGGACCATGTCTCGGCTTCGTCTACAAGGCCGCCGCCGAGATCGGCGAGCTCGGTGACAACACCCGCGCGCTGCGTTCGGCGATCAGCGCCGATGCCCTGTTGCGGCTGGCCCTGTCGCAGCCTGAGGCAAGGCTCACCGTGCTGGGCCATACACGGTGGGCCAGCGTCGGGATCATCAGCGAAGCCAACTGCCATCCGCTGAACAGTGAAGAGCTCGAACAAGCGGGCGGGGCTCCGTACATGGTCGCCGCCCTCAACGGCGACGTCGACAACCACGCCGACATCAAGGTGCATCACGGATTGCGCATCGCCGGGCCCATCACGACCGATGCCAAGGTGATCCCTGCAGTGATGGCGCGGCATGTCGCCGACGGCGTGACCGAGTTCGGCGAAGCGTTCCGCCGAACGGTTGCCGAGTTCGAAGGCAGCGTTGCCATCGGGGCTGCCGCTGCCGATCAACCCAACCACCTGTTTCTCGCGCTCCGTGGCAGTGGTCAAGCCCTCTACGTGGGATTGGCCGACGACTGCTACGTCGTGGCCAGCGAACCGTACGGCGTCGTCGAAGAGACCACCCGTTTCGTGCGGATGGACGGCGAGTCGAGCTCGTCGTCGGGCAGCCGCGGGCAGGTCTTCGTCCTCGACGGTGCTCAGGCTGGTGAGCTGGGGGGCATTCGTCGCATGGCATACGACGGTGCCGAACTGCCCGTGACCGAAGCCGACGTCGCCATTGCACAAGTCACCACCCGCGACATCGACCGTGGCGACTCGCCGCACTACCTCCTGAAAGAGATCAGCGAGGCTCCGGCGAGTTTTCGCAAGACCGTCCGCGGCAAGATCGTCGAGGTCGACGGATTGCGCCGCGCGTCGGTGGGCGCGCGGGCCCTGCCTGCCGATATCCGTGCTCGCCTGGCCGACGGCACCATCACCAAGATCAAGGTCATCGGCCAGGGAACGGCCGCCGTCGCCGGCCGCAGCATGGCCGCTGTGCTCGACGCGCTGACCGACGGCCAACTCGATATCGACCCGATCACCGCCACCGAGCTCAGCGGGTTCGGCATGCGCCTCGACATGAGCGACACCTTGGTTGTTGCCGTCAGCCAAAGTGGCACGACCACCGATACCAACCGAACTGTCGACCTCGTACGCAATCGCGGCGCAGCCGTGCTGGGAATCGTCAATCGACGCAACAGTGATCTCACTGACAAGGCCGATGGTGTGATGTACACCAGTGACGGTCGCGACGTCGAGATGAGTGTCGCATCGACGAAGGCGTTCTACGCCCAGGTCGCGGCCGGAGTGCTGCTGGCGTGTGCCATCACGGAGTCCGCCAATGTGGGTTCCGCGCAGCGGCGGCACGACCTGCTGACGTCGTTGCGCCAGATGCCAGAGGCAATGCTCGAGGTCCTGTCGCGGCGCGATGTCATCGCCGATGCAGCCCGCCGCTTCGCGCCGCCCAAGCGGTACTGGGCCATCGTCGGCAGCGGGCCCAACACGGTCGCCGCCGAGGAAGTGCGCATCAAGCTCAGCGAGCTGTGTTACAAGTCGATCGCCTGCGACGTGACGGAAGACAAGAAGCACATCGATCTGTCGAGCGAACCACTGATCCTTGTGTGTGCGGCCGGACTGGTCGGCGGCACGGCCGACGATGTCGCCAAGGAAGTGGCCATCTACAAGGCCCACAAGGCAACGGCCATCGTGGTGGCTACAGAGGGCGACGAGCGATTCGCCGCAGCGGCCGCGGTGCTGACGGTGCCGGCAGTCGATTCCGCATTGGCGTTCGTCCTGTCGGCGATGGTCGGCCACCTCTTCGGATACGAGGCTGCCTTGGCCATCGATGCCTCAGCTCGACCGCTGCGCGAGGCCAGGGAAGTGATCGAACAGGCCCTGATCGCCTCCGACAACGGCGACGAGGTGCTCGACTGGGTTCGCCAGGGCATCGGTCAGCACGCCCAGCGGTTCGGCGAGGGCTTGCGTTCGGGTCTGTACGACGGGCATCTCGAGGCATCGACGGCGGTTCGCCTGTCGGCGATGCTGGCGGACCTGCGCGACGATCTGCCGCTCGAGGCGTATCAGCGGGCCACGGGCAAGGTGGCAACGCCAGGTGTGATGATCGACGATCTCACCGCGTCGCTGACGCGGGCGATCGAAGAGCTGACCCGGCCCGTCGACGCAATCAAGCATCAGGCCAAGACAGTGACTGTCGGCATCAGCCGAAGCGACGAAGGTGTGCTCGACCGGGCGCTGGTGCAAGCCACGCTGTCGGCCGGTGCCGGCCGCGATGCGCTCAGCTATCACACCCTCAAGGTGCTCGCCGACCTCGATCCCGCAGTGCAGTTGGTAGTGGGGTACACCCGCTATCGCATAGACGGTGATCCCGCGGCGGACGCGCAAATTGCAATCGTCGACCGAGGCGGCCTGTCGACCCAGGTGTCGAGCCGGGTCGAACGCAACCCGCAGTTGGTCGGTACCAAGCGACGGGTAGCCGCCGAGCGGCAGGTTCTAGTGGCGCGCGGTCGCACCGACAATCGAACGGTGATCTTCGTGCCAGAGGTCAAATCGGGCATCTGCATCGGGATCACGTTGTTGCATGTGCAATTTCATGATCGCCTGCCCGCACCGGTCATGCGCGGCGTGCTGCAGGGTTACGACCACCGGTACGACCGCCTGGTCGACTGGGTGTCAGAAACCGAGGGAGATTTCCGCGACGACCTGCTCGGCGAGTTCCCCGTTGCAGACCTGCTGATCGCACCGATCTCCGAAGCCGCAGATCAGTGGCGTTCGTGATCCGCGGGATCGGTATCGATGCGGTTGACATCGAACGATTCCGCAGATCACTCGAGAGGACTCCTTCGATGCAGCGCCGCTTGTTCACCGATCACGAGCTCGCCTACGTAGCCCCGAAGGCCGACCCCGTGCCGTCGCTGGCGGCCCGCTTCGCCTCCCGAGAAGCTGTGATGAAAGCGATGGGCCTGGGGCTCGGCGCGTTCGGGTTTCACGAGGTGTGGGTCGATCGCCTGGACAGCGGCGAACCACATCTCAACGTCACTGGCCGCGCTGCGGAACTGGCCGATGAGCGCGGCATTGCCACCTGGCACCTGTCGATCACACACACCGACCAGGTTGCCATCGCCTACGTGGTCGCCTCGTGACGACGTAACCTCATCGGAATGTTGCCGATCGTGACACCGGAGGAGATGGCCGCGATCGATGCTGCCTCCAAGCTGCCTTCCGAGGTGTTGATCGAGCGTGCCGGGTCGGCCGTGGCTTGGGCAGCGTTGCGCATGCTCGGTGGTGCATATGGCCGCACGGTCAACGTGTTGTGCGGCAAGGGCAACAACGGAGCCGATGGCCGGGTGGCTGCACGTCAGCTCGCTGCGAAGGGCGTGCGCGTCCGCGTTTTCGACGTCGCCGCGTGCCCGTCCACGCTGCCGCATTCCGATCTCGTGATCGACGCGGCCTATGGAACGGGCTTTCGCGGCACCTGGTCGCCACCGGACGTCGGCGAGACACCCGTGCTGGCCGTCGATGTGCCCAGCGGCGTCGACGCGATGACCGGCGATATCGCCGGCGACGTGTTGGCGGCCGCACACACGGTCACGTTTGCCGCATTGAAGCCGGGCCTGCTGATGCCCCCCGGAAGCGCCTTGGCGGGCGAGCTCGAGTTGGCCGACATCGGTCTCGACATCGGTTGGGCACGGGCGAACCTGGTGCAAGCGGCTGACATCCTCGGATGGTGGCCAGAGCGCGACGAATACGCCCACAAGTGGCGCAGTGCCGTGCGAATTATCGCCGGCAGCTCAACCATGACTGGTGCGCCGCGCCTCGTTGCGCACGCGGCAATGCGTTCCGGCGCGGGGATGGTGCACTTGTCGATCCCGGGCATGACCCTGACCGACGCGCCGATCGAGATCGTGCAGCGGCCGTTGCCCAGCACCGCGTGGGCGGACGCAGCACTGGCCTCCCTCGATCGCTTCCACGCGATCGTGGTCGGACCCGGGCTCGGCCGCACCGACGACACGGCGGCGAGTGTGCGGCGGCTCGTGGTAGAGGCGCCGCTGCCAATGGTCATCGACGGCGACGGACTGTTCGCTTTGGGCTGGAGCTCGGAAGGCGCGATCGCGTTGCTGCGACGCCGCACAACACCGACGATCCTGACCCCGCACGATGGCGAGTACGCCTTGCTGTCGGGTAGCCAACCCGGCGTTGATCGAATGGTCGCGGCCCGGCGCCTGGCTGCTGACAGCGGCTGCACCGTGCTGTTGAAGGGTGCCGCCACCATCGTTGCCGACCCCGGTGGCGACGCTCTGGTGGTCACAGCGGGCGATGCCCGCTTGGCAACGGCAGGCACCGGTGATGTGCTCAGCGGCATCATCGGAACGCTGCTGGCGGGTGGAATGCGGCCGTTGCATGCCGCCGCCGCGGCGGCGTGGGTGCACGGCCAAGCGGGCCGGCGCGGCCAACGGCACGGTCTTGTCGCCAGCGACCTCCCCGACCTGATTCCGGCGGTGCTGGACGAACTGCTGTGACTCGGTGGGCGTGGGCCGAGGTCGACGTCGGCGCGGTTCAACACAACGTCGAGTTGCTGACATCGATCGCCGGGTCTGCAGCGGTGTGGGCCGTGGTCAAGGCGGATGGCTACGGCCACGGCGCCGTGCAGGTCGCCCAGGCAGCCATCAGCGGCGGCGCCACCGGACTCTGTGTGGCGTTGGTGCAAGAAGGGGTGGCGCTACGCGCCGCAGGAATCGACTGTCCGATCCTGGTGCTCAGCGAACAGCCGCCGTCGGAGCTGGTCGACGCCGTGCGTTCAGCCCTGGAACTGACGGTGTACTCCCACGGACAGTTGGAGGCGATTGCCGCAGCCGGTGGCCACGGTCACCCAGTGCACCTCAAAATAGACACCGGGATGCGGCGTGTGGGCGCCGCTGCCGACGATGCTCTGAGCCTGGCTGCTGCTATCGCCGCTTCACCTGCGTTGCGCCTGGCCGGGTTGTGCACTCACCTCGCCGTGGCCGACGACCCGGCAGACGCGTTCAACGCTGTGCAGATCGAGTCGTTCGACGACGTGATCACCGCCCTGGCGGTTGCCGGGCACCAGGCGCCCCTGGTTCATGCCGCCAACTCGGCTGCGACGCTGGCACTACCCGAAGCCCGCTTTGACATGGTGCGCGCTGGAATCGCCGTGTACGGGATCTCGCCGGGGGCCGCGCTCGACCAGCAGGCAGCCCCACTGCGGCCGGCGCTGTCGTTGCGCGCCCGTGTTTCGCACGTCAAGCAGGTACGCAGCGGCGACCGCATCTCCTACGGCTTGAGGCACAAGTTCGACGGCAACACCGTCGTGGCCACGTTGCCGCTGGGGTATGCCGATGGCGTGCCCCGACGATTCTTCGACGTCGGCGGCGAGGTGTTGATCGGCGGGCGCCGCCGGCCGGTAGTTGGCGTGGTCACCATGGACCAACTGATGGTCGACTGCGGCGATACCGGTGTGGCGATCGGCGACGAAGCGGTGCTGATCGGAAGTCAGGGCGGCGAGTCGATCACGGCCGCCGATTGGGCCAAACTGCTCGGCACGATCGGCTACGAGGTGGTCTGCGGGATCTCGTCGCGCATCGACCGGCGATACACCACAGCCTGAACCTCTAGCATCATCCGCGGTCATGTTGCATCTTCGTTCCGACTCGCTGGCGACGACATCTGCTATCGCCGCGGCCCTGGCCGGTGTGACGCGCCGCGGGGACCTCATCGTGCTCGCCGGCGAGATGGGAACTGGCAAGACAGCGTTCGCCAAAGGTTTCGGGGAGGCACTCGGTGTGACCGAGCCGATCACTTCGCCGACCTACACCCTCGTACACAGCTATCCGGCCGGTCGGGCGACGCTGCATCACGCCGACATCTATCGGTTGACCACGCATCATGAGGTCGCCGATCTGGCGCTTGCCGAGCTGCTCGAATCCGACGGGATCGTGATGGTCGAATGGGGCGATGTCGTCGCCGGCTCCTTGGGCGACCATATTGTCGTGCGCCTCGATTTCGACGAGGCCGACGAAGACGCCCGCAACATCGTTATCAGTGCGGCCGGTCGCGCCTGGGCTGCCCGCTGGGAAGAGATCGAGCGTCGACTGGCGGCCTTCGCATGCTGATCCTCGGAATCGAAACCGCCACCGAGCAGGTCAGCGTGGCCATCGGCGGACACGAAGGCGTGCTGGGCTTGTTCGAGGTCTGCCGTGGGCGCCGACACGCCGAGACGCTGATGCCGTCGATCGAGTTCGTCTGCAAGCAGGCCGACGTCGAGATGTCGGAGTTCGGCGCTGTCGCCGTCGACATCGGGCCCGGCCTGTTCACCGGCATGCGCGTCGGGCTTGCTGCTGCGAAGGCCATCGCCCAGGCGCTACGAGTACCGATGATCGGGATCAGCTCGCTCGACCTGCTGGCGTTTCCACTTCGCCAGAGCGGCCGCGAGGTCGCCGCGGTAATCGATGCACGCAAGGGTGAGCTGTTCTCGGCGTTCTACCGGCCCGTTCCCGGCGGTGTGCAGCGCCTCGGTCAACCCCGTTGTGGCTCCGTCGACGACCTCATCGGCGAGTTGATGGCACGCGGCCATGAATGTGTCTGCGTCGGTGATGGTGCACTGCGCTATCGCGACGAGATCGCCGCGGTGGTGCGTTGCGACTTCGCCGAACAGTTCCTGTCACACCCGTCGGCCGCCCCACTCGTGCAACTGGCCCACGCTCGCGCCCTGCGCGAGGAATGGGTCAACCCGTGGGAGATTCAGCCGCTGTACCTGCGCGCTCCAGACGCCCGAATCAACTGGTCGACTCGGGCATCAGCGTCGCGAGGTGGACGATGAGTGTGTTGTCGCGCCTGTTGTGGCGCGACGCCGGCGAGGATCTGGTGATCGAACCGTTGCGTCGCCGACACCTCCCCGATGTGATGGAGATCGAGCAGGTCTCGTATCCGAAGCCGTGGTCGCGAAACGTGTTCCTGAGTGAACTGGATCTGGCGCGCGGCGGTGAACGCCACTACATCGTCGCTCGAGCCGGCGCTGTGGTCGTCGGATATGCGGGTCTGATGTTCGTGGTCGGCGACGCGCACGTCACCAATATCGCTGTCGCCGCCGACCGGCAACGATCCGGCGTAGCCACACGATTGCTGGCCGTACTTGCATGGGAGGCGATCAATCGCGGGTGCGAGGCGATGACACTGGAAGTGCGGGTCAGCAACACCGCCGCCCAGGCGCTGTACCGCAGCTTCGGGTTTGCGCCGGCCGGGGTACGCCAGCGGTACTACGAGAATACCGAGGACGCCATCGTCATGTGGTGCCACGACATCGGCGAGCCCGCCTTTGCCGAGCGGCTGACGGCACTGAG
>JANOCR010000111.1:0-8787 GCA_031412355.1 Ilumatobacteraceae bacterium | reverse complement strand
GATCATCGGGGGCCGACAGCGGCACAGCACAAGGATCGACAAGGTCGATGCACGTGGCGATCTCGGCGTCGACGGGCGACACGATCTGCGCCCCGTTCGCTGTGAACACCTTGTACCCGTTGTCCGCCGGCGGGTTGTGCGAGGCAGTGACCACTACACCTGCCGCAGCACCGATACCCACGATGTTCCAGGCCAGAACCGGAGTCGGTACGACGTGGGGAAAGATCATCGCCCGCACGCCGCGGGCGGCGCAGACGCGGGCCGTGTCGAGCGCGAATGCATCGCTCTTGCGGCGCGCGTCGTACCCGATGATCACGCCACGTCGCGCAGCATCGAGCTCTGCCTCCAACAGGTACTCGACGAGGCCTGCAGCAGCCTGCTGCACTACCAAACGGTTCATCCGCTGCGGACCGGCACCGACCGCGGCGCGCAGACCGGCGGTGCCGAACTGCAGTCGCCCGTCGAAGCGAATGGCCAATTCGTCGTCTGGGCCGGCGATCAAACCCGCCAGTTCCTCACGCATGTCGGCATCGGGTTCGGCGGCCAGCCAGCGGCGCGCCACGCTGCGGAAATCGCTCATGGCAAGAGCGTACGCAACTCCACCAACGGCCGCGGACCGACGTGCGAGATCACTTCGGCAGCGGCGATCGCGCCGAACCTGGCGCAGTCGGCCAGCGGTCGCCGACGCGTGTAGCCGTACAGGAAACCAGCCGCGAAGAGATCGCCGGCGCCCGTGGTATCGAGCACCTGCTCCACCGGCTGGGCCGGAGCTTGCAACACGTCGTCGGGTGTCACGACCATGCAGCCGTCGGCTCCGACCGTAATGACGGCCAGCGCGCAATCGTGACGCACTGCGCGTAGCGCCTCGTCCATCGAGTCGACCTCGTACAGCGACATCAACTCGTCCTCGTTGCCGAACAGCAGGTCGACCTCGTCAGACACCAGTGCACGAAAGTCGTCGCGGTGGCGGTCGACGCAAAACGAGTCGCTCAAGGTCAGCGACACGAGACGGTCGTTGGTGTGGGCCACATGCGCGGCGTACCGAAACGCCTCTTTGGCCTCGGGGCGGTCGTAGAGATAGCCCTCCATGTACAGCACCTCGCCCACTGCCACCGTGTCGGCATCGATGTCGGAGGGACACAGCAGCGACGACACACCGAGGTAGGTGTTCATTGTTCGTTGCGCATCGGGCGTGACCACGATGATGCACCGACCTGTGGGAGTGCCATCCGCCGGTGCACCGGGCCGGAACTGCACTCCGACAGCACGACAGTCGTGGCCGAACACCTGGCCCAGTTCGTCGTCGCTGACCTTGCCGATGTACGCCGCCGTGCCACCGAACGAGGCAACCCCACACATGGTGTTGGCGGCCGACCCGCCACTCATCTCGATGGCACCGCCGAGTGCTTGGTAGAGGTACAGGGCTCGGTCGGTGTCGACCAGTGTCATCGCGCCCTTCACGAGGTCGTGCTTGCCGATGAACGAGTCGTCGGCATGGGCAATCACATCGACTAGCGCGTTGCCGATCCCGACGACGTCAAACTGAATGCCCGGCACGTCGGTGCAGGTTACTGGCCAAGGTCGCCGGGGATACGCTCCTTGCCGTGAGCGACAACCCCTACCGCCTTCCACACACCGCTGTTCCCAGCCGGTACCGCCTGGTGCTCGAACCCGATCTAGACAACGCCACGTACACCGGCACTGTTGCCATTGACGTGACCGCCACCGAGGCTGTCGCATCCCTGGCGCTCAACGCCGATGAGCTCGAGATCACATCCGTGCGCGTCGGTGGTGCCGAGGCCAGGTTCCACCTCGAGCCCAACACCGAGCGACTCGTCATCGCAGCGCCGATCGAGCCCGGTGATTCGACGATCGACATCACATTCACCGGCACGCTCAACGACAAGTTGCGCGGCTGGTACCGCAGCACGTTCAAGGATGCGGACGGCGCCGAGCGGGTCATCGCAACCACGCAGATGCAGGCGACCGATTGCCGACGCGCGTTCCCGTGCTTCGACGAGCCGGAGTTCAAAGCCGTCTTCGATATCACCTTGGTCGTCGACCCCGACCTGCTCGCCGTCTCCAACGGACCCGAGGCCAGCCGGACCGCTCGCTCCGATGGAAAGCATGTTGTCGTCTTCAAGCCGACGATGGTCATGAGCACATATCTCGTGGCCTTCGTGGTCGGTCCGTTGGAAGCCACGGAACCCGTCGACGTCGACGGCGTTCCGTTGCGTGTCGTGCACGTGCCCGGCAAGGGCCATCTCACCGAGTTCGCACTCGAGATCGGCGCGTTCTCGTTGCGCTGGTACCAGCGCTACTACGGCATCCCGTATCCCAGCGACAAGGTCGACATGCTGGCGCTGCCCGACTTCGCCGCCGGCGCGATGGAGAACCTCGGCTGCATCACGTATCGCGAGAGCCTGTTGCTGGCCGACCCGGCCACGGCCACGCAGTACGAGTTGCAGAACCTCGCCGACGTCGTCGCCCACGAGGTCGCCCACATGTGGTTCGGTGACCTGGTGACGATGCGATGGTGGAACGGCATCTGGCTGAACGAGGCCTTCGCGACGTTCATGGAGATTGCTTGCTGCGATGCGTTCCGGCCCGACTGGCTGCGCTGGACCACGTTCAGTCTCGAACGCAGCATGGCGTTCGAGACCGACTCGCTGGCCAGTACCCGGTCGGTCGAGTTCCCAGTCGAGGCGCCGGCCGATTGCGACGGAATGTTCGACGTGTTGACGTATCAGAAGGGTGGGTCGCTGCTGCGCATGCTCGAGCAATACCTGGGCGAGGAACAGTTCCGTCAGGGAATCGGCCTGTACCTCAAGGCCCACGCCTACGGCAACACCGAAACCGGCGACCTTTGGGATGCGATCGAGCAGGCCAATCCCGCGGTGCCGGTGCGCACCTTGATGGATTCGTGGATCTGGCAGCCCGGCTACCCGTTGATCTCGGCTCGCCTCGGCGGCAACGATCTGGTCCTGAACCAGCAACGATTCGCCTACACCGACACCGACGATCCCACGCTGTTCGTCGTGCCAATCCACCTGTCGATCGACGGCGTCGAGTCGAAGCTGCTGCTCGACACGGCACAGGCCCGGGTACCGCTGCCCTCGCCGGACGCAACCGTTGTCGTCAACGCCGGTGGCCACGGTTTCATGCGCGTCGCCTACGACGACACACTGCGCGCCCGGCTCAACGGCGACACGCTGACGAGCCTCACGGTGATCGATCGGTACAACTTGGTCGACGACGCGTGGAACGCGGTGATCAGCGGACGCTTGGCCGCGGCCGACTTCCTGACCTTCGCCGAGGCGTTCCAGAACGACCGCGATCTGGCAGTGTGGCAGGCGATCGCCGTCGGGCTGCGCGGCCTGACCCGGTTGGTCGATGGGCCTGCTTACGCGGCGCTGCAGAAGCGCATCGCGGATCTCGTTCGTCCGGTCGCCGAAGAACTCGGCTGGCAGCCGGTCGACGGCGAGTCCGACCTGACGTCGAAGCTCCGCGGCCTGGTGGTCAGCTTGCTGGCCGTGCAGGGCAACGACGTCGACGCCCAGGTCCGCTGCCGCCACATGCTCGCCGACGGATCCGCAGACCCCGAGTTGGCAGCAGTCGCCGCGACGGCCGTCGCCTCGGTCGGCACCGATGTCGATTTCGACGAGTACGTCAAGCGATTCCGCACCGCTGACACGCCGCAGCTGAAGTTGCGCTACATGTACGCCCTCGCCGAGTTCCCGCAGGAAGACCAGATCAGGCGCACCATCGATCTGGCGCTGTCGGGCGAAGTCAAGACGCAGGATGCACCGTTCCTGCTGAATCGGTGCATCGCCAACCGGCACCATGGAACCATGGCGTGGGAGAACGTGCGTCGGCAATGGCCCGAGTTGCTCGAACGATTTCCCAGCAACACGATCGTGCGCATGATCGGCTCGATCACCACATTGACCACGCCGCATCTTGTGGCCGACGTGCAGGGATTCTTCGCCGAGCACCCCATCCCTCAGGCGGTGAAGACACTCGAGCAACTGCTCGAACGCCAACGCGTCAACGCCGATTTGCGGGTCCGCGAATCCGAACCGCTTGCTGCAGCGTTGGCGGCCTCCGTCTAGACCAGGGTCTCGACGTCGAGTTGGTCAGCGGCGTGGCGAGCCCGCAGCACCTTCTTGTCGAACTTGCCGACGCTGGTCTTCGGCACCTCGGCGATGAACGTCCAGCGCTCGGGCAGCCAGAACTTGGCGGTGCGCTCGGCGAGCCAGCTGCGCAATTCCGCCGCCGTGACCTCCGAGTCCGACTTGCGAACCACGCACGCCAGCGGACGCTCGTCCCATCGCTCGTCGGGAACGCCGATGACTGCGGCCTCGGCGATGTCGGGGTGACCCATCAGGGCGTTTTCCAGGTCAACCGACGACACCCATTCGCCGCCCGACTTGATCACGTCCTTCGCCCGGTCGCTGATCATCACGTACCCCCTCGGCGACACCGAGGCGACGTCGCCCGTGCGCAGCCAACCGTCGTGGAACTTCTCGGGATCGTCGACCAGGTAGTACGACGCCGTGATCCACGGCCCGCGCACCTCGATCTCGCCCAGCGATACGCCATCCCACGCAACCGTTGCGCCTGTGTCGTCGGTGATGCGCAGTTCGACGCCCGGCAGGATTCGGCCGGTACGTGTACGCCATGTGACCTCGTCGTCGTCACCCATGTCTTTCGGAGGATGTCCGATCGCGCACACCGGGCTGGTCTCGGTCATACCCCAGCCCTGCACGATCGGAACACCGAACACGTCGAGGTATCCCTCGATCAGGGCACGGGGCACGGCCGAGCCGCCGCACATCACCAAGCGCAGCGACGACAGATCGGCCGCCCGTCCGTTGTTCAAGAGGTCGGTCAACACCGTGGGCACGGCGCCGGTCAACGTCGGGCGGGTCTCTTCGATGATCCGGCTCAGTGGCGCTGCCTGCAAGAACTGCTGTGGGAACACGAGATCGGCACCGACCATCCACGCCGCGTACGGCGTTCCCCACGCGTTGGCGTGGAACATCGGCACGATCACCAGCATGCGGTCGTTCTCGGCGAGAGCGATGTTGGCGGTGGAAGTCACCATCAGGGAGTGCAGGAACGTACTGCGATGGCTGTACATCACCCCCTTCGGATTTCCAGTCGTGCCGCTCGTGTAGCACATGGCCATGCCCGTGCGTTCGTCGAGATCGGGGTAGGCGAAGCCGGTCTTCTCGAGGCCCAGCAGGGTGTCGTAGTCCAACGTCTCGCCCAGAGCCGAGGTATCGCCATCGCCTTTGACGATGATGTGCTTGACCGAGGTCAGTTGGTCACGAACCTTCACCAGCAGGGGGATGATCGATGCGTCGACGATGATCACCTGGTCGTCGGCATGGTTGATGACGTAGCTCAGTTGGTCGGGGAACAGCCGGATGTTCAGCGTGTGTAGCACCGCACCCATGCACGGCACTGCCAGGTAGGCCTCGAGATGGGTCTGGTTGTTCCACATGAACGTCCCGACTCGGTCTCCGGGCTGAATACCCAGGCGGGTCAGCGCTGCCGCCAACTGATCGGCGCGATCGGCCACCTCGGCGAAGGTCGCCTCGACGTACCCGTCGCCGGTGAACGTGATGACTTTGCTGTTGGCGTGGACCGTGCGCCCGTGTTCGAAAATTGGTCGAATCGTCAGCGGATAGTCCTGCATCGTGCTGAGCTGCATGTGTTCCCCCGGTCGTCGTCAGTGCGACGTCACGTTAGCCCGGCCCTGCGACAACGGCGTGGGCCGACCGCCGGTCGGTTGACTGGGTGACCGACTTCGGGTCATGTGGGCCATTTGGTCCATTTGTCACCCTCCCCCTGGTGGCGAGAATGGCGGCGGACTAGTCTTAAGCCGACATGGCTGGGGTGACGGGATGAGCATGGGCACGTTGACGATCTCTGCGCCACGGGCGCGGACTCAGACGACCGACCGCTACTTCGTCAATGCGCCGGTCGATGCGATGCTGATCGGCGGCGCATCGCTGCTGCTCTACGCCATCTTCCGCCTCCGTCCGCACCTCGCCGCCTCGCCGTCAGTGGTCTCGATCGCCGCAACGCTCGTGTGGGTGTGCAACTACCCGCACTTTGCGTCGACCAACTACCGGCTGTACCACTCCAGGTCCTCTATCGCCCAATACCCGCTGACCAGCTACGCCACTCCGCTGGTCATGCTCGCGGCAGTCGTCGGGTGCTACCTGTCGCCGCTGACCATCGCGCCATTGTTCATAAAGCTGTACCTGCTCTGGTCGCCCTACCACTTCTCAGGACAGACACTGGGCATCACCATGGTCTACGCCCGCCGAGCGGGCTTCGTGATCGACGGCTGGCTTCGGCACTGCCTGACCGCGTTCATCTTCTTGACCTTTGCGGTGCAAAGCGCTTGGGCCGAGGTCGGTCTCCACGTCAACCCCTTCTACGGTGTGCAATACCCGACCCTTGGTGTGCCGGCATGGTTACCGCAGACGCTGACCAAGATGATGTGGGTGGCCCTTGCGGCCACGATCGCAATGCTGATCTGGAAGGTCGTCAACGGCGGGTCCCGAATCCCGTTGATCGTGTTGCTGCCGGCGTTCACGCAGTACGTGTGGTTCGTGGCCACTCCGGCCGGTCAGTTCAGCTACATGGTTCCCTTCTTCCATTCGCTGCAATATCTCCTGATTGCCTGGAGCGTCCAGCTGAGAGAAGGGCTCACGAGGCGTGAGAGCGATCCGTCGGTTCGCTATGTATGGTCGGAGTCGGCGCGTTGGATGGCTATCAACATCGCCGGCGGCTACGCACTGTTCTGGGGCCTGCCGCACCTCGGCGTGCATTTCGGCCAGCCGCTGGCGTTCAGCACCGCGGTGATGCTCGCAGCAATTCAGATTCACCACTTCTTCGTCGATGGGGTGATCTGGCGGTTGCGTAATCCGACGGCACGATCACCACTTTCGTCATCGCTTCGACTTGTCAGCGGCCGGCGATGAGGCGCTTTAGGTTCGCCCGGCGCGTGGCCGGCGTCGGTGGTTTGACCTGCATCGCAGCGCTGATGTTGGCCGCGCCTTGCGCCGCTTACACACCACCCGAAACGAATCCGCGCATCGTTCTATCGACGCCGAACGGACCGATCCTGATCGCCCTCGCGCCGGAGAACGCCCCGAAGCACGTGGAACAGTTCCTCGGAGCCCTCGCTGCGGGTGACTTCAATGGCTCCATCGTGACACGGGTCGAGCCGGAGTTCTACATGCAGCTGGTGGCCAAGGCGGGCTCGGCGCAACTCGCCGGTTTGGCGATCGAGCAGGACAAGGTCGGCAACGTGCGAGGCGCGTTCAGCGTGTACGACGGTGGCGAGCCGGGCGATGCTCCCACCTTTCTGATCGCTCTCGTCACGAGCCCGCAACTCGACGCCGACTACACACCAATCGGGTTCGTCGAAGCGGGAATGGGCGTCGTGCAGGCGATCTCCGACACCCCCACCGTCGGAGATCATCAGCCCTACGAGCCGATCAGGATCTCGGAGATCCACATTGCCGATCTGCAGGAAAAGACGCTGCTGCGTCAGGCGGACCAAAGCGCGCCCGTGGTCGACGAAGGCACGTCGCTGTTAGCTGGGATCTTCATCATCGCCTGCGCCGCATTTCTGGCCTCGTTGATCTCTTCCTACCACGATCGCCTCGGCACTCAACGGGTGATGTCGCTGATGTTGATGGTCGCGCTACTCGCCTTCTTCGCGGTGTGGGTGTCATTCGCCGGAACGGAAGCCGGCTCCGGATTGTTCGGCGTCGCGCTCTTCGGTGGTGCGATCGCCATGTTCAGATTGATGGGCGGATTCGAGCGACCAGCCACCTCAGCCCCCGGACACGAACGCCTAGGCGAAGTCGCGCAACCACGACAACTCGCCGATCGCAAACTGCACGCCGAGCACGGGGTCGATCCATCGGATGGCGATCTCGAGGTCGGTCTGGGCCAGCGAGACGCATCCGCTGGTGGGCTTCGAAGCGCCTGACGCGGCATACGAGTGGCGATGCAAGAAGATGGCGGCAGCGAGCGCCAACTCGCCGGGAGCGTTGCCCAAGATCGGGTCCAGGTTCGCGCCGATGACGGCGGCATGGCCGTAGACGTCGCCGATTCGGGTCAGCCACTCGTCGGGTGATGTGCAACCCGGTGCGTTGACCAGCGACTGGTACGACGCCGTGTTCGGTCGGGCACCCCAGCAGTCCTCATCACGCACCACCCGATACGAGCCGCGCACACCGGGATCTGGGCGATTGCCGAAGAACTCGAACTGCTGCCCGTCCCAAGCCTGCACGCTGCCGAGCGGGAACACGCCGGCGGGCGTCGTACCATCGCCCGATCGGCGTTCGGCGAGTGGCCGCACACCGAACTTGCCGACGCGCGCGGCGACCGGTGGTTGCTGGCACCGCCACGTGCCGCTATGCGACCGGGCGACGACCTGAAGCGAAGCCAGGGTCGATCCCCACGAGTCCGTGGAGACGATCACGAACTGCCTGGTCGCCGGATGTCTGCTCGACAACGAGATGGCGGTGACCAGATCGCACTCTGCGCCGGGCGTGAACGCGACATCGCGAGTGGCCGTCTGTGTCGCCCGGGCTGGTGCGATGGCGGCGGCCGGGGCGGCGGCCTGACTGGCGAGCACCACCACGATCGCCGCAGCGACACAACGCCGATCCATGTCGACCGATTCTAGGAGCCGACGGCAGGGCTCGACCCCCGTCGGTGGCGGTCAGGTCGTACGTTCAACGCGGATGTCGC
>JANOCR010000110.1:0-2455 GCA_031412355.1 Ilumatobacteraceae bacterium | reverse complement strand
ATCTGATCGGTATCCACACTGGCGACTACCTCATCACCGAGGCGGGATTCGGCGCCGACATGGGGGCCGAGCGGTTCTTCAACATCAAGTGCCGCAACTCGGGCATGGTTCCCGACGCTGCGGTGTTGGTCGCCACCGTCCGAGCGTTGAAGGCCCACAGTGGCAAGTTCAAGATCGTGGCCGGCAAGCCGCTGCCGCCTGAACTGTTGGCCGAGAACCCCGACGACGTTCGCGCCGGTGCCGCCAACCTCATCAAGCAGATCGAGAACGTCAAGGTGCACGGCGTGTCACCGGTCGTGGCGATCAACGCCTTCCCCAGCGACTTCGACAGCGAGCATCAGGCAATCCGCGAGATCGCCGAATCCGTCGGGGCCCGGGTCGCGGTGTGCACCCACTTCTCCGATGGCGGCAAGGGAGCCACGGACCTCGCTCACGCAGTGGTCGAGGCGTGCGACGAGCCCAGCACCTTCGCCTTCTGCTACCCGGCCGAGGCCAGCCTGAAGGAGAAGATCGAATCCGTCGCCACCAAGATCTACGGCGCGGCCAACGTCACGTACACACCCACGGCGAACACCCAGCTGGCTCGCTACGAGAAGAACGGCTTCGGCGGTCTGCCGGTGTGCATCGCCAAGACCCATCTGTCGATCAGTGGTGACGCCACGCTGAAGGGCGCGCCGACCGGCCACACCCTGAATGTCCGCGAGGTCCGCGCCTCGGTCGGAGCCGGGTTCATCTACCCGATCTGCGGCGACATGACCACCATGCCGGGTCTCGGGTCCGCGCCGGCCGCGTCGATCATCGACTTCGACGAACACGGCGAGATCGTGGGGTTGTCTTGAGCGCAGTGGTGATGGACGGAGCACGGCTCCGCGACGACATCGTCGCCGAACTGCGTACCGAGATCGAGGCCGCCGGTAACCCACCCGTGTGCCTCGCGACCGTGCTGGTCGGCGACGACAAGCCGAGCCAGATCTACGTGCGCAGCAAGCAGAAGAAGGCGGCCGAAGCAGGCATGCAGTCGCGTCACGTCGCTGTCGACGGCAGTGTCAGCCAGGCCGAGTTGGAGGACACGGTCGCTGCCTTGGCGGCCGACCCGGCGGTGCATGGGATCCTCTGTCAGTTGCCGTTGCCCGGCGACCTCGATGCAGAGCCCATTCTGCGGCTGATCCCCGCCGAGAAGGACGTCGACGGCCTCACCGAGGCATCGATGGGTCGCCTCGTGCGCGGTCAACCGGGCCACGTCGGTTGCACGCCGCTGGGCGTGATGCGGCTGTTGCAGCGTTACGAGGTCCCCACGGTGGGCAAGCGAGCCGTGGTGGTCGGCCGATCGACACTGGTTGGTCTACCGATGGTGCTGCTGCTCGGTCGCAAAGGCATCGACACCACGGTCACGCTTGCCCATTCGCGCACGATGGATCTCGTCGAGGTGTGCCTCGAGGCCGACATCATCGTTGCCGCTGCCGGGCAGGCCCGAATGATCACCGCAGCACACGTGAAACCGGGCGCGACCGTGATCGATGTCGGCGTGTCCCGATCCGAGGCGGGGATCGTCGGCGATGTCGACTATTTGCCTGTTTCTGAAATCGCCGGTGCGATCACACCGATGCCGGGTGGCACCGGGCCGATGACCATCGCCTGCTTGTTGCAGAACACACTCGACGCGGCGCGCATGCAAGGTGCGTTCCCGTGCTGATGGTAGCGATCTGATGACGGGGGTGCAGTCGGTCGAGCGAGCATTCGCCGTGCTGCGTTGTCTGTCGGGCGGGCCGGCGGGCGTGACCGACGTGGCCGACAGGGTCGTGCTTCCGAAGAGCACGGTGTCGAGGATGCTGTCCACACTGGAGGACCTCGGCATGGTCGAGCAGGTCGAACCAGGGGGCAACTACCGAATCGGCGTCGGGATGGTCGAGATCGCCGCAGCTGTGCTGCCCGGGCGCACGCTGATCGCTGCCGTGCGGCCGCATCTTCATTCACTGGTCAAAGCCACTGGCGAAGCCGCTGGCCTGTCGATTGCCGACGGGTTCGACGTGCTATACCTCGACCAGGTGGACGCAGACAACCAGGTTCAGGTTCGCGACTGGACCGGCGAGCGCGTCGGGGCCCACACCGTTTCGTCGGGTCTGGTGCTGCTGGCCTTCGGTGCGATCGATGCCGACCGCTACCTCGCCCAGCCGCTCGAGCGGACGGCCAGTGGAACGCTGACCGATGCAGGCGCCATTCGCAGCCGATTCGCCGACATTGCCGCGAAGGGCTACGCCTGGGCGTTCGAGGAGTTCCTCGACGGCCTCAACTCCGTTGCCGCGCCGATTCGCGATTCCACCGGCCGTGTCGTCGCTGCCATACATGCCCACGGACCAGCCTTTAGGTTCCCGGGTGACACCGATGCCGACGACGTCGGCGAACTGGTGGCCGTCACAGCGGAGCGCGTGCAGCTATGACGACGTTCGACTACGTG
>JANOCR010000109.1:0-12158 GCA_031412355.1 Ilumatobacteraceae bacterium | reverse complement strand
AACGGGCTCGATGTCAGGTCGCCCGCGATCACATCGCCATTGTCGCGCAGGCCACGCGTCCGCCCACCTCTGGTCGGGTATGTCACATGCCGACCGCCTCCAAGACGGTCGTGGCGCGTCTGCTAGCCGATCAGGTCGGCGGCGATGTCACAGAAGTCCATGTAGAAGCCGGGGTGTGGGCCGTTGTCGGCCAGCAGCTCGAACGAGACCTCGATGAAGATGTCATTGTCTAGGATGTCATCGCCGAGGGTGTCGACCGTGAACACGGTCAGCAGCCGGCCGCGATCCCGCACGACGAGGTTGCCACGACCAGTCTCGACGACGTGCTCGCGTCGATCGACGCCGCGTGGCCATAGCAACTGGGATGATCAGTTAACCGGACCTCGTGGTGGGCAAGGCCCTCGGTAAGCTGGTCCCGTGGGCGACGCGGTCATCGACGAGCCCAGCTTTCGCCGGCGGGCCGTCGTCATCGCATTCGGGGTGATCGGCGTTGCGGCGCTCGCTTGGGGGTTGCGGACCGAACCTGGTAGCGGAGTGTTCTACACGAGCACGCTCGCGCTCGCCGTGGTGTGGTGTGTCGGAGGGCTGCTCTCCGGTCCCGTGCCGCTCGGGTGGGAGATGCACGACGGCCAACGTCGGCGGCCTGTCGTCAGCGCGATCATCACCGGCGCTGCCCTCGCCGCAGTGTTCGTCGTAGGGGCGCTCGTGGTGCGAAACATCCCGGTGCTGAGCGATCGAGTGGAAGGCGTCCTCGACTTTGCCCGTGACGGTTCGTGGCCGATCGTTCTGCTGCTGACCGTCGCCAACGGCGTCGCCGAGGAGGTGTTCTTCCGCGGCGCAGTCCAACCCGCACTGCCGAAGCTCATCCGACTCCCGGGATCGGTCTTGGTATACACCGCCGTGACGTTGGCAACCGGCAACATCATGCTGGTTTTCGCCGCAGCGCTCCTCGGAGTGGTGGTCAGCCTGCAACGAAGGGCTACCGACGGAGTGCTTGCGCCCGTGGTCACTCACGTGACGTGGTCGGCGTTGATGTTCGTCGCTCTCCCGCTCGTGTTTCGCTGAACGCTGGGTTAGGCACGAGATATTCGGGTACTCCCTTCGTCCATGGCAAGCTTCAGCGCCCGGAACATCTCCGCGTCCACCGTTCCGGTCACCGCCGACCGAATCTGGGCACAGATCTCCGATCCTGCCTCCCTGACCGCCCTCACGCCTCTGGTGCGCTCCATCGTCGTCGAGGGTGATCTGTGGCGATGGCAGTTGACGGGCATCGAGGCACTGGGCATCTCTGTCGCCCCGACATTCACCGAGCGAATGGAGTTCATAGAGCCGCGCCTCATTCGCTTCAACCACGAGACGGCGAACGGCGAGCGCGAACGCGCCGGCGCCGACGGTACGTACGAGCTGACCCCACGTGGTGACGAGACCGAGCTGAAAGTCGACATCGCCCTGACGGTCGAGCTCCCGCTTCCCCGCCTATCCGCAGCAGCTGTCGAACGGGTGATGAAGGCGTCGATGCAGCGAACCGGAAAGCGATTCGCTGTCAACCTCTACCATCGCCTCGGCTTGGATCCGGCAACGATCGACATCAAGCAGTTGCGCGCGTGACGCGCAACTTCCAGGCTTTCGCTGTACGCGGCACGTCGGGCCCCGTGGTGACGATGCAGGCAGGGGTCGACTTCGGTGGCTACTACTGGACGACCACGTCGCGGCGCGCCGCGAAGGTCGCTGCCCTGCGCCGCGATTCACGCGCTGCGGTGCTGACACGAAAGCACGACTCGTGGCGGCTACGCGCCGGGCGCAGTTTCGTCATCGACCCGACTCGTCCGCCAGAAGCGATGCGCGAACTTCCCGTGTTCGCCTTCGCCAGTAGCGCCCTGGCTCTGATTGCGGTCCGCTACCCCGAACAACTTCTTGGATACGTGGCTGATGCCGCCACGACCCCGAAGGCGTGGCGGCCGCATCACCGCGTGCTGATCGCTGTGCGTCACGAAGATGAGCTCGCCTGGACCGACGACGGCAACATCACACACCAGACGGATCGATTTCGCGGTAACCCCGACGCACGCCGGGCTCCGCATCGACAGATCAAGCGCCACCCGATAGCCCAACAAGAGCGTCACGACTCGCTGCTCGACTTCGACGGCAAGTGCTGGCTCGGCTTGGACAGCGATGCCGGGCCGATTGCATTGCCAGGTGGATGGACAGCCAGTCGTTCGGAAGTCGGCGTGAATGCTCGCGTTCTCGCTGCCGCAAAGGCGCGTCTACCCGGTAGCGCCTGCGTAACGATCGACGACAGCGACTCACTACGTCCGTCCGACAAATCCGGGATCATCGCCCGTGGCGGTGCATCGCTCCCCCGGGTCCGTGCCGGCATCGCCTCGATCGCGGTCGACATCAGTTCCACGACGACTTGGAACGGCTTCCGCACAACTGCTGCCGCCTGAAGTTCTAGTGGAGCTGAGGAGAATCGAACTCCTGAACCCTTCCATGCCATGGCCAAGCCCAACGCGAGAGTAGGTTCGTGGGCGACACCAGCCGACCGCGAGGCGGAACCCCACGGTCGTCGAAGTCAGACAGGTGATCCCAAACACAACCCGAAGGAGTGATCTCTATGCCAGCTTTCCCGCCCCTCACGCATGTCGCGCTCACAGTGCGCGATCTGTCCGTGAGTGTTCCCTGGTATGAGGCGCTATTCGAGTCCCGTCCGGTTCTCGACGAAGACACCGATCCTGGCTTCCACCACACCGTGTATCTTCTCGGCAACACACTGGTCGGCTTGCACCAACACGAGCAACCGGCGCCCGATGAGACCTTCAGCGAGTTACGGATCGGTCTCGACCACGTTGCATTCGGCTGCGCCGATCGCGCTGAGCTCGAGGATTGGGTTGCGCGACTCGACGAGCTCGGAATCGCCCACGGCGGCATCAAGGACGCCAGTTACGGTTCCGGGGTGAGCTTCCGGGATCCCGACGGAATCCCGCTGGAACTGTTCGCTCCGCCAAGTTGACGCGCTTTCTCTCGCCCCGAAGGGGTCACCCGAGCAGGCTCAGCGGGAACCGGGTGACCGTACCGTTCGCTTCGTCACCCACCCATACCGAGTCGAACGCGACGACGACACCGCCGATCGCTGCGACACCTGGAACGGCGACGAGCTTCAGTGGAGCCGGGCCACGACCCAGTCGGACAAGCTGCGACGCGCCCTCGTCCTCCGACGGTTGGACCGCCCACCAGGCCTGCCCGTCGACCACAGCAACCGCAGCGGCCAGACCTTCGAGCTCGACGACCTGAACCGCACCGGACCCCGGATCGATCACACTGACCGACGGCACGACCCTGCAACTCGACACCTGCACTAGACCACCCGCGACAGCGATGTCCCCGCACGGGTTTGCGCCAGGCGGAATGCCGTACTCGGCGACCACCTCGTTGGTCGCCGGATGAACCCTTACTTCGCGTGGGAGCTTGCCAATGGCATGCCCCGAGGAAGTATCCCCGAGGGCTTCGGCTGCTTCAAGCCGCGCTCTGCGTGTTGCTGAGTTCGGCGATCAGGTCGACGAGCTCCTGCGGGCGTTCGTCTGGCAAGAAGTGGCCCGCGCCCTTGAGAACGGTGAAGCTTGCGCCGGCCACCGCGTCCGCGACTCGCCGGCCCTCCTCGACATCGAAGAAAGGGTCACGGTCTCCCCACACCACGAAGGTCGGGATGTCGAGTGCCGCCAGCGCCTCCCTTGTCGGTGTGTAGAGATCACGAAGGTTGCGAAGCGACATCGTGAAGATCGCGCGGATCGCACGCGCCTGTCGTCGATCGCCAACGTAGGCACGGCGGTCGATGTCCACCTTGGGTCGACCCACGCCGCGCCCGACCATCATCCGCAAGGCAGCGGGCGACATCGTGGCGCGCTCCACCAAACCACCGACCACCGGTGTCTTCAGCAGATTGAGCGGAAAAGGGATCGGCGTGTCGGGCATCGCATTGGATGCTGCTAATCCGAGTTGAGTTACGAGATCCGGCCGGATCAGCGTCATCCAGAGCGCAACAGGTCCGCCGAAATCGTGTCCCACCACAATCACCCTCGGAATGCCCAACCGGTCAAGCATGGCGACGAGACCCTTGGCCTGCGCTGCGGCGTGCAGCCTCGGCCCGGGCCGGGGGCGCGAACTATCGCCGAAGCCCAACAGATCCGGCACCAACACGCGATACCCAGCCGGCAGATGATCGACGACCTTGTCCCAGGCTCGGCGATGACCTGGGATGCCGTGAAGCAACAAAAGAGCAGTCTCACCACCGACCGTGTCGAGGAGTGAGAAATGGTTTCCGTGCCCCACGTCAATGCACTGCGGGGCCCGTAGTCGAGATTGGAGGCTAGCCATATACTTGATTATTTCTACTATGCTTGATATTGTCAAGTCATGGAGCGAAGGTATGGGCAGTATTGCGGACTCGCTCGAAGCCTGGATCATGTCGGTGACCGGTGGACGATGCTCATCATCCGTGAACTACTCGTCGCGCCAGCGCGGTACAGCGATTTGCAGCACGGACTCCCGGGCGTCGCGACGAATCTCCTCGCCCAACGCCTCCGCCAACTCGAGGCAGACGGCGTCGTTCGACGCCGTCTTGCCGACGACGGCTCGACTGCGGCCCTCTATGAACTGACGCCACTCGGCGCAGACCTCGAAGACGTCGTCGTTGCCCTCGTCCGCTGGGGTACGACCTGGATGCTCTCGGGTCCCGGCGACGACACCTTCCGTCCCCGCTGGCTCGTCGTCGCGCTTCGCGCCATTCTTGGCTCATCTCCTAGTTCACAGCCGGCGCGTCTGACGATCGTGTGCGGCGACCAACCGATCGGCGTGGACCGGAGTAGCTGGGGCCTGCGGGTCACTCTGGGCGCGGCCGAAAGACCGCATGCCACATTGACTGCTGCGCCCGAGTCAGTCCTGGCGCTCGCAACCCGCACACTGACGCTCGACGATCTCAAGCGCACGGGCGCGCTAGACCTCGAGGGAAGCGAGGCCGCCGTCCGGAGGGCCCTGTTCGCAACCACGAGAAGAGAAGCGTCCGGCATCTCCCGGTAGGTGCCAACACCAAGGGTCGGGTGCAGGGTGGTGGACTCCTCAAAGCTCCTGGGCCGGGGTTCCTTGGATCGTGTCCGTGAGGCGCACGCACGGTTCGATGACCGTGTTGAGGCCGGGACGTCGGGCGGCACGTAACAGGACCGGATCCGAAAATGGGCTACCGTCCGGCGGCATGGGGGGATGGGGGGCATACCGCGGGGTACTCGAGATCAGAGACGCCCGAGCACTGATCGGTGCCAGCGCCGCGTCGCAGATCGGTGACTGGCTCTACAACGCCGCCCTGCTCGGCTTTGTCTACAGCGCGACCGGTTCGGCGAGTTGGGTCGCAGCGGCCACGATCTGCCGGCTGATCCCATACGTGCTACTCGGCCCGATCGGCGGGACCGTCGCAGACCGCTTCGACCGAAGATCCGTGCTGCTGGCGGGCGACGTGATGCGGCTCGTGTTGATGCTGGCCCTAGCCGCGGTCGTTGCCAGTGACGGCGCCGTGGCGGTGGTGATTGCGTTGACGGCCCTGTCGTCGGTGGCGGGTGCTGCGGAGAAACCGGCCGCGATGGCGCTGCTCCCGCGACTCGTTGGCGAAACTCGGCTCGGCCCGGCGAACGCCCTGCTCCACACGGTGCAGGACCTCGGCGTGGTTCTCGGCCCTGCGATCGGCGCCGCAATCCTCGCTGTCGCCGACGCCTGGGTGGCGTTCGCCGTCAATGCCGGCACGTTTGCGCTCTCGGCGGTGCTGATCACGACGATGCGCCGTCGCGGCGTACCCAATCGACCGCTGAATGAGCAGGGAGCTATCAGCCAGACCGCGCACGGCTTTCGGACGGCGCGCTCCACACCCTTCGTTGTGCCGCTGATTGTCCTCGTGGCGATGGTCGAGTTCACCTACGGTGCCCAGACCGTGCAGCTGGTGCTCTATGCCGAACGCACGCTCGACCTCGGCGCGGGAGGTTATGGAGTGCTGCTCGCCGCCGCTGGTGCGGGAGGTCTCCTCAGCGCATTCGTCAACGGGCGGCTGGCGACGAGCACCAAGGTTTCCCTGATCGCCGTGGCCGCGGCCGCGCTCGTGTGCGCCACCCAGTTGGGGTACGCGGGCATTGACGAGGTCGTCTTGGCGTGCGCGGTGACCTTGGTGGGGGGCGCCGGACTGGTCGCGGCGGAGGTGGTGGCAGAGACGGCGCTTGCTCGTATCGTCCCCACTGATGTGCTCGGCCGCGTCATGGGCGTGTTCGATGCTGCGTCGGTGGCGGCGATGATCGCCGGAGCCGTGCTCGCGCCCGTGGTCATCGCTGCGACGACGCTTCGCGCGAGCTTCCTCGTGCTCGGTGCCGGCTCGCTCGCGGTCACGCTCGTCAGCCTCGTTGGGCTGCGCGGCCTCGATGCGATCAGCAAGCAGCGAGCCGAGGCACTTGCCTCGCGAGTGGCGGTTATCGAAAACCTGCCGATCACCGTGGGTGTTTCCAGACTCGTGCTCGAGCAACTCGCCTCGGCATCGCAGGTCTGCCCGCTTCCCGACGGGGTTGACGTGGTCGTCGAAGGTGCACCGTCGCACGCGTTCTACGTCGTCGTCGAGGGCAGTGTCGTCGTCCACAGCGAGGGCGCAGTGCTCGCTCATCTCGGTGCGGGCCAGTGCTTCGGTGAGCGTGGCCTGCTCGACAACGCTCCGAGGAACGCCACCGTGACGACCGAGGTGGGGAGCAGGATCCTTCGGCTCGAAGGCGATGTTCTGCTCGAGGCGCTGCAGTCGTCGGGCACGTTGGTCTCCGCCCTCGAGCGGGCCACGGCGGGCCGCACCGCTCATGCGGCCCTACCGACGGGTGATTTCGTGGATGACAAGACGTGGGTGGGCCCGTGAGCATCGACGGCAAGATCGTGCTCGTAGTTGGCGCCGGTTACCTCGGCAAGCGCCGCGCGTACATACACATGGCCGAGCTCGGGGCCACGTTCGTGATCGTCGACGAGCCCGGTCACTGGTCGGAGGCACTCGTCGCCGAGGGCATCGCCAAGGCCTGGCTCCCTGTCCAGTTCACCGGCGATGCCGATCGTGACGCGAGCGCGATCGTCTCTGCACTCGAGCGCGCGTCTATTCGGCCGGACGGCGTGCTCACGTTCTGGGAAGACAACGTGTGCGTGGCTGCGCGAGTCGCCAGGGCGCTCGACTTGCCAGGCAACCCGCCGGAGGCGGTCGACAACGCGCGCAGCAAGATCCGTACGCGGGAGACGTCGGCGCGGCTCGGCCTTCCGACACCGCGGGCGCAACGAGTCCGCTCGCTCGACGAGCTGTTCGCGGCCGCCCAAAACATCGGGTTCCCTGCCGTCGTGAAGCCCGAGTTCGGGGCGAGCGCGATCGGCTGCGTGAAGGTCGACGACTTCGCAGCATTGCCGGGCGTGTATTCGCTGGTACGCGACGTCGTCCGGCCCGAGAACGATGCGATCTTCCGATCAGGCAACGACCTGCTGCTGGAGGAGTACCTCGATGGCGTCGAGTTCGACGTCGACCTCGTGCTCCAAGACGGTGCGTGCGTGTTCAGCAGCGTGTCGCAGAACTGGCCAACGGCCGAACCATCGTTCCAGGAGAAAGGGCTGCATTGTCCATCGGACCACAGCCCGAAGGAAGTCGGGCGGCTCGTGGATCTTTCCGTCGAAACGGCGCGACAGTTCGGCTTTCGCCTGGGGGTGCTTCACATCGAGGGTAAATGCACCCGTCGCGGCCCTCGAATCATCGAAGTCAACGCGCGCATGGGCGGTGGGCGTGTTTTCGAGATGGTCCGCGACGTATGGGGAGTTGATCTGATCGAGGCCCAGGTGCGGGCGTGCCTCGATGTGCCCCAGGAGTTGAAACCGAGCCGCAAGCCGCGCGTGCACATCGTCGACACCATCGTGCACGCGCCCCGCTCGGGACGCCTCGCTGCCCTGAAGCTTCCGGAACAGGCGCCGAAGGGATGCATCTCTCTTGAGCTCGACGTCGACGCGCAGGTCGGCGACGAGGTGGTAGGGCCGGAGGGTGTCTTCGCGTCGGTGCTCGTCGAGGTGACGCTGGTCGCCAAGGACCTACGCACTGCCCGCGCGCTGACGGCAGAGGTGCTACGCCATCCACCCGTGATCGTCGCGAGTGGTGCTGAGGGCTATTGACCCCCGGACCCTTCCATGCACGACGGTTGTCATTCGGACACGGAAGCTGCTGCCTGATCAAGCCGGTCCGAAAGCGCGGCAGTCGCCGCCTCCACGAACGACATCGGGTGATGACCGGTGAGCGCTTCGAGGCGGCGTTCGGTTACCTCGACGGGATTCACGAGCGACCGAACGAGCGACCGAGCGGTCGTCATGTCGACGTCCGTCACCAGCCGAAGCCAACGAGCCGACAGCCCGGGCGAGAGCACTGGAACTGGCACCACGACGAGCGGCTTGCGGAGCAGCTTGGCAACGGTTTCCATCATGTGCTGGTACGTGGTCGACTCGGGGGCACCGATGTCGTAGTGATCGGCCGGCACAGCATCGCGGTCGGATGAGCAGGCCAAGTACTCGACCACATCGTCGATGGCAATGGGCTGGGTTGCAGTCTTGACCCACCGTGGGGTGACCATCACGGGCAACCGCTCGACGAGCTGACAGAGAATCTCCCAGCTCGCGCTGCCCTGGCCGACGACGATCGAGGAGCGAAGTGCGACCGTCTCGACCTGTTCGCTCAATATTTGCTCGACTTCTCGTCGACTGCGCAAGTGAGGTGACAACGCATCCCCATCGCGCCCCAATCCACCTAGGTAGACCACTCGGCCCACGCCAGCAGCCTTCGCAGCGAGGGCGAAGTTGTGAGCGCCTTCGCGATCGGCGGTCTCGAAGTCGGCTCGATCGAGTGAGTGGACGAGGTAGTACGCGACATCGATCCCCTCGAGCGCCGTAATCAGGCTTCCCGGCTCGCTGACATCGGCACCGACCTCGACGGCCTGATCGTCACGAGGTGACGGCGTGCGAGTCATCACCACAACTTTGGACCCTCGGTCGAGCAGCCGATCGACTAGATGTCGACCGATGAAGCCAGACCCACCGGCAATGAGGACTGTGGTACTAGACGTCACCATGGAAGGGCCTCTCAGTGCAGGGGTGCAGGTGACGGGTACCCAAGATCACCCGGCGCGAAACTCGTGAGGGAAGACGTGACGGATACACCAGTGCGTTGAGAGTCCGCTTCACCTTTCACAAGACGGCGGTCATGCCGCCGTCGACGTACAGGATGTGACCGTTGACGTAGCTGGACGCGTCGCTGGCGAGGAACACGATGGCTCCCCCGAGCTCTTCGACGCGACCCCAGCGGCCGGCGGGTGTTCGCCGTTCCACCCACGTGGAGAACTCGGGGTCGGCGATAAGCGCCGCGGTGAGCTCCGTCGCGAAGTAGCCGGGACCGAGCCCGTTGACCTGGATGCCGAGCGGACCGAAGTCGGCGCACATCCCTCGGGTCAGCATCTTCAATCCACCCTTCGTTGCGTTGTACGCAGCGACCGTCGGTCGGCCGACCTCGGACATCACCGAGCAGACGTTGACGATCTTTCCGCGACCGCGTCCCACCATGTGGCCGGCGACGGCTTTGGCGACCGTGAAGGCGGAGACGAGGTTCACCTCGATGATCCTGCGGAAGTCATCGACGTCGTAGTCGAGCACAGCGCCGCGCTTCTGGAACCCGGCATTGTTGACGAGCACATCGATCGGCCCGATGTCACGCTCGAAGGAATCGACGGCATCGACGACCGCAACCGGATCGCACACGTCGAACGCGCGAACGTGAACGGTGAGACCTTCACTTCGAAGCACCTCAGCCGCTGAGTCGAGCGCGACCTGGTCCCTGGCGTTGACGATGAGCTCAGCTCCGGCCACACCAAGCGCTCTCGCCAGTGCGAGGCCGATCCCCCGGCTGGAGCCCGTCACGAGGGCGACGCGGCCCGAGAGGTCGAACGGTGAGGTACCGCCTGGAAGATGGATCGGATATTCGGGGTCGTTCGGCATCCGACTGCGATAGTACGCGGCTCGATACCACGCGAGTCACCGGCCTGTCCGCCAAGAATGCCATCCTGATCGTCGAATTCGCCAAGGATCTGGAGGAGACCGGAAAATCGCCCACCGAGGCGACGATGGAGGCGGTTCGCCTGCGGTTCCGGCCGATCGTAATGACGTCGCTGGCGTTCATCCTGGGCGTGCTGCCCTTGGTCATCAGCACCGGCGCGGGCGCGGCTGGTCGAAGCGCATTGGGCACCGGGGTAATGGGCGGGATGATCTCGGCGACCTTGCTCGGCCTGCTGTTCATTCCCTTGTTCTACGTCGTCGTGAGAACGCTGATGATCAAATTTCGTGACCGGGGCAAAACGGCGCCGCCCGAGACCCCCGCGGGAGTGACCGCCGATGCGTAAGACCCTCCCACTTCTCGCTGCGGCCTTACTTGCCGGCTGCTCGCAGAATCCGAAATATGTGCAGCCGGGGCTCCCGACCGCACCGACCTATACCGGCGACACCGGTCAGGCGGGGCTGCGCGCGACCGACGTCGCGTGGCGAAGCTTCTTTCGCGACCCGCAGTTGCAGGTGCTGATCGAGCGCGCCCTGGTCAACAATCGCGACCTTCGGATCGCGGTCCTGCGGATCGAGGAAGCGCGCGGCCAGTATCGCATCCAGCGCGCCGACCGGGTCCCCAATGTCGACCTGAACGGCAGCGGCAGCCGCACACGCAGCTCGGGTGAGCTCGACCTGGGGCCGTCGGTCACCGCCAATCGGTTCGACATTGGCGCGTCGGTCGCCTCGTTCGAGCTCGACTTCTGGGGCCGGGTGCGAAGCCTGACCGAATCGGCGCGGGCCAATTATCTTGCCACCACCCATGCGCGTCGCGCCTTCCAGATCAGCCTGGTCGCCGACGTCGCCGAAACCTATCTCAACGACCGCGAGCTGGATGAGCGGATCGCGCTTGCCGACCGCGCGGTCCAAAGCCGCATCCGGGCGCTCGAGATCGCCAGGCTCCGGCTCGACGCGGGGGTCACCTCGGGGCTCGATTATCGCCAGACCGAAACCCTGCTCACCCAGGCCCAGACCGAACGCGCCAATCTGCAGCTGCAACGGGCGCAGAACCGCAACCTGCTCGACCTGCTGGTCGGCGCGCCGACATCGGGGCCGCTGCCCGCCGCCCTGCCGCTCGATGCGCAGGGGATCGTCGAGACGATCGCGCCCGGCCTGCCGTCGGACTTGCTGCTCAACCGGCCCGATATCCTGCAAGCCGAGGAATTGCTGCGCGCTTCCTATGCCGATGTCGGCGCGGCGCGCGCGGCGCGATTCCCGCGCATCAGCCTGACCGCGGCGCTCGGCTTCGCGAGCAGCGCATTGAGCTCGCTCCTCAGCGGCGGCGCGCTGACCGGGTCGCTCGGCGGCAATGTCGATTTTGCCTTGTTCGACGGGGGCCGCGGGCGCGCCAATGTCGATGTCGCCAGGGCGCGGCAGCAGATTGCCATCGCAAGCTACGATCGCGCCATCCAGAGCGGCTTTCGCGAAGTGTCCGACGGGCTGGTCGCGCGGCGCTGGCTGATGGAACGAATGGCCTCGCAGCAGCGCGAGCTGGAGGCGCAACGGGCCCGCGCCAACCTTGCCACGCTGCGCTATCGCAATGGGGTCGCAGGCTATCTCGAGGTGCTCGACGCCGAGCGCGACCTGTTCGCCGCGGAGCAACAGACCGTGGCGACGCGCCGCGCGCAACTGACCAATGCGGTCAATCTGTATGTCGCGCTCGGCGGGGGCGTGGAGCCGCCGACGAACTGAGGCGATCACCGGACGCGATCCGTCTTTCGCTCATCGGTGGCGCGGTGCATATCGGCATGATGCCGCCGATCAGCCTCGATCAAGCCCTAGACCTCGTCGTCCAAGCCGCCGAGCCGCTGCCATCCGAAAGCCTTGCGCTGGTCGAAGCCGCCGGCCGGGTGCTGGCCGCGCCGGTGATGGCGACCTTCGACAGCCCGCGCGCCGCCGTCTCGATGATGGACGGCTATGCGGTGCGATCGGGCGAGGCGCGCGTGGGCGCCGGCTTCACCGTGGTCGGCACGGCGGCGGCGGGGGCGCGCTTC
>JANOCR010000108.1:0-16536 GCA_031412355.1 Ilumatobacteraceae bacterium | reverse complement strand
CCTTGAGGGTGATCTTCAGATCGTCGAGGATCGCGGCACGCTCCGATACGGCGCCTTCGCCCTTGGCGGCGACGAGCTCGGTCAGTGCGGCCGCCTCGGCCTTGAACTGGTCGCTGGCGGCCACGAAGTCGGTCTCGCTCTTGAGCTTGACGATGGCGCCGACGTTGCCGTCGATGACCAGCGACACGAGGCCCTGAGTGTTCTCGCGATCGTCGCGCTTGGCACTGGCTGCGAGGCCCTTCTCTCGCAGCCACTGCTTGGATGCGTCCATATCGCCGTCGTTGGCCTCGAGGGCCTTCTTGGCGTCCATCATGCCTGCGCCGGTGGCCTGGCGCAGCGCCTGTACGTCTTTCGCGGTGAATGCCATTTCTGTGTCAGCCTTCGGTTTCGGTCTCGGATGCAGGGGTATCGGGAGTTTCCTCGACGGCGGTCTCCTCGACCGGAGCCGCTTCGACAGGAGCAGCCGCTTCAACCGGAGCTTGCGCGACGGGCGCGTCCTCGAGCGGCGCATCGTCGGCGACCTCGGTAGCCGGGCTCGTCGAAGCGACGCGGGCGTCGCGCTCGGCCTGGGCGGCAGCAGCCTGGCGGCGGGCGTCGGCCTGCGATGCGGCAAAGGCCGCTTCGTCCTCGGCGGTGCGCTTCGGCGCCGGCACGGTCTGCGGGTTGCGCTTGCTGGCGATGAACCGGCCCTCTTCGATGGCCTCGGCAATCACCCTGCTCATCAGCGCGTTGGCTCGGATGGCATCGTCGTTGCCGGGAATCGGGAACTGCACGACATCGGGGTCGACGTTGGTGTCGACGACAGCGATCACCGGGATCTTCAGCTTGTTGGCCTCTGTGACGGCAATGTGCTCTTTCTTGGTATCGAGGATGAACACGGCGTCGGGACGCTTGCTCATGTTGCGGATACCCCCGAGGTTCTTCTGCAACTTCTCCAACTCGCGGCCCAGCAGCAGCGCTTCTTTCTTGGGCATCGAGTCGAACTCGCCCGAGACGCGCATGCGCTCGTACTCCTGCATCTTGGACACTCGCTTGGCGATGGTCTCGAAGTTGGTCAGCATCCCGCCGAGCCAGCGTTCGTTGACATACGACATGCCGCACTTCTCGGCGTAGCTGCGCACAGGATCCTGTGCCTGCTTCTTGGTGCCGATGAACAGCACCGTGCCGCCGCCTGCGGCCAGGTCGCGCACGAAGTTGTATGCCGCTTCGACGCGGGTCAGCGTCTGTTCGAGGTCGATGATGTAAATGCCGTTGCGCTCGCCGAAGATGAATCGCTTCATCTTGGGGTTCCAACGGCGGGTCTGGTGCCCGAAGTGCACACCGGCTTCGAGCATCTGTCGCATAGTGACGACGGCCATGATGGGTAACTCCTTCTCTGCGGTTGGCGGCGTCGGCTCCTGGCGCCGAGGCGACCGCAGACAGAGCGAGACGATTGATATGCAGGACCGTCGGGGTTGACGGGCCGGTTCGACATGTTATCGGCGCACCCCTCGCTCGCCCACCCTCGTCATCCCGAGGCCGCACAGCGGAGGGTGGCCGGTGGCGCCGGGCGGGGCGCGGCTCCGTCGACCGGCACCAGTCGAGGGCGGTACCGAAGCACGCCGAGGTAGGGAGCCGGGTCGAGGTACCGGTCGCCTTGGCGAAGCCCGAAGTAGAACCGGTCGGTCGAAGAACCGACGACATCGCCTTGCGCTACACGGGCGCCAACGACGACGCGAGCCGCCGCCAGGCGGCCGTATGTTGCCGATCGACCATCGGGCTGATCGATCACCACGTAGCGCACACCGGCTACGACTCCGCTGAACTTGACCACCCCTGGGGCGGCGGCGATGACGGGCGACCCAATGGGTGGTTCGTACTCCAACCCTCGATTGCCGGGGCAATACAGGCAGGCCGGAGCACGAAAACCGTCGACGATCGGCGACGGCACAGGCGGCAGGTAGCAACCCGACGCCAACATTGCCAGACCGGCGACCGCGCCGATCATGCGCTGACCGCCCGGGTGGCCCGTCCGGCTAGGTGACCCCGGAGGCCGACAGTCTGGCGCGGAGGTGCAACACAGCCTTCGTATGGATTTGCGAGACCCGGCTCTCGGTGACACCGAGCACGCCACCGATCTCGGCCAGGGTGAGGCCCTCGTCGTAGTACAGCGACAGGACCATCTTCTCGCGGTCGGGCAGACGCTTCACCTCTCCGCGCACCAGCCGGCGCACCTCGCCGTCTTCGACGATCGACGCCGGCGTGTCGGGCACGTCGCCGCTGAGCGTGCGCGGCTCGCTTCCGGCAACGAGCGCACGATCGAGCGGACCGACCGTGGTCGAGGCGATGGAGTTGAGCCATTTCTGGAACTCGGGTGCCGTGAGCTTCAAGTGGGACGACAACTCGGCATCGGTAGGAGCCCGGCCGTGGCGACTCTCGAGCTCGGTGAACGCAGTCTCGACCTCGCGAGCACGACTGCGCACGCTTCGTGGAACCCAGTCGAGAGACCGCAACCCGTCGAACACTGCGCCGCGGATGCGCGGCACGGCGAACGTCTCGAACTTGACGCCACGTGACGAGTCGAATCGTTCGACGGCATCGATGAGCCCGAAGACACCAGCGCTGACCAGATCGCCGGGATCGACGCTGTTGGGTAGACCGGCGCCAACACGGCCGGCGACGAACTTCACCAACGGGGAGTAGTGCACGATCAGCCGGTCGCGGGCAATCGGATCCCGTGCCTCCAGCCAGCGTTCCCACCAGTGTTCGATGTCGTTGTCGCGTTTCATGCTCGGGGGTGGGCTTCCGTGTAGACGGCTCGAAGACGTTGCTTGCTGACGTGGGTGTAACGCTGCGTGGTGGCCACATCACTGTGGCCCAGCAGATCTTGTACCACACGAAGGTCTGCGCCACCATCGAGCAGGTGCGTCGCAAAGCTGTGACGCAAGGCGTGAGGGTGAGTCGGGCGCTGACTGCGTCGGTCAACGATCCGACGCACATCGCGCGGAGACAACCGTACGCCACGCTCGTTTCCGAACACCGCAGCGCCCGCCTGCGGCGGCACCACATCGGCGCGAATGGCCAACCAGGCGCGCAACGCCTCGACTGCCGGCGCGCTGAGCGGTACCCGCCGCTCTTTTGCACCTTTGCCCCACACAGTGACCGCGGCACCGCCGAGGTCGAGCGAATCGATGTCGAGGCCGCACAGTTCGCCGACGCGCACGCCGCTGCCGTACAGCACCTCCAGCACTGCATCGTCGCGTCGCCGCCTCCACACCGGCTCGTCCACCGCAGCAGGGTCGTCGGACGTGTCGAGCAGGGCCGCGACCTCGCTGTGTTCGAGCACCCGCGGCAACCGCGCCGGGCCGGCGGGGGCCCGTAACGAGACGGTCGGGTCGACCTCGACGTAGCCGCGGTGACGCAGGAACGAGTAGTAGCGGCGAAGCGCCGCAACCTTTCGAGCAATCGTGCGCTTGGCGAACTGGCGGGTCGCGAGCGACGACACATACCGCCGAAGCAGCAGGCGATCGACATCAACAGGCGAGTGGATCCCTGAGCGCTCGACCCACTCGGCGAACAGCGATAGGTCACTGCGGTAGGCATCGATGGTGTTGGTTGCCGAGCTGGTGAGAGCGTCGGCAAACTCATCAAGTCGCCAGTCGCCGACGAGGTCGGGACGTCGAGCCCCCGCGAGCGAAGCAGCCATCGGCGCCAAGGGTATTCGGTCGGTGTCATCGCAGCGGTGACCCCACGGCCTCGAACCATCCGTCGGACTGTTGAATCCACCCTGTGTGCTCCAGCCGGGCGACCGCCATCGCCGTGTCGACCAGGCTCAGCGAACACGCCAGCGCCAGCCCGTCGATCGTGCGCGGCTCGCCGGCACAGGTCTCGTAGACAGCGAGATCGGCACCACGTGGGCGCGGTCTGGGCTCGGACCGGGTGCCGGAACTGCGGCGGTGATCCATCGCCAGCGCGATCAGGATGTCGGTGACATCGACCACTACGCCGGCGCCATCGCGGATCAACTGGTTGGTTCCCGTCGCTGCGCGATTGTGGACTCCGCCGGGCACGGCCATCAGCGGCACGTTGCGCTCGATCGCCTCGTTGACCGTGATCAGCGACCCGCCCTGTTCGCGGGATTCGACTACGATCACGACCTCGGATAGTGCAGCGATCAAACGGTTGCGCATGGGGAACCGGTACGCCTCGGGCGCTGTTCCCGGCGCGGCCTCGGACAGCAAAAGACCCTGCTCGGCCACAGAGTTCCACAGCGCGGCATGTTCGCGCGGGTACACCACGTCGTGTCCTGACGCCACTATGGCGATGGGTCGTCCGCCACCGCTGGTTTGCAGCGCGCCGCGATGCGCGCAACCGTCGATGCCTCGGGCCAACCCCGACACCACATGCACCTCGGCATCGGCCAGCTGACGGCCCAGCGTCGTCGCCGTATCGCGGCCGGCCGCAGTGGCGTTGCGCGTCCCGACGAGGGCCGCGCGACGGCCGTCGAGCAGGGCCAGGTCGCCTTGCACAAACACGACCGGGGGAGGCAGCGGGTCGTCGAGCAGCAACGCGGGGTAGTCGACCGAGCCGTGCAGCAGGACCCGTACGCCTATTCGACAGCACCGTTCCCACATCTTGTCGAGCACGGACGACCGGCCGGCGCGCTGCCAAGCCGCGCGGATTTCTGCATCGGCCAGCACCCGTTCGATCAGGCCGTCGGCACGGTGCTGGCCCACCGCGACCGCGTAGGCCTCGACGGGTGGATGGTGGCGCAGCAGGGCCCCCAGTCGATGAATCGACATGTGCGGGAACGAAGCCAGCGCCGCTGCATACGCCTGAGGGGGTAGATCGGAGCTCACGCGACCTGCTCGCGCATCGATACCCGCAGCCTGACACGCAGTTGCAGAGCCAGCGCAACGTGCTGCTCGCCCACCGGCGCCGAGATCTCTCCATCGAGATCGGCAAGGGTGCGGGCGACTCGGCGGATGCGGTGGTAGCCCCGCCCGGTCAGCCGCTCGCGCTCGAGCTCGCTGCGCAACATCAACCGGGCTGCCGGATGCAGCGGGGCGAGGATGTCGAGATGCGACGCCGGGATCTCGCTGTTGAGCGTGCCGCGCAAGTCGACCGCGGCGGTGCGGGCGATCGACACCCTGGCCGCGGCCAGCGCCGTGCTTTCGCCCCCGCCACCTTGCAGCAGGTCGTCGACGCCAGGTCGGGCAACACCGACGCGCAGGTCGAATCGATCGAGCAGCGGGCCACTGAGGCGGCGCAGGTAGCGAAGGCGAGCACCGTCGTCGCAATCGCAAGCACCCGGTGGCCCACCTCCGCACGGGCATGGGTTGGTCGCCGCGACGAGCAGGAACCTGGCAGGCAATGTGGCGCTGGCCCGAGCTCGAGCAACACGAATGACCCCCTCTTCCAACGGCTGCCGCAACCCGTCGAGCACCATCGGCGAGAACTCGCCGAGCTCGTCGAGGAACAGGACTCCGCCGTGCGCAAGAGAAATTTCGCCGGGTCGCAGGTTCACCGTTCCACCACCGACCAGCGACACCATCGAACTGCTGTGATGCGGAGCGCGGAACGGGGCTCGGCGGATCATCCCGACTGCGGGCAGCCGCACACCGGCGGCAGAGTGCACCATCGTGGCCTCGAGTGCCAGCGCCGGGGTGAGCGCAGGGAGAAGTCCTGGCATGCGCTGGGCGAGCATGGTCTTGCCGGCGCCCGGTGGCCCGACGAGCAGCAGATGGTGCCCACCGGCGGCGGCAACTTCCAGCGCCTTGCGGGCGGTGGCCTGCCCTCGCACATCGGACAGATCTGGTATCGGTGGCTCGTCGTCGATGTAAGCGTCATCGGGCTCGTCGGGCCACGGCGCGACGCCGTTGAGGGCATCGATTACCTCGCGCAGGTACGCGGCCACGCGCACACGGCCCGGCGAGATGGCCCTGGCCTCGCGAAACGACGAGCGGGGTACCACCGGTATCAGGTCCACGAGCGCCCCGACCATGGGTGCGACCCCGGCGATTGCGCGCAGCGATCCGTCGAGACCCAGTTCGCCTACGAAACCGAGTCCGGCGACAGCATCGTTGGGGATCTCACCATTGGCGATCAGCAACCCGACGGCGATCGCCAGATCGAGACCGGAACCTCCCTTGCGTTGGTTCGAAGGAGCCAGGTTCACCGTCATGCGGCACGATGGCCAGGGCAGGCCACTGGACATGACCGCTGCGCGCACCCGGTCGCGCGACTCTCTGCACGCTTCGTCGGGCAGGCCCACGATCTGGAACGCCGGCAGACCGGTGGACACATGAACCTCCACGGTCACCGGACGACCTTCGACACCGAGAAAGGTTGCGGAACGGACGGCGGCGAGCATCGCGAACCTCCAGCTACGGCGACGATCGAGCGCCGCGTGAACATTGCTGGAAGGGAGCGAAACCGGACCCTCGACGGTGTTGGCACTGTATCCGCCGCCAGTTCGGTCGCAACCTGATGACACTCATTTCTCGACGCAGCCTGGGAGACTGCCGATGTGCGGAATGCTGTGCGGAACCTCGTCGTGCTCAGTGCCGCGGTCGCATTCCTCAGCGCGTGCTCGGACAAGACGCCACCGGCCACCGATGCTCAGTACTGCACCACCGTCAGTGGCAGTCTGGCGCAGCTCAATGCGCCGGCCATCGTCGACAGCATAGGGATCGACGAGACCGCGAAGCTCTACCGATCGATCACCTCGATCGCGCCGCTGGCAGTGCAGAAGGAATGGGAAACCATGACCTCCACCCTCGAAGCAGCGGCGAGCGTCGACCCCAAAGACCCCGCCTCGGTGCAGCGGATCGCCGACATGGCACGGTCGTCACAGAATGCAGCAGAGGCAATCTCCGACTACACGACCCGGCTGTGCGGCATCACGATCGGCACGCCGACGACGACGGTGCACCCGGTGGTGGAGACAGTCGCGCCTTAGCGGGTCAGTTCGGTAGTTCGCCGCGCTTGGTCTTGACGGAATCGACCAGACCGTACGCCTTGGCCTGATCTGCGGTGAACCAGCGATCGCGCTCGCTGTCGGCTTGAATCTGCTCGAGCGTCTGACCAGAGTGGTGTGCCGTGAGCTCGGCCATGCGGCGCTTGGTGTATGCCAACTGCTCGGCCTGGATGGCGATGTCGGTGGCCTGGCCGCGGAGACCCGCCAGTGGCTGGTGCATCATGATGCGGGCGTTCGGCAAGGTGTATCGCTTGCCGGCGGCGCCGGCGGTGAGCAGGAACTGACCCATCGAGGCCGCCATACCCATACACACCGTTGCGACGTCGCACGAGATGAATTGCATGGTGTCGTAGATCGCCATGCCGGCGGTGACGGACCCGCCGGGGCTGTTGATGTACAGCCAGATGTCGTTCATCGCGTCCTCGCCCTCGAGGTACAGCAGTTGGGCGCAGATCTGATTCGCCATGTCGTCGTTGACGTCGGTGCCGAGCATGATCACCCGGTTCTTCAGCAACCTGTTGAACACATCGCTGCGCGGATCGAAACCGGCGTCGAGCGCCATCGGACGGGTGGTGTCGGACATGACGTCCACGCTACCGCCCACTCGGCAACCACGCGAGGCCTACGGACCGACCCTGGCCACTCCGCTGAAGATCACGGCGACACGTTCGTCCGCGGCGACCTCGTCGCGTACCGCAAGCAGTCCTGCCAACCCTGCCGTGCCCGTGTGCGACGCGTTGACGCTCGTGGTCGCCCGCACCAGTTCGTTGGCTTCAGCGACTCGCGATTCGGGCACGACTACCGGCGATCCATTGCCATCGAGCATGGCGCGCACCACCGGGACCCAGTCGTACGTTTCATCGTCGAGGATTCCGTCGGCGGCCGAGTGGCCGACCTGTTCCCACGGCCACATGTACTCACCCCAGTGCGCAGCCATCGCCGCGGCCCCACCCGGCTGTCGAGCCTTGGCATAGGCCCGCTCCAATGGCGCGCAGCTGTCGGTCTGTACAGCGTGTAGCCGTGGCGTCACCCCGCTCATCGTGAAGCCGGACATCGTCGTGGCCGCGAACGTGCCCGCACCGACTTGGATGAAGATGCGATCGAGCGGAGGTCCGATCACGTGTTCTTCGAACTGGCGTGCCATCTCCCATCCGATGGTGCGCCCGCCGTCGAGGCACCATGCGTTCTCGGGTCCCTGCACGGTGAACGGAATTGCCCCGGCGGCCACCGCCTCGCGAAAGCGATGGATGCAAGGGTCCCCCGGTGGGTCGGCAGATCGACGAGGACACACGACGATCTCGGCGCGCAGTTCGACAAGCAGAGCCAACACGACAGGATCCGCGTTCGTTGGCACAAAGACCCGCAGAGGCCATCTCGCTGCGGTCGCCAGGGTCGCTGCTGCGTAGGCAGCATTTCCACACGAGGCGATCGCCAGCGGCGGTCGATCGGCGGCATCGGTCCACGGAGCAAGGTCCAGAGTCTCAGCGGTCAGCAGGTGGAGCAGAATCGTCAGGAGGTGCCGTGCCTTGTGGCTGCCCGCGACCTGGCCGGTCTCGTCCTTCACCCACACGCCACCATCCATGTCGAAGTGCAGGGCATCACTCAAGGCATCGGCTCGCTCGAACGGCGTGACGTGAAAGCCCGTTCCTGCGACGCCTGCCACATCGGAATCGATCTGGCGAACCAATGCCGTTCGCGCGGCTTCGGTCATTCCGTTCGCCGCCGCGAAACTGTCCCAAGCGAGGTACCGGCGGAAGGCCACGAACGGGTTGGGATCGTCTGTGCCACGAAGAGGGGCGAGGCCTTGCACCAGTTGCAGAACGTGATGACGATCCGAGTCCGTCGCGTTGGGACATCGCCAACTCAGCGGTTGGGCGATGTCGACGGAGGCGCCACACACCGCGCACGACCATCCTGCGGCGAGGGCCATCTCCATCGGTTCAGCCTGCCGCGACGGAGGCGTTGAACTCGTCGATCATCTCGTCCCAAACGGGGAGGAACCGCCGGAGCCCGCGCCAGAACTCCTGTGAGCGGCGCGCTTCGAACAGGTCGAACGGCGTGCCCTGCTGCTCGACCCAGGTGTAGTACCCGAGGTTGAAGATCCGTGTGCGATCTCGTTCGCCGCATTCGATGGCGTGCGCCGTCGACACATTTGCCAGGTGCTGGCCCCACACTGCGGCGGCGTCGAGATTGGTGAAGCCCCCACCGAAGTCGCGCGCCGTGATCTTGTCGCTCTCGCTGGAGTACAACGCGGCGCCGTCGGTGGCGACCGTGATCACGGCGTCGTCGGGCCCGAGGCTGAGGAGCTTGGCGGTGGTGATTGCTGCCAACACATTGCAGATGCTGCTTAGGCCGAAGTGCTGCAGGGTCTGCAGCACGGCTTGCGGCACGAGTCGGCGGTCGGCGAGGTACCCGAGGCCGTCATCGGTGTTGAACATCACCTGCAACTGGTCGGTCGCCCGATCGCTGACCGCCACCACGACATCGGTGTTCATCACGTTGTGGATCAGCGGCACGTGCTTGTCGCCGATTCCTTGGATGTTGTGCTCGCCGAACCCGTTCTCGAGCAACGTCGGGCACTCCAGCGCCTCGACGGCGACGATCTTCGTGCCGTAGTTGTCCTTCAACCGGTCGCCAGCCGCAATCGTGCCGGCGGATCCCGTTGCGCTGGTGAACGCGGCAAGCCGCAGATCGCGACCGCTCGCGTCGCGCACCCGCTCGAATACATGCGCCAGGGCGCGGCCGGTGACTTCGTAGTGGGCGAGGTGGTTACCGAATTCGCAGAATTGGTTCAGCACGAAGTTCGTCGGATCCTTGGCCAACAGGTTGCATGCGTCGTAGATCTCCTTGACGTTGCTCTCCGTGCCAACGGTCTTGATCACATCCTCGGCCGGGTTGGCGCACCACTCGTCGAGCCAATCGAAGCGCTCCTGACTCATCCCAGCCGGCAGGATCGCCACGCCTCGACTCGCCATGATCCGACTGATCGCGATGCCACCGCGCGCGTAGTTTCCCGTCGACGGCCAGATCGCCCGGTGCCGGGTGGGGTCGAACTGTCCCGTCACCACCCGTGGCGCCAAGCACGCGTATGCGGCCAACACCTTGTGGGCCGTGATCATGGGAAACCGGTCACCGAAGACGACGATGATCGGACTGTCGATACCCGTCAGGCTCTTGGGCAGCACGACGTGATCGGGTACCTCCACTCGACCGCCGGTGAGGTCGTTGTACCAATGCACCCGCCACAGGTTCCGCGGGTCGGGACCGTTCCTGTCGGCGTCGCCGATCCGACCCTGATCGATCGTGGAGGGATCGGCCAACTGGGCGAACGTCGGCAGCGTGATGTGTTGCTCGCGAAATCGTCGAACGCTGTTGGCCAGCGCTCCCTCGTCGACGACACGATCGGCCAATCCGAACTGATTCTCCAGGGCGATGGCGGTCTGTTCGGCACTGGTCATGATCTGTACATTTTGTCAAAGCCGATCGCAATGACGCGCATTTCCGCAGCGACGGCCGATTAAGCAAGGCACTGCTTCCGAAATAACTGGTCGCGGGGTACAATGCTCGGGGTGCCCGACCTGTCCGACACCAAGCGGCGGATCATCGAACGCCTGAAGCGCGTCGAGTCGGCAACGGCGACCGATCTCGCCAACGAGTTCAGACTGACCGACACGGCGTTGCGGCAGCACCTCGACGCGCTCGAGGAGGCCGGGCTGGTCACTCGGTCGATGGCCGAACCAACCGGTCGCGGGCGCCCACCGGTGCACTGGCAGTTGGCCGCCGCGGCGGCAACCGCCTTCCCCGATCGGCACGGCGAGTTGAGCGTTGATCTGCTCGGCTCTGTGCGATCCGCACTAGGCGATGACGCGCTTGATCGCGTGATCGCCGCCAGATCCGACAGACAGGCAGCGGGCTATGCACTCGCCCTGGCCGACGGGGCCGATGTGGGCGAGCGCATGCAGCGCCTGGCCGACATTCGCTCGGATGAGGGCTACTTGGCCGAGGTACGCGTCGACGGCGATGCGTTCTTGTTGATCGAACACCACTGCCCTATCCGCGACGCCGCCGCGGCATGCGGTGCACTGTGTAGTGCGGAGCTCGACGTGTTCCGCCGTGCGCTGGGAACCGGCGTCACGGTCACTCGCACGCAGCACGTCCTCGCCGGGGATCGCCGGTGTGCGTACCGCGTCGAGGCGACGGCACCCTGACACCGCCCATCCTGATTCTCGTTCACCCACATGGGGGGCCGGGGTAACGTGCCCGCCATGGCTGACTTCCTCCTCGGCGGGCAGATCGACCCGGCCAAGCACGAGCGCACTCACGCGCTGACCACGATCGCGTCGGGAGACTTCACCACTCACGGAGTGATCGTCGGCATGACCGGGTCGGGCAAGACCGGGCTGGGGATCGTGTTGGTCGAAGAAGCGCTCAACGCAGGTGTGCCGGCGCTGCTGATCGATCCGAAAGGCGATCTGACCAACCTGTGCCTGACGTTTCCCCAGTTGGCGGCGAGCGACTTCGAGCCGTGGGTCAACGAAGGCGATGCCATGAAGGCTGGTCAGTCGGTAGCCGAGTTCGCCGCGACGCAGGCCACTGCGTGGACCGACGGGCTCGGTGCCTGGGGCATCGCGTCTGACCGCATCGCAGAACTGCGCGACAAGGTCACCTTCACGATCTACACGCCGGGTTCCAGCGCCGGCGTGGCGCTGAACATTGTCGGCTCGCTGCAGGCGCCATCCGATGTCGAAGACGCCGAGGTTGTCGGCGACGAGATCGAAGGATTTGTCAGCGGCCTGCTGAGCCTGGTCGACGTCGATGCCGACCCGTTGTCGAGTCGCGAGCACATCTTGCTGTCGAACCTGATTCTCAACGAGTGGACGGCAGGGCGAAGTCTCGATCTGCCGACATTGGTCGGGATGATCCAACAGCCACCGATTCGAAAGCTGGGGGTGTTCGAGCTCGACCAGTTCTTCCCGCAGAAGGATCGCATGGCGTTCGCAATCAGGCTCAACGGCCTGCTTGCCTCACCATCGTTCGGCGCGTGGATCTCCGGTCCGCCACTCGACATCGGCACGATGTTGAGGACTGCCGACGGCAAGCCGCGCTGCGCCATCGTGACCACCGCGCACCTCAGTGATCAGGAGCGCCAGTTCGTCACCACCCTGATCCTGTCGAAGCTGGTCACGTGGATGCGCAAGCAGAGCGGCACGACCGATCTGCGCGCACTGCTGTACATGGACGAGGTCGCCGGGTACCTGCCGCCGACCGCGATGCCGCCGACCAAGAAGCCGATCATGACCTTGATGAAGCAGGCCAGAGCGTTCGGTGTCGGCGTGGTGCTGAGCACCCAGAACCCCGTCGATGTCGACTACAAGGCGCTGTCGAACGCCGGCACATGGATGATCGGTCGGTTGCAGACCGAACAGGACAAGCAGCGTCTGCTGGACGGAATGAGCGCCGCCAGCGGCGGTGTGGACGTGAACGAGGTCGGCAACACCATCGCCGGCCTGGCCAAGCGCGAGTTCGTGCTTCGCCGCGCGGGCAAGGACCACCCCGAGGTGTTCACCACCCGCTGGGCGATGAGCTACCTCCGCGGCCCGCTCACAAGAGACCAGATCGCGTTGCTGATGGCCGACCAGAAGCAGCTGGCGAGCGCGCCGACCCAAGGCGGGAGCAGCCGAAGCGAAGCGGAGGCCAGTACCTCCACCAGTAACGACGAGACCGCTGTGCTGCCGGAGATCGCTGCCGGCGTGGCGGTGCGGTGGGCTGACATCGCCGCGCCATGGCTCGCCACGATCGGCGGCGATCCTCGTGGCGGGCGGTACGAGGCGTCCGTCGTCGCGCGGGTTGCGCTTCGCTACGACGACGACAAGGCCGACCTCGTCCATGACGAGGAGTACGAGGCGGTCGTCTTTCCACTCGCCGACCCCGTAGACGCCTCGCGGCAGGTCGCGGTCGACTACGACGATCGCGACCTGCGACCCGAAGCACCGATCCCATGCGTGTACCGGTTGCCGAACGCACCGGTGAAGACCAAGGCATTCTGGACTCGGGTCGAGCGGGACCTGATCGACGCACTGGTCAGGTCGCGCACCGTCGATCTGGTGGCCAACCGCGACCTCAAGTTGTATGGCCGGCCGGCCGAAGGGGTTGAGCAGTTCACGACTCGATGCCTCGTTGTCGCCAACGATCTGGCCGACAGAGAAACAGCCGAATTGCGCGACAAGTACGCCGGCAAGGTCACCCGGCTGCATGCTCAGATCCAGGCAGCCGAGGACCGCGCCGAACTGTTGGAGACTCAGCAGAAAGGTCGTCGTAGCGAAGAGATGTTGTCGACCGTTGGCTCGGTGCTCGGCGGCCTGTTGGGTGGGCGCCGCAGCCGTGGCGGGCTGCTCGGTTCGGTGCTCGGGAAAGCGGGTACCGCTGCCGGGCGACGATCGCGCACCGCCGCGGCAGGCGATCGTCTCGATGCCGCAGAGAACAAGCTCGAAGGCCTACACCGGCAGCTCGAGGACCTCGAGGCGGAACTGACCCAGGAAATCACCGACATCGACGCCAAGTGGATGGCCACGGCCAAGAACATCACGACGTTGCAGGTCGGGCTGGAACGCACCGATGTCAAAGTCACCCAGATCGCCCTCGTCTGGATCCCGGTGCCGTAGCCCCCCGACTCCCTTCTCGAGCGAGGGTGCAAGCGGCGAACAGGCGGTTGACTAGGGCGCCGTGCTGACTCCCTGTCAGTTCCTACAACGACATCCGCTCTATGAGCTGACACCGAGAGCGCTGGACGAGCGACCCACCACCAATCCTTACGTCGTGGCACCAACACGGGGCGCTGAGACTTAACGCGAGCCGAAGCGGGCCATCTCGCCGTCGTCGGGGGCGAGTGTCGATGGGCCGACGTGCGCGTCGAGCCACGCGTTCATCGGCGCTGCCACGTCCCACGCCTCGCGCACGCGATCGACGACTGCCTTCGTCTGCATCCAGCGCGCCGGCTTCCATTGGCGCGTTGCCACCAGACCCTTCAATCGCAACAACTCGATCCGCGGGTGGTCGCGTGCGTACCCGCGCGGCGCCGTCTTCAACGCACTGATCGCACTGATCTCCAGGCCCTTCTTGCGCAGGGTCTCGGTGATGGCGACGATCTCTGTGCCCACTGCGTCCCCATCGAGCGCCTGACGAAACCGGTCGAGCTGGTCGCTGGCCATGTCGTAGTAGCCGGAGCCGACGATCATCCCCGTCGCCGAAAACTGCACGTAGAAACCTGCCCCGCCTTCCGACTCGCCGTAGGCGCCGATGTGATCTTTGTACGGCGTCTTGTCCTTCGAGAAGCGCACATCCTTGTTCGGTCGGAACACGTGGAACGGCCCGTGGTCTGCGACCTCGTCGAGCAACGCCAGCATCGGGGCCTTCACGGCCCGGTCGAACACGGGCTTGTTGGCCAGCCAGTACGTGCGGGTGTTGTCGGCGGTCAGCCCTTCGTAGAACCGGATCGCCTCGTCGGGAAAGCCTGTGAACGCCATCGGCAAGGACTGTAGATCGCCTGCAGCCGCACGGTAATAGTGTCGCTGCCATGACGGTGTTGGCGATCGATCAGGGCACCTCGGCCACCAAGGCGGTGGTCGTCGCCGACGATGGCAGCGTGCTGTCGCTGGCCGAGGCGTCGATCGATGTTCGGGCGTCGTCGGATGGCGCCGTCGAGCTCGATCCCGAAGATCTGTGGGCCAGTGTGATAGCGGCCGCCACCGAGGCACTCGACACCGCGGGCCACCCCGGCTTGAGTGCGATCGGCCTAGCCAATCAAGGCGAAACGGTGATGGCCTGGGATAAGTCGACGGGCGCTCCGGCCGGCGCAGCGATCGTGTGGCAGGACCGGCGCGCCGAAGTGGTGTGCGAACGCCTTCGCGATCACGCAGCGTTCCTTGCAGAGCACACCGGCCTGGAACTCGATCCGTACTTCGTCGCCCCGAAACTCGTGTGGCTGCGCGAGCGGATCGGCGATGGGCCAACGATCACCACCACCGATGCGTGGATGCTGCACCGGATGTGCGGAGCGTTCGCGACCGACGTCGCCACCGCTGGGAGATCGCTGCTGCTCGAACTCGACACGGGCCAATGGAGCGAAGCCGCCTGCGAGATCTTCGGGATCGATCTGTCGGGCCTTCCCACCGTGGTGGGCAACGCCGAGCCGCTGGGTCACTGTTCGCTGTTCGGCGGATCGGTGCCGGTGACCGGGGTGTGCGTCGATCAGCAGGCCGCGCTGTTCGCCGAGTACTGCCGCGCCGCCGGCGAGGCCAAGTGCACCTACGGCACCGGCGCGTTCATGCTGGCGTGCACCGGCGACAAGCCGACTCGCTCGAGCACCGGTTTGGTCGGCTGCCCGGCGTGGCGAGTCGCGGACCGGCTGACGTACTGCCTCGACGGTCAGGTGTACACCGTCGGTGCGGCCGTCACGTGGCTGATCGAGATGGGCATCATGTCGCAGCCCGGCGATCTGGATCGTCTCGGCGCATCAGTCGACGGCACCGGTGGCGTGACATTCGTTCCCGCCCTGGCCGGCCTGGCGGCGCCGTATTGGAAGCCACACGCGAAGGCAGCCTTCACAGGATTGACGCTGGGAACCGAGCGCGGCCACCTGGTCCGTGCAGCCATCGAAGGCATCGCGGCACAAGTTGCGCTGCTCGCTCTGGCGGCCGGCCGCGATCTTGGGTCACCATTGACACGGTTGCGCGTCGACGGAGGCCTGACCCGCAGCAATCTGCTCCTGCAAACCCAGGCCGACCTTCTGCAGGCACCGGTCGAGGTCTACCCGTCGCCGCACGCCACGGCCCTCGGCGTCGCCGACTTCGCCGATCTGGGCGCCAACCCCAACTCATCCGCGCAACTCGGTGTTGCCGCGTGGCACCCGGACGTCGTGGTCGAGCCTCGGATCTCACCTGGCGAGGCTTCTGAGCGATTGGCCGCGTGGCAGCGGGTGGCAGCCGCGACGATGGATCTGTGAACACCGACGGCAGCGCCGACCCGGTGCACGACGTCGTCGTCGTCGGCGGCGGAGTAGTGGGCTGCGCTGTGGCGCGCTTGCTGTCGCACCACGAACTGTCGATCGCACTGCTCGAGGCTGCGCCCGACATCGGCGCCGGGACCAGCAAGGCCAACACGGCAATCCTGCACACAGGCTTCGACACTGCGCCGGGGTCGACCGAGGCGCGGCTGGTTGCGCGCGGCTATGCGCTGCTTCGTGACTACGCGCCTTCTGTCGGCATTTCGATCGAAGAGGTCGGCGCGCTGTTGGTGGCATGGGACGACGAGCAGGCGGCAGCGCTCGCCGGCATCGATGCCAAGGCAAAGGCCAACGGGTACCAGCACACGGAGGTCGTCGACGCGGGCACCGTGTACCAGCTCGAGCCGAACCTCGGACCGGGAGCGACGGGCGGGATGGTCGTGCCCGACGAACACATCATTGACCCGTGGTCGACGCCGTTGGCATTCGCCTACGAAGCGATCGCCAACGGCGCGACCGTGATGGTGAACTTCGACGTGGCCGCGGGCGAGGTCGGCGCCGACGTCACCACGATCAC
>JANOCR010000107.1:0-11700 GCA_031412355.1 Ilumatobacteraceae bacterium | reverse complement strand
GACGCGCCCCGGCGGCTGATGCGTGCGCCGACGCCATCGGCCCGCGTCAGCGAGACGAACCCGGCGGTGTTCGACAGGCTGGTGCCCGCAAACGTGTCGCGGTGATACGTGCGCGCCGGGATGAAGTCAGCCGTGGCGTAGATCCCTTGAATCGACAAGGACCGCACGATCCCGTCGATCCGAACCTCGAAGGCGTCACCCAATGCGATGTCCTTGCGCTTGGCCTCACCTTCGCTGATCAGCATGCCGTCGGGCATCAGGGCGTTCAGCGAGCCTTGCAGGAACTCGAACTGCAGCAGCCCGCCCGCCGTCGACGGGTTGATCGTTGCGCCACCGGCGCGCTCGCCATCGACGTCGGCGATCGGAACGAACCCGAGCCCGGTGGCCGTCCCCACCTCGGGCACCGTGTTGAGATCGTCGATGAAGACTTGGCTGAAGCTCAATGACCCGCCATTGCTGCTGTTGATCACGTAGTCACCGACGAACGTCGAGCCGATCGTGTCGCGCAACTGCACCTTGATAGAAGCGGCGAACACCGACGCGCCGGTCACCAGCGCAACCCCGATCAGCACGGGTGCCGCAGTGCGCGCCGTGCGCTTCGGATTCCGTTGAACGTTACCGCGCGCCATCGCACCCGTGATGCCGCGCCAACGCTGCACCGGCGCACCCAACAGCCGGGCGATCGGGCGAGCCATCACCGGGCCCAGCAACAGCAACGCAGCGAACAACAGCGCAATGCCGACTCCCAACAAGATGCCGTCAGCGCCGAGCAGCACGCCGACGATAGTGCCGGATCCGACCACGGCGCATACCGCAGCACCGATCACCCGCCCACGAACGGACCCGGTGCGCTCGAAGGCGGTATCCGCCATTGCCGCGACGGGCGGCACCCGACCGGCGCCGATTGCGGGAGCGATCGCGGCGACCAGGCTGGCCGCTGTGCCGGCGACGATCGTGAGGACCACCGTGAACGGCTCCAGCGCCAGCCCGCGCGCCGGGATCGAGTAGTCGAGAGCATCGAGCAGATTGCGGATGCCGATCGCCAAGCCGATTCCGCCGAACAGCCCGGCGATCGAGCCGAGCAGGCCGACGATGGCTGATTCGATCAGCAGGGTCCAGGTGACCTGGCGGCGGCTCGCACCGATCGCTCGCAGCAGAGCGTTCTCGCGTTGGCGTTGGGCGGCCGTGATCGAGAACACGTTGTAGATCACGAACATCCCGACGCCGAGAGCTATGAACGAGAAGATCGCCAGGAACAATGTGATGAACCCGAGGCTCCGCTCGATGTCGGACTGGGTCTGCTCGGTGATCTCGGCCGACGTCAGCGTCTCGGCGATATTGGCGTCCAAAGCGTTCTGCACGCGCTCGACGAGCACGTCGTCGGAAATCGAACCGTCGCCCTTCACCAGCACGGCATCGACAAATCCGGGTTTGGCCACGAACTCCTCGGCAGTGGCAGCGTCGAACAGTGCCCATGTCGCGTTGCCCGGCGAGACGATGTCGTCGTAGACCGCAATTCCTACAAGCGTGAACTCGCGCGAACCGCCCTCGGAATTGATCTTGACCTTGTCGCCGACGACGTATCCGGCATCCTGCGCGGTGATGACGTCGAGTGCGACCTCCGACGAGCCGTTGGGTAGCCGTCCCTTCGCCATCCGCCACACCGACAGCGAACCTTCGTTCACCGTCGCGCCGAACGTCGGCGCAGTCGGGCGTTCGATCGGCTTGCCCTGCTTGTCGCTCCCCCCCGCGTCACCCTCCACGAACGCCTGCGCGTCGACCACACCATTGACGGCGCGGACCTGATCGACGACGTCGGCCGGCAATCGATCTCGCCGTTCGAAGCCGAGAAAGCCCTCGACGGAATTCGACGACTGCACGTAGCCGTCGACCCGCTCGAACACGTCGGCGAACAACGCGTTGAACGTGCGCTGCACCGTGTCGCGGAAGATGAAGGTACCGCTGAGAAACGCCGTGCTGGCCACGATGGCGAGCGCGGTCAACACCACACGTCCCCACCGGGCCAGCACACTCCGCAAGGCCAGCCGTATCACGTTGCCAGCCTCACGTGGCACTACTCATGTGCCAGAACTCATGTCGTGGCGATCGCCTCGATGATGTCGACCTTCGTAGCCCGCCGTGCGGGGATGACCGCGGCGATCACCCCGACGAAGAACGCCACTGCCAGGATCACGATCGTGCTTAACACCGGTACTGAGAACACGGTGACACCCTCGTCGCGGAGCGACAGCACCAGCAGGTACCCGCTGAACAGTCCCAACACCACGCCCAACACTGCCCCGAGCATGCTGGTGATGACGCTCTCCCAACGAACGGTCGACCGCACCTGGCCGCGCGTCATGCCGACGGCGCGGAGCAACGCGATCTCGCGGCGTCGCTCGTAGACCGACAACAGCAAGGTGATCACGATGCCGACAGCGGCGATGATGATCGACAGTGCGAGCAGCCCGTAGATCAACGCCAACAACGTGTTGATCGACGCTGCCTGATCGTCGATGTACTCAGACCGGCTCTGCAGCTCGCCTGACCCGTACTGCTCGACGAGCGGCTCCATTGCCGCCTGGGCTTGCGAAGCGCTGACCCCCGATGCCGTGTTGATGAACACCGAGAAGTCGAAGTAACTGCCGGAGGTATCGGCATAGAGACCTCGATTGACGACATACCCACCGGCCAACTCGTCGGAGGAGTACGTGCCGACGATCGTCAACGGCAGTTCGCCGAGGCCCGTGAGGTTGACGGTCAGCACATCGCCGATGTTGAGGTCATCGTCCGACGACTTCTTGTCGGACACCATCATCGATTCGTTCGACAGGTCGGCGTAGGAGCCGCCGGTGAGGTGCAGGTCGAAGACCTCGCCGACGGTGACAGGATCGACCAGCGTGACGGTGGCACCCCTGCCATCGACCTCGGCCAGCTTCACCCCGATGCCGGCAGCGGATTCCACCTCGGGAATCTCGTTGAGCTGATCGGCGAGGTCGGGGCTGAGGCCCCCGAACCCGGTGAAATCGTTGGTCTTCACCACGTAGTCACCGACGAACTGCTCGCTGAATATCTCGCGGACCTGTGCCTTCAGCGTCGCTGCCAGCAGCGCGACGGCGGTGACGAGGGCCACCCCGATCAGCACCGGCGCTGCAGCACGCGAAGTGCGCTTGGGGTTGCGGGCCGCGTTGCCCTGCGCCATGCGGCCGGTGACCTTGAAGGCGCGCGCCACTGGTGTGCCGATCACCTTGGCCGCAACGAGCGCCAACACGGGTCCGAGGATCAAGACGCCGACCCACACCAGCAGCACACCCACACCGAGCAGGACGAAGCTGGGCCCGGCGAGGGCGGCGATGATGGCGACCACGCCGACCGCGCCGAAGATCAGACCACTGAGGATCCGCTTGCGGCTGCTGCCCACGTGCTCGACCGCAGATTCGCGCATGGCGGCCAAAGGGGACACCCGACCCGTGCGCAACGCCGGCAACACTGCCGACAAAACTGTGACCACGGTGCCGAGCACGACCGTCAGCACGACGGTGCGCGGCAGCAGTTGCAGTGACGTTGACGGGAAGTCGATACCGATCACGCCGAGGAAGCTCTTCAGCGCGATGGACACCCCGACGCCGGCGATCAAGCCCAACAGCGAACCAATCACTCCGACCACCACCGACTCGAGCAGCATCGCCCTCGTGATCTGGCCGCGGTGCGCACCGACGGCGCGCAGCAGCGCATTCTCGCGCTGTCGCTGCGCTGCCGTGATCGAGAACACGTTGTAGATCACGAAGCACGCCACACCCATCGCGATAAACGAGAAAGCTGTGAGGAAAATGGTGAAGAAGCTGAGGCCTTCCTCGATGGAGCTCTGGTTCTCTTTGGTGATCTCGGCACCGGTCAGCGTTTCGGTCTGGCTGTCCGCGGGCAGTGCCGCTTGAATCCGATCGGCCAACTCGTCATCGGACAAGCTGCCGTCACCGGTCACCACGACGGCATCGATGAAGCCGGGACGCCCGACGAACGACTGTGCCGTCGGAAGGTCGAACAACGCGAAGGTTGCGCCACCTGGCGACGACACATCGCCATACATGGCGATGCCCACGAGCGTGAACTCGCGTGAGCCTCCTTGGGCAACAACTTTGACGGTGTCACCGATCTCGTATCCGGCGTCGTCGGCAACGGCAGCGTCCAGCGCGACCTCGGCGCTGCCGCTCGGCAGCCGACCGTCATCGATTGTCCAAAACGCTTCGTCCGGCGAGATCGACGAACCAAAGGTCGGCGGACCATTGCCGTCGGAGCCCACTGGCTTGCCGTCCTTGCCGACCACGCGAGCGAAACCGAAGACACTGGGGTCGGCGGTTCGCACGCCGGGTACTTCGGCCACCTCGGCGGACAGCGAATCCGGGATTCGTTGCCGTTCCTCCGACCCGAAGTCGCCATCGATCACCACTGACGAACGCACGTAGGCGTCGGTGTCTTCGAACACGTCGGCGAACAGATCGTTGAACGACTTGGTCAGGGTGTCGGAGAAGATGTAGGTGCCGGCCAGGAACGAGGTACCGAGGATGACGGCGAGTGACGTGAGCAGCAGGCGGCCCTTGCGGGCGAGGATGCCTTTCAGCGCGAGCTTGAACATGGCTCAGTCACCAAATCGCTTCATTCGGTCCAGCACGAGGTCGGCTGTGGGCGCGACCATCTCGTCGACGACCTTGCCGTCCGCGAGGAAGATCACACGATCGGCGTAACTTGCCGCATTGGGGTCGTGGGTGACCATCACTATCGTCTGTCCAAGGTCGGTGACGGCACGGCGCATGAATGCCAGGATCTCGGCGCCAGCGTGACTGTCGAGGTTGCCGGTCGGCTCGTCGGCAAAGATGATCGTGGGCTTACTGGCCAGGGCGCGGGCCACGGCGACACGTTGCTGCTGACCGCCACTGAGCTCGCTGGGGCGGTGCTTCAACCGATCACGCAGGCCAACCGTGTCGATTACCTTGTCGATCCACTCCTGGTCGCCGGCCGCACCCCCCAGCAGCAACGGCAGGGTGATGTTCTCGTACGCGTTCAACGTCGGTACGAGGTTGTATGCCTGAAAGATGAAGCCCACCGCCGTTCGGCGAAGGATGGTGAGCTCCTTGTCGTTCAGCGTCGCGAGTTGGGTGTCGCCAATGTAGACGGCTCCCTGCGTCAGCGAATCGAGACCGGCGAGGCAGTGCATCAACGTGCTCTTGCCCGATCCAGACGGCCCCATGATCGCGGTGAACCTGCTGGCCTCGAAGGACACCGTCACGCCGTCGAGGGCCCTCACTTCGCTGTCACCCTCGCCGTAGATCTTCGTCGCATCTACTGCGCCCGCGGCTGCGGCAGTCGTCAATGTCTCAGTCATGGGTCTAGTTGTATCAACACTGAGCGTGACGTGCATGCCCGGAACAGGTGACTTGCGTCGGCTGACGCCGCCAAGTTGGCCGGCGAGCGCCGGGATGAACGCACAATCCAACCTTCGCCGCAAGGTGGATCTGTCCTACGCTCAGTGATCATGCTGTGCCCGTCCTGCGCGTCCGAGATTCCTGCAGACGCCAGGTTCTGTTCGTCCTGTGGATACGCCATCACGGCCACCCAGGCCGAGGAACGGCGCATCACCACGGTGCTCTTCGCCGATCTCGTCGGTTTCACGACGTTGGCGGAGCACCGCGATCCCGAGGCGGTCAAGCGACTGATCGATTCGTGCTTCCAGCTGCTCGTCGACGACATCACGTCGTTCGGTGGGCGGGTCGACAAGATCCTCGGCGACGGAATTCTCGCGTTGTTCGGTGCACCCGTTGCCCATGAGGACGATGCCGAACGAGCCGTGCGTGCGGCGCTTCGCATGCAGGCGACGTTGGGCCGTTTCGTCGGCACATCGGGCTTGTCGGGCAGTGCCGACATCAAGATGCGTGTCGGCATCAACACCGGCGAGGTTCTGGTCGGGACCCTGGCAGGCACCGAGTACACAGCAATGGGCGACGTGGTCAACACCGCGTCGCGCCTGCAGAGTGCTGCGCCGCCCGGCGGGATCCTGGTCGGCCACACCACTTATGTGCTCACGTCGCAGACGATCCGTTTCGAGCCCGCCGGCGAACTGGACGCCAGGGGTCGGGAACAGCGCGTGAAAGCCTGGCTCGCCGTCGAGACCACGGCTCCGCCCGGCAGTCGATCGCGTCGAGGCCGCAACGGGCCGCTGATCGGTCGCGAGCCCGAGATGGCAATCGGCCGCGCCGCACTCGACCTCATCACCATCGCCAACCGCAGCGTCTTGTTGGCGATCTCGGGCGAGAACGGCGTGGGCAAGTCTCGCCTCGCCGACGAGTTGATCGACTACCTGCACCACTCGGTCGATGCCTCCGTGTTGGAGGGTGCGTGCGTCCCGTACGGCGAGGCCAACGTGTGGTTCCCGATTGCAAACGCGTTGTGCCGCTACCTCGACCTCGACCCGACGCTGCCCATCGACGAGATCCGCAAGGTCGCCCGTCAACGAGCGACACAGCTGTTGTCGAATGTCGACGACGCCGAGATCCAGCGCATGGTCGACGTGTTCGTACATCTGCTCGGTCATCCCTCGACCATCGACAAGGTCGAGGCTCCGGTGGCTCGAGCGTCGATCCACCGTGCCGTCGCGCGCGTGTTGGAGCTGCGCACGCAAGAGCGCCCGGTGGTGCTGTCGATCAACGACTTGCACTGGGCAGACCCGGCACTGATCGGCCTGCTCGAGCACCTAGTCACGTCGCTCAGCCGCAGTCCATTCGCCCTGATCACGGCAATGCGTCCGCGCAGCGATGTCGCTTGGCCGCCGCACACGGATCGAGCCACCGTCGTCGCCCTGAACCTGCAGCCACTGGGGCAGGACGCGACCGAAGCACTAGCCGCGCAACTGCTCGCCGACCAATGCGCCGATCCCAAGTTGCTCAGGGCCATGTTCGAACGAAGTGGCGGCAACCCGTTGTTCCTGCACGAGCTTGCCGCCCTCGCCGCGGCCGGCGGCGGCATTCGCGAACTGCCCAACTCACTGCGGGCACTGATCATCGCCCGCCTCGATCAGTTGTCGCCCAGCCAGCGCCAGATCATCGAGAACGCGGCGACACTGGGCACGTCGGGATCCATCGCCTCGTTGCAGACCTTTGCCAAAGAGCTCGGTCAGCAGTTCGATGCCGCCAAGGTGCGCGAACTCGACGATCTCGGTCTGCTGGAAGTGCGCGGCCGGCGTTGGGAGTTCCGCAGCGACTCGGTGCGCGATGCCGCCTATCAGACACTGACCAAAGCCGCACGCGCCCGTCGGCACTTTGGCGTCGCCAAGGCAATGGCCAATTTTCCTGCGGGCCTCGACGATCGCGCCCACCACACGGCCACCGCAGCCGAACTGGTGAAGGAGCTCGGCACCGTGGAAGGTGTTGTCAGCACCATCGCCGAAGACGCCGTCGAGCTGTTGAGTGCAGCTGCCGAACGTGCCGACGACAACGGCAACATGCGCGTTGCCGTTCGCCACGCTTCCAGGGCGTTGGAGTTGCTGCCGCCGGGGCCTGACAACGAGGAATGCCGGGTCAAGCTGCAACTCATCAGGGCCAGCGCGTTGTTGGATCTTCGCGACTTCGAGGCCGCTCGAACCGATCTCGACAGTGCCCTGGCCAGTGCGAAAAAACGCGGCGACGTGGCTGCAGAGGGCGATGCCCACCGTCTGCTGGGCACCATGCACCACGCCGCCAGTCGGCTCGTCGAAGCGCGGCTGGAACTCGGTGAAGCCGTCGACCTGCTGCGAACCGTCGAGCGACCCGACCTGCTTGCTCGCGCACTGCGGGCCCGAGGTTTCATCGAGCTGTTCGGTGGTTCACTGGTCGACGCCGAGTGGTTCTTTGGTGAAGCCGACACGTTGTACCGCCTGCTCGACGACCAGCGCGGTCTGGCCTGGCTCGAGCAGCATCGGGCGTGGATCTCGTTCCTGTCGGGCGATATGGCGTTGGCGCGCGATCGGCTCAACCATGCTGCCGACACCCTCGACAAACTCGGCGATCGCACTGGAGTTGGCTGGGCATTCGGGTTGCTGGCCTTCGTCGAATTCTTCGAACGCCACTTCGCCGAAGCCGAGGCGCTGGCGGAACTGGTCATCCGCGAAGCCGATCAACGTGGCGACGAATGGGCGGTCGGGATGATGCAGACGCTGCTCGCCGATCTGCGGCTGTGGCAGGGCGATCTCGGTGAAGCCGCCAACCTTGCCGACCAGGCCCGGTCGCGTTTCAAGAAGCTCAACGACAAGTTCGGATTGATCCAGGCGACCGCTCCACTGCTGCGCGCCCAGATCGCGCTCGGCCAGGCGGGTGCAGCACAGCGCAGCACCGAAGAACTGCTGACGCTGGCTGAGATGTCAGTGCAAGGTCCGTTCCCGTTGATGGCAGTGGCGGGCGCAGCCATGCATCGTGGTGACGGTGCCACCGCTGTGGCTATCGCCGAGCGGGCCATTGGGGAGACCGACGAAATGAATGGCTCGGCATTCGAGCCGCGCGTCGCCCGGCTGGTCGGGCTGCTGCAACTGGGCAGGATCGACGACGCCATGGCAGCCTTCGCCGACCTTGCACCCCAGGCGCTACCGCATCCATTCTCGAACGGTGCCGCAGCACTGTTGTACGCAACTGTCGGGTCGCCGGCGCTAGCGCTCGAGCACGCCGAACTGGTGGCCCGTGCGGCTGGGGCCACGTATCTCGACGAGGTCTTCGCCTATGTGGGCGCCGCCAGTGCCCATGCCCAACTCGACGACCGTCCGCAGGCGACGCTGTCGATCGAAGCCGCCGTCGTCAGAGCACTGGATGTCGGAGATGTGGTCGCCATCGCTATAGCGACCAACGCCTATCAACACCTGATCGGCCGACCTCACCCAGCCTTCGACCAGCCGACGCAACTGGAGGCAGGGTGGCTCAATGTGATCGGCAACCTCCCGGCAGGCTCGCCTGTCCCCTGAGCCGACCGCGGGTCAGCCGGCAAGGTCGTCGCGACGCCGCCACGGAAGCTCCGACAGGAACTTCACGGCGGCGGGATGGGGGTCCATCGGCCGCTGCTCGGCAGGCGTAGGAGCCACACGCGGTCCACGATGCAGCTGGCATCCGGGACACCAGTACAGCAAGCGCGATTGCTCGCCGAGGCGTCGGACCTCGATCGTGTCGCCGCACCGCCGGCACCGCTGCCCGTTGCGGCCGTAAACGGCGAGGTCGTTGCGCGGCGCTGATGCCGGGACCGCAGCCGGGTACACATTGGCGTGCAGCACCTTGGTCGCTGTGCTGACGATACGTTCGATGTCGGCGCGAGCGAGCATCGACACAGGGGCAAACGGATGTTGCTTGCACGCCCAGAGGATCTCGCTGCGAAACACGTTGCCGACGCCGCACGCAACCTGCTGATCCAGCAATGCCTCGGCGATCGGAGCATCGAGGTCGGCGTAATCGCACAGCGCGTTGACCGCCGCTGCGAGATTGGGAGAGACGGCACATAGATCGGGACCGGTGCGGCCGAACCCCGGATGGCGATGCGTGTCGAACTCGCGGTAGGTCTCGACCGTTCGCGCCCCGAAGCAGACGGCTGAGAACGCGTCGACGTTGATGCTGACGCGGAGCTGCGACGATGGCCTACGCCACCGCTCGCCGGTGCGGTACAGGTGCCATGCCCCACCGAACAAGAGGTTGGTGTGCAGGATCAAGCCGTCGTCCCAGACGATGTCGAGTTGCTTGCCGTGGCTCTCGACGAGTTCGATCACGCGACCCGCGGCAGGCACGGGGCCATCGAGACGGGGGGCTTCGAACGACAGCACAGCCCTGCCTACCAGGGCCGTTCGCAGCGCAGCGGCCGTGCGGTGAATCGCTTCCCCCTCGGGCACAGCCGAATCGTAGTCGGAGGTCGCCGAACCGGCATGGCATGGTCACCGGTATGGTACGAGCATGTCAGCGCCCGACGACGACTCGATCGAACCGCTGCAGGCGTTCGATCCCGTCCCCGCCGCGCGGCGCCGGCACGGAACCGCTGGTGCCGTCCTCGCCGCGGGGATGTTCGGTCTCGATCAGGCACTTGGCCGCAAGCCGAAAGAGGAAGCGCCGATCGTGATGGCGGCCAGCGACGAGCCCGTCGACATCGACAACGACGGGATCACTGTGCCGGTCGACGAGCGCGTGTCGGTGATCGCACCGCCGCAACCGAGGTCCGAACCTTTGACGACCCGGCGACGCCGGGGAAAGAGGCGATAGACATCGGATGAGACGACGAACGCTGGGTGCCGTTCTTCTACTGGTTGCTGCATTGGTGGGTTCCGGGTCGCTTGACCTTGCTCTGGCGCGACCTGTCGCGGCCCTGCCGCAATCCGCGCCCGAAACCGCCCACACCGATCCCGAGCTCCGCGCCGACATCCATCGCGCCCTGACGCGCCGAATCGAAGGCCGGCGTGATCCCCTGGTCTCGGTCGAGGTGCTGACCACCGACAACACGGCTGTGCACGAGGAGGTCAACCGCCTCGGCGGCACTGTCACCGGTTCGGTCGACGGTCACTTGGTGCAAGCGCTGATGCCTGCCGGGACGGCCGACCAACTGTCGAACTTCGGTGCGGCTCGATACGTTCAGCGGCCCGTGCGTGTCAACCGGCTGCCGCGAGTAGAGGCCGAGGGCTTCGGCCCGACAGTGGGCAACGAGGTGCAACTGACCAACGCCGGTTTGTGGCACCAGGCCGGCATCACCGGCAACGTACGCGTCGGCATCATCGACTTCTTCGATCTCAACTTCTGGAACCCGAACGAGAACGGACCCGTCCCCGATGCGGCGCATCAGTTCTGCCCTGATTTGACCAACGGTCTATGCCTCGGTGGCCAGATCAACTCCAACATGGGCGACCGTCATGGCGTCGCAGTTGCCGAAGTGCTCAAAGACATGGCACCCGGCGCCGAACTGTTCATCGCAACCACGGCCACCACCGCAGACACCCAAGCCGCGATCGACTGGTTCGTGTTCAATGGCGTCAGCATCATCACCCGCTCCCTCGGCGCACCCTACGACGGGCCTGGCGACGGCACCGGACCACTCGATGCCGTCGTCGACTACGCCGCGGCGCGTGGCATCACCTGGTTCAACTCTGGTGGCAACGACGCGTTGTTCGGTTACGGGCGCTACGTCGACGGCGTCGACGCCAACGGATACGTCGACTTCCAGAACGGGCCGGGCGTCGACACGATGTTGCGCATCGATCCGCAGGGCGGCGGTGTTGCGTTCGATGGCATCCGCTGGGCAAACGACTGGCATCTTCCGGCAGGCCAAGTCACCGACTACTCCATCGAGGTTTGGCGCGGAAACTCGGAGAACTCAGCAACACCGCTGTTGTTCCTCGACGACCCGCAAACAGCGGGCGCGCCTCCCCTGGAAGCGGTTGACCAGTTCTTCAACGTCGGCGGTGCCGGACAGGCCCTGTTCCTGCGCATCCACGCCGACTCGCGTTACGACGTGTCAGCGCCCGACACCATCGAGGTTGCAACGTTCTTCGGCGTGGTCGAGGCGGGACGCGTTTCTGCGGCATACAGCGCGGCCAAGCCGGTGGTCGACTCGCGTAACCCGTCGCTGATCGCCGTCGGAGCCGTCGACCCCGCGAACGGAGCGACGATTGCCTCATACAGTTCGCAGGGCCCAACCAACGACGGGCGCATCAAGCCAGAC
>JANOCR010000106.1:0-2089 GCA_031412355.1 Ilumatobacteraceae bacterium | reverse complement strand
GGGCCGGCGCTGCAGTGGCTGGCTGCGAATCTCACCGGCAACGCGAACGTTGGCCACGTGTTGGCGCGCGCTGCGAACCTGTTCGGCGCGAGCCAGTGCGTCGACAAGTCGATCGGTGTCGGTCGGTGGCGATGGTCGGCTGCGGCGCCGGCGCTGCTCGATGTCGCCGGGTACGACGCGCTCAATCCGTGGACGCTCGATCCCGACGCGTCGCGGCCGATGCGCGTCGAGTTGCTCGGCAACCCGGCGCGGCAACAGACCATGAGCAGCGCCGCCCCGCAGTTGGCGGGCGAGCGCACACCCTTGTGCCTGCCCGGCGGGTTGAAGGTCGACGCCGTCGTCAGGCAGGTCGTCGCCGATTCAGTGGAGCTGCCACCCGCACCCTGGTCCGCGGCGGCCGAGTTCCGCAGTTGGCTGGCGCCCCGCTACTGGCGCGCCTTGTACGAGCAACGTCGCGATCTGTGGACCGCCTTTCCGGATCCAGAGGGACGATCTGCTGCGGCCTTCCAGCGGTGGTGCCGCGGCGCGTTCTCGTTCGACAACATGCCGCTGCTGCTCGACGCACCCCAGCTTGAACGCAGCCAGGTGGTCGTCGCCGGCCAACTGCGCGACGACGGCTTCAACCTCGTTGGCTACCTCACCCGCCAATCGGGGCTGGGTGACGTCGCACGCCGGCTGCGGGAAGCAGCGCTGTCGGCCGGCCTTGCACACAGCACCATTGCAACGCAGCGAACGGCCAGCCCCTCGAACGGCGCCGAGGTGGTAGACAACCGCGTCGAGTTCACCAACTCGCTGTGCGTCGTGACCGCCGACCAGTTCTCGTTCCTGGCGGCCGATTTCCCCGAGCTGTTCGCCGCCACTCGCAGGATGATCGGCTACTGGTTCTGGGAGCTCGAACACGTGCCGTTGCCGATGCGCCAGTCGATCGCCCTCGTCGACGAGATCTGGGCCGGGTCGCGATTCGTGACCGACGCCTTCGCCGCAGTCTCGCCCGTGCCGGTTCGTCACGTGCCGATTCCGATCGCCGAACCGCAACCTTCCGCTCGTGGGCGCAGCGACTTCGATGTGCTCGCCGATGCCGGCGCGAGGACCGTGTTCCTGACCGTGTTCGATCACCTGAGCGTGACCGAACGTAAGAACCCGGTCGGCATCATCGAGGCGTTCCGTCAGGCCTTCGGGCCCCATGAGGGTCCGCTATTGATCATCAAGACCATGAACGGCCACCAGCGATGGGCGAGCCACCAACGAGTGCTCGCCGCTGCTGATGGACGTGCCGACATTCGGGTCTGGGACGAGAACCTGCCGCGGGCGGATCAGATGGCGCTGGTCGCCGCTGCCGACTGCATGGTGTCGTTGCATCGCAGCGAGGGGCTGGGCCTGCATCTGGCCGAGGCGATGTGGCTGGGCACACCGACCATCGCCACGCGCTACAGCGGCAACCTCGACTTCATGAACGACGACAACTCGATCCTGATCGACTTCGATCTCGTCAACGTCGAGCACGGCGAGGGTGTGTATCCCGCAACGGCGAAGTGGGCCGCGCCCGATCTCGCCCAAGCTGCCGCTGCGATGCGCCGGATCGCCGGCGACACATCCTTGGCTTCCGGCCTGGCCGCAGCAGGCCGGCGGACGATGGAGCAGCAACCCTCGCTGGCCGAGACCGGTAGGTTGATCAGCCAGCTACTGCTCGGGGGAGAATGACGCCATGGGAGTTCGCAGCCAACTGAGCTGGCTCGTCAAGGGGCGGGCGAACACGCAATCGACCCTGCAGTCGCTGACCACCGATCTTCAAGCGCTGCAGCAGAAGGTGGCAGCGATCGAAGCCCACGTCGCCACGCTCAGCAAGGAGCTCCCGCTGCTGCGCGACCGTCAACTCGACGAGTTCGACAAGGTGCGCGCAGCGGTCACCGATGCGACGGATGACCTGATGGCCCGAGTCGACGCGCTGCGTCACGACGTCGACAAGCCGTGACGGCCGACAACGATTCTCCCGCCGATCGCCTGGCCCGGTGGACCGCCGCCGACGCGGCGATCGGGCTCGCTGCCGAGGCCGAGCAGTTGCGTGCCCAACTGGCCGATCGCCTACGCG
>JANOCR010000105.1:0-36751 GCA_031412355.1 Ilumatobacteraceae bacterium | reverse complement strand
GCCGGGCGGGGTACTTCGGGTCGCGGGCCGCTGCGATGGGCGCGGTGACCGACGACGTCGTGGTCGCCACGTTCTACAACTTCAGTCCCCGTGCAATCACCGCATGTATGCCTGGCGTGTGGGATGTGGCGTCGCCAGAGTCGCTGCAGTCGGCCAGGTTCCGGGTCATTCGTCGGGCTCTGACACGCGTCGGGGGAGATCTCACGAGCGAGCAGATCGCCGAGGCGAGAGCCCTGATCGATCCCGTGGTCGCCGGACTCGACTTCGGGGGCAAGCCCCTCGCCGCGGGCAACGCCGGCGTTGCATTGCCCGAGGATCCCATGGTCGCGCTGTGGCAGCAGGTCACAGTCCTGCGCGAATGGCGCGGCGATGCCCACATCGCCGTACTGGTCACGAACGGCCTTGCCCCGTGCGAGTGCTTGGTGTTGCAAGTGGCAACCGGCCGATTTCCGATGAAGCTGGCCCGCGCGACGCGACGATGGGATGACGCCGAGTGGGACAGTGCTCTCGCCAAGCTCCGTTCGCACGGCTGGGTCGACGACGATGGTTCGGTGACCAGTTCCGGTGCCGAGTATCGCGACCACATCGAGGCGGAAACCGACCGACTGTGCGCTCCGATCTGGCAGTCCGTGGGGGACACGGGCGCGGCTCGACTGGGTGAGCTGATCTCGCCGATTCACGCGGCGATGGATGCCACCGGTATCTACGCCGGCTTTGGCTGAACACCGAGTGCGAGCTGACCGCCGTGGATCAGTGTGGCCTCGGCATTGAAAGGGGATCGCAGATCTCGAGGCCCGCGAGGGCGATCTCCCGTTTTGCTGCCATGACTGAAGCCACCGGCAATGGCCAACTTGCGGGCGGTGCCGCGCGGATGGGTGAAGTCGGCGCCACCTGTGGACACGAGCACAATTTCCTCGGCAGCGATTCGGCGCAAGGTGGCCTCTGCCCCGGGGAGTCCACGGCGGTAGCGCCATGCTGTGAAAGCGGTGACGTGCTGGTGCATCGATGAGGCCAATGCGGCCAATTCGAAGTCGTGTTCGGAGTCGAAGTCGAAGTCGCTGCGCGTCTGTCCCATGTCGATCGTTGTCATCGCGTTCCCCTCAGTCGTCGAGCGGACTGTCTTCCGGGTACCCGTCGAAAGAGTAGTGAAGAACGTGCTACAGGGCGATCCGGGCTACAGGGCGATCCGGGCCAAGTAGGCGTCGTCGTTCTCGGTTCCGTCGGGGTCAGCGCCCTTGAAGCCGGCCACGAACGCGCCGCTGCCGTCGGCCAGCACGGTGACACCGAAGAAGGCGTCACCGGGCCCGCCGAGATCGACGAGCACATGCCCGTTGTCGCCGAATGTCGTAATGGGTGCACCGTCGGTGTCGAGCATGACGACCAGCGCATCGACATTGTCGGCATCGAGCTTGCCACTGCCGGCGGCCAAGATGCGTCCGTCGGCCAAGACGGTGACGATGCGGGCGCGGTCGTCCTCGCCGGCGAGGTCGATTTGGGTGACCCCGTCGGTGCCGAAGGTGGTGTCCAAGCTGCCATCGGCCAAGAAGCGATAGACAACCATGTCGAGGGTCGCCTCGGTGTCTGCGCCACGCCCGTAGCCGGCGAGGATGTAGTTGTCGCCCTGCAAGGCGAAGCTGTACGACTCGGTCACGCCGGGCAGGACGACGTTGTTGGCGATGCCGCCGTTGCCGAAGGATTCGTCGAGCACACCCTGTGCGTTGACCTTGATCAGAACCGGGCTGACGATGCCATCGCCATCGCGGCTGTAGCCGGTGGCGAGAATGTTGCCCGCTGCGTCGGTGCCGATGGTGCGCGCGTTGTCGCCACTGGCGTCGATATCGGCGAACACCACACCTGCATTGCCGAACGCAGCGTCGAGCGCACCGGTGTCGGTGAGGCCGACGATCGCATAGTCGGCGTCGGTGCGATCCGGATCTTGGTTCGGCGTCACTGCGAACGCGGCGTAGCCGCCTTCGCGTGCTGTGAGCCCCCAGACGTTGTCGGTGATGTAGTTCTCGTCGTCGATCGAGCGTCCGACGCCGAGGTCGATCTTGGCGATCCCGCCCTCGCCGAAGGTTGCGTCGGGTGTGCCGTCGGCCTGGAGCCGGATCACCGCGATGTCGAGGTCGCCGGCCGCTTGGCCATCGGCGGTCGGGTCCGTCTCGAAGGGACCGGCGACGACGACTCGTCCGTCCGCTTGCACGACCAGTCCGCGTGCGGCCTCGGCTCCACCGCCACCATCTGTGACGTTGACCGACGCCGTACCGGCATCACCGAAGGTCGCGTCGGCAGATCCGTCGGGATTGAAGCGCGAGACGGCAAATGCGTGATCATCGCCGACCGAGGTGAACCCCGAGGCATAGATCTGTCCATCGGGTCCTTCGATCACGGAGATGAAGCGGTCGTGTTCGCTCGCCGAGATGGGTGTTGCCAGCACGCCGTCGGTACCGAAGGCTGCGTCGAACCCCGACGCGGCTGGCGCCTCGACCACTGTGGTGTCTGCTGCCGGCGCGTCGGTGGCCTCGGGGACCGTTGACGGTGCTTCGGTGGCCGGTACATCCGTTGCGACCGGCAGTGTGGTGGCCGATGTTGTGTCGTCGGCGCCGCCGTCGTCATCGCTGGAGCACGCGGAAATCGTTAATCCGAACACGACGAGACTGCCGAGGATCTTCCTGTTCACGGGTGCCTTTCGGAGATGTATGAGGGGGACTGTTACTGCAGTGTTAGGGGCACCTTACTTGAGTCGTTATGGTGGAGCAAACCGGCCTGTGGCGAGGGTCCCCGGCCCGACTTCCAGCCGATCGTGGCGAGTGTCAGCGTTACGCCGGTCCATACGACGGCGAGGATTCCATCAGCGGGCGTGGGTGTCCGGCCGTCGGGCAGGGCGAGGCGCCACAACCGCATCCAGGGATTCGCCGTCTGGTCGAAGTCGACCACGAGCACGTGCCGTCGCGTGATCGCCTCGACGGTGGTCCACAACCAGGTGGCTACCCCGAGGACCGCAGCGACTGCGATGAAGCGCGCCGCGACTGGCCAGTGATCGGCGGCGATGGCGATGGCGATCGCCGCCAACGGCAGCACGACCACGAGTTGACGCCCCGGCCACCACCAGCCGTGCATCGTCGAGGCGACGAACGTCGCCGTGAGCCACCCGGTGGCCAACGGAAGCGTCAGCAGCAACCAGTTGGCGGGGCGGCGTCGACTGACGAAGCCGATCGCCAGCGGCAGCACGAACCATCCCACCATCCACGCACCGATGCCGAAGCCGTCGTCGACCAGTAACCCGACGAGTCGCCGTGATCTGCCGAGATAGTTGGGTGCACTGCCGACGACCGTGAACTCGCCGGTCTGTGAGAAGTAGTCGCCACTGGCATAGGCCGTCCAGCCGCCGTAGATCGCCCGGTGGGCGAGGAGGTAGGCGGCGCCGGCAACCACGAGCGCTCCGCCAACTCCCATTGCCACACTGCGCCGATCGCGTAGCCGCCACAACGTGATGCCCGCAAGGGATGCGGCGACGGGTGCGTACTTGATGGACAGCCATGGCAGGGCAACAACAGCGAGGATCACCATCGCGAGCCCCCGTCGATTCAGCACACCCGTCAAGACGCTGACCGCAGTCATCGCGACGAGGGCGGCGGGGATCTCGGGGTACACCTGCGTCGCGTACGTTGCCAGAGGTGCTGTGCAGGCGAACACCCCGACTATCGGGAGCGCGACGTGTGGTCGCACGCCGAAGCGTCGCACAGCGGTCCACGCCGTCAGCATCGCTAGGGCAGCCGCCAACAACGCCAGCGTTGCCTTGGCCGCGACCCATCCGCCGAAGCGCATCGGCAGTGCCAGCACGGCAGGCAGCAATGGATCGTGCGGACTGATCTGGCGCCCCACCTCATCGAGCGGATAGGTCTGCGGATCGACGTCGACGCGATGGAAGGGGCGGTAGGCCTGCGACTCGAGTTCATCGGAGATGTCGAGATCGCCGTCGCGACCAAGGCTGAGCGCCGTGAGGAGGTACTGCGGCTCGTCGGCAGTGACCCGAGCGCCGTAGCTCGCGTGAGCCGGAATGCCAAGCATCGTCCACCCGGCGACGACCGCACCCAGCGCCAACAGCCATCGCCTCATCCCAGATGATCGGCCCGGCGCAGCACGAGCAGCCAGGTCAGGGTTCCCGACGCGATCACGAGCACGATCGACGCCAGGCCTGCTTCAGCGAGGAGGCCACCCTCGAACGCGCCCCAGACACGGGTCGTGAGCGTTTGCAGGCCGATGGGAGCCAGGAGGAGCGTGGCTGGAAGCTCTTTAATGGTGGAGAGCAGCACCAGACCACCGCCGGCAACCAGACCGGGGCGCATCAGCGGGAGCTCGACCGTACGAGCACGACGTGCCGGCGAGGCGCCCAGCAGTCGAGCCGACTCGCGGACATGGCGGGGCACCGTTGCGACTGCAACCTCGGTGGAGCGCATTGCCTGTGCGCCGAAGTGGATCACATAGGCCGCGATCAGCAACGGGGTCGTCTGATAGAAGCGATCGAAGTACGGCACGTTGAGCGCCCAGAACGCGAGGCTGAGAGCGATCACCAAGCCAGGCACGGCAAACCCGCCCACAATGGCGCTCGTGACCGGAGGGGCGAGCCGGCTGCGAAATCGGGCGGCCAACAACGCCGCCGGCAGCACCACCAGAACGGCGACCACGGCGGCGATGACGCCGAGCCAAGTGGTCGACCACAGGGGCCCGCGCAAGTTCGATAGTTGATCGCCGAGCGCAGAGGCCGGACTGGACGAGCGACCGATCCCTCGCCACGCCCATTGGCCCAGTGACGCGATCGGCGTGACCAACGAAACCATCAGGACGGCGACTACGGCGAACAGCGCCGGAATCCTCCATCGGCCGAGGGTCACCGGTGCGTTCCGTCGCATGCTCGACGGTGCACTGTGCCGCAGCGAGCCGCGCATGCGACGTTCGATGGTTACAGCGATGATCGCCAGGATCAACAGCAGCGTCGCCGCCGCGAACGACTGCGCTCGGTCGAGCAGGCGGGTTGCGTAGATCACACGCGTCAGGGTGTCGAAGCCCAGCAGCTGGACGGCGCCGAACTCGCTGAGGCTGTAGAGCAGGGCGATCAGCATGCCCCCGAGCACCGAGCTACGAATCGCGGGCAGGACGATTCTGAAGAAGAAGCGAGACGGGCGATCGCCGAGGAGGCGGGCACTCTCTTCGATCGATGGCGGGAGGCCGGCCAGTCGCGCCGCGACCGGTAGGTACACGTACGGGTAGGTGAATGCTGTGAGTACGAAGCACGAGGCCCCGAGCCCGCGGAATCTCGTGGGTACCGAGTACCCGACCACGCTCATGACGCTTCGTATCGCCCCGTCGGGGCCCATGCCCGCAATGAACGCCGCTGCACCGACGAACGACGGGAAGACGAGAGGTAATGGGGCCAACAGTCGCAGAACCCGCGCGAACGGAACGTCGGTGCGAACCAGCAGCCACGCCAGACCGGTGCCGACCGCGCCGGTCGCGATGCTGACGATGACGGCCAGCTGCGTCGTTCGCCACAGCGGCCCCATCGATTCATTGATGACGTCGCCGAAATCACCGTCGAGTGTGATGACCCGCCAGAGGACGTACGCGACGGGGGTGGCGAAGACGACTGCAACGAGGATGGCGAGACCCCGCAACGGCAGGGGAGCGCGCTCAGCCCTCGAGGCCTGCGTCACGAATCATCTCTCTCGTCGACTGCAGGTCGCCACCGAGTTGATCCAGTTCGATGTCAGCCGAGCCGCCGAGCTCGATCTCCGGCAAGATGGCGGCCGGCTCGACACCAGCGGCCAACGGATACTCGAACGTCTGGTCGGAGAAGTAGCGCTGCGCCTCGTTCTGAAGCAGGAACCGGATGAGCTCGACCGCTTCCGCGTTGTTGTCAGTGCTCTTCAGTATCGAGGCCCCGGTGACGATCACGAGACTGCCGATGTCGTCGACTGCAAAGTCGTGGTTGATCGCGGCGAAGTCGGGATCCTGGGCCAGGGCTTGGTACACGTAGTAGTGATTGACCAGCCCAAGTTCGACCTCTCCTCGATCGATGGCAGCGACGACAGCGGCATTGTTTGCGAACGTGAACGCATCGTTGTCGGCGATGCCCTGCAGCCATTGTCGCGTCGCGTCGTCACCCAACTTGAACCTCATCGCCGTGACGAAGTCCTGGAACGATGCGTTCGAGGGGGCGACCCCGATCCGGCCCTTCCACTGCGGCTCGACGAGATCGAGCACCGAGCTGGGCAATGTGGATTCGTCGGTGAACTCGGGGTTGAATGCCAGCACCCGCTTTCGTCCGGAGAACCCGACCCAGCCGCCGTCAGCGGCGTGGAAGCCGGGGGCGACGAGGTCGAGCACGTCGCCAGGCAGGGTGCCGAGCAGACCTTGCTGATCGAGGAAGCCGACCGATCCGGGAGACTGCGACAAGAACACGTCTGCGGGCGACCGATCGCCTTCCTCGTCGATCAACAGAGCCAGGTCCGACGAGTCGCCGTAGCGCACCTCGACCGAGATTCCGGTCTCCTCGGCGAATCGATCGAGGATTGGCTCGACCAGGTTCTGAGTGCGCCCGGAGTAGATGGTGACGACCCCGCCGCCGGTTCCTGCGTCGCTGTCGTCGCCGCATCCGACCAGGGCGGTCGTGATCACTAGCGTCGCCAGGGCGAAGTAACGAACTGGGGTGCTCACGCCACCAAACGTAGCATCATCACTTCGAAAATGTTCAGCCTGCCTTATAGTCAGCGTAAGGTTGCCTGTGAGGGTTTCCAAACCTGTTCTGTAGCCACGCTCGGTCGAGGGAGATCGCGTTGAAACTCGCCAAAGCCATTCTGCTAGTTGCCATGGCGACAACCGTTGTGCTCCAGGCATGTGGAGACGACGACGGTGCCGAAACTCGCACTGCCGGCAGTGTCGTGATCATCGGCCCGCCACCGCCTGCTGACGGAGCCTCGGTGTCGTCTGTCGGCACAGGCTGCACGACAAAGGGTGCGACCACCAAGAAGGAGGCCGCCAGCGTCGAGATCGAACTAGACGAGTACACGATCACGCCTCCCGACACTGTCACCGCTGGGGTCAACCGAATCGTCGTGAAGAACTTCGGCGCGGACCCGCACGAGATCGTCATAACCCAGGCCGACTCCGTCGACGATCTGCCGCTCGTCGATGGCGGGGTCGACATCGATGCGCTTCCCGAAAAGGTGTACCGCGTGATGGAGTTCCCAGGCAACACGATCTGCGAGGGCACGTTCGACCTCGCGGCCGGAAACTACGTCGTGTTCTCGAACCTCGACGGCCCGCTCGGCAGCGACTTCACGCAGGGCATGGCTGCAACGTTCGCGGTCACGTGACAGCGTCGGTGCCGTCACCGTCGTGCGACCAGGCGTGGGCGACGCTGTCGGCAAGCGTCACGGTGACCTGTTCGTTCTGGCGATGCCGCGGCGGGCCCGGGCAACGAACGACCACGGGCGCGGCCAGCCCGGGCACCTGGATCTCGTAGCGGGTATCGGCACCGAAGTAGTGCACGTCGATCACGGTCGAGTCGCCGCCTGAGCTCAGGGTTATCTGCTCGGGTCGCACCACGACACTGCCAGGTCCCGGTGACGTCGGGCTCGTGGAGATCGCGCCGAGGGCGGTCTTAGCGTTCGCGCTGTTCAATGTCGCCGGCAAGATGACGGCCTCGCCCACGAAGCGCGCCACCCACGGGGAGATCGGCGTGGTGTAGATCTGCTCGGGAGTGCCGATCTGCTGAATGAGCCCTTCGTTCATCACCGCCACGCGGTCTCCAAAGCTCATCGCCTCTTCCTGATCGTGAGTGACCAGGATGGCGGTGACGCCGACGTCGGTGAGGAGTCGCCGTACCTCGTCGCGAAGCTGCACGCGCAACGAGGCATCGAGGCTCGAGAATGGCTCGTCGAGCAGCACGACCCGCGGCTCGGCAGCCAGTGCCCGGGCCAGCGCCACCCGCTGCTGCTCGCCACCCGAGAGCGAACCAGGCATGCGGTCGGCCTTGTCGTCGAGGCCGACCAGGCGCAACGCATCACGCGAACGACTGTCACGTTCCGGGCCGCGCTCGACGCCGTAGTTCACGTTGTTGAGCACCGTTCGATGAGGAAAGAGGGCGCCGTCCTGGAACACCATGCCGACTCGCCTGCGCTCTGCCGGCACGCCCTTTCCCGCCGTCACATCTTGATCACCCAGGCGGATCGAGCCCGACGTTGGGCGCTCGAGACCGGCGATGCAGCGGAGCAGGGTTGTCTTGCCACAGCCCGACGGACCAAGCAGTGCCAGGATCTCGCCACCAGCCACGGTCACGTCGATGCCACGCAGCACCGGTGCCGCGCCATAGCCCGCGGTGAGGGCACGCACCTCGATGCCGACCCCGCGACGACCGTCTGCGGTGGAGACAGCGTTCGACACGAGGAGCGACGCTATCGGGCGTGTCTTATCGGGCATGTCTTCTTGGGCCTCTATAGGATCACCGATTGTGCCTTCAGCCCCTGCGCGGTGCGATGTCGTCGTACTGGGTGCCGGGCCGGCCGGGCTTGCTGCGGGCATGTACGCAGCGCAACGAGGGCTCTCTGTGGCAGTCGTCGATCGAGCAGACCAGTTCGGCGGGCTTGCCGGCTCGATCGTCATCGGCGAGCAATCGGTCGACATCGGCAGCCATCGACTGCACCCGTCGATCGACCCCGACCTCCTTCGCGATCTGCGCGAAGTGCTGGGAGTCGAGTTGCAATGGCGGCCGCGGCGTGGGCGGATCCGCATGCTCGGCAGGTGGCTGGCCTTTCCGCTGAGACCGCTCGACATCGTTCGCCACGCATCACCGTCGTTTGCGGCCGGGGTTGTGGGCGACGTGGCGATGGCACCGTTTCGGCGTCGTCTCGGTGCTTCGAGAGCTGCCGCCACACCATCGTTCTCCGCGCAGGTTCGACTTCGCTTGGGTCCGACGATCGCCCGGTCGTTCTACGAGCCGTACGCCAGGAAGTTGTGGGGGCTGGACGGCGACCAACTCTCTGCGGACCTGTTTCGTCGGCGCGTCACTGCTGCTTCGCCGTCGGCGGTCGTGCGGAAGATGATGGGTGGCAGGGGGCGGGGGTTCTGGTACCCGACCAGCGGGTTCGGAACGATCTGCACGGCCCTCGCCGATGAGATCGTGCGGCGAGGCGGCGTGGTGCACATGGGCACTCTGATCGAATCTCTGGATCTCGACGAGGAACGCGTGCAGCTGACAACGTCGGCCGGGTGCGTGATTGAAGCTCGCACAGTCATCTCGACGATCCCCAGCGCGAGTCTCGTCGCCGCACTGCGAGCGCCCGGCGAGGTCGTCGACGCCGCCGGTCAGCTGGCGTTCCGCGGAGCGGTGCTCGTGTACCTCACTGTTCCGCTGACCCGGTACACACCGTTCGATGCTCACTACTTCCCCGAGGCGTCCACGATCGTGTCTAGGTTGTCTGAACCGAAGAACTACCGCTCTTCGGCGAACGATCCGCAGCACCACACGGTGCTGTGCGCCGAGATCCCGGCGGCGGTCGGCGATGACATATGGCTCACCGACGATGACGAACTAGTCGCCCGTGTCCGCCGCGAGCTCATGGAGCAGGGCCTTGCGGATCCGACACACGTTGCGGGTCGCGTCGAGCGGCGGTCGCACGTGTACCCGATCTATCACCGCGGCTTCGAACAATCACGGCGACACGTCGAGGCGTACCTCGACTTGCAGCCGAGCCTCGCCGTCCTCGGCCGCCAGGCCCTGTTCGCTCACGACAACACCCATCACGCGTTGTTGATGGGCAAGATGGTCGTCGAGGCGCTCGATTCCACCGGACGGCTCGAGCGGGAGCGCTGGAACGCGATACGTCGTTCGTTCGACGATCACGTCGTCGAGGACTGAGTGCGGATCTCGGCGAGCACTGCCGGGATCACTCGGCGTAGGTACGGCACGAGGCGCACGAATGATCGGCCGCTGGAGCGAAACGCGTACGAGATGGGGACCTCGGCGTACCCGTAACCTTTGGCCACGATGTCGAGTGTCAGAATTTGCGCGTAGTTGTAGTCGTGAATCAGCTCGGCATCTGCGGCTGCCTGGCGTGACAGGGCGCGGAACCCGCTCTGGCCATCGGTGACAGGCAAGCGAACCATCCACCGAACCCACCGGGTCAGCAAGACGTTGCCGAGCCGCCGATGCGGTCGCATGTGATGAATCACACCGGCGAACCGGCTACCGACCACGTAGTCGGCAACGCCGGCAACGATGGGCGTTGTCACGGCTTCCAGCTCCTCGGGCGAGTACTCGCCGTCGCCATCGCAAAACGCAATGACCTGATACCCGTCGGCGACGGCTGCGGCGAGACCCGTTCGGATCGCCGCGCCGAGCCCGCGGTTGAACTCGTGCGAGATCACTTTCGCTCCGGCGGCCAGCGAGACGAACGCGGTCTCGTCGGTCGAGCCGTCATCGACCACGATGCAGCGCGTCGACAGTCCGTTGACGACCCGGGGGACTCGCTCGATCAGGTGACCGATGCGGTCGGCTTCGTTGCATGCCGGGATCACCAGGGCCAGTTCACCCGTCGGGTCCAGGGTGATCTGCGGCGGCCGGACCGGCAGCGAGGCCGAGAGCCGAAATCGAGCCACACGCCATCATGACCGTGTAAGGCCTCCTCTACAAGTCGATCTAGACCGTCGCGTAGGCCCGGACGGTGAACGTGCCGAGACCCTCGATCTTCGGTGGGACACCGGTGAAGCGGAACCCATCGGCGGGGAGCTCGGACAGGCCGGTGAGATGTTCGATGATCGGCAACCCCGGGTATGTCGATAGGCCTTCGACGATCGAGTGGCTGAGATCGATGTAGTTCATGGCGCGGTCTCGTCGAGATGGCCGCTCTCCACGCGATAGACGAAACCGCGGATGTGTTCTTTGTGTTGGATGAACGGACTCACCTGCAGTCGCCGGATCGATTGGCGCACGTCCTGGTAGGGATCCTTGAAGCTCTCGAAGGCCCAGCTCGGGCGGATGCCGGTTTCGGCCTCGATCTCGTCTTTGAGACTGTCGCCCGTCAACCGCTGCAAGCCGCAGTCGGTGTGGTGCAGCAAGATGATCTCTCGAGTGCCCAGAAGCCGTTGCGACAGGACAAGCGAACGGATCACATCGTCGGTCACCACGCCACCGGCGTTGCGGATGACGTGCGCATCGCCATGGGCCAATCCGAGCATCTCGAAGATGTCCATCCGGCTGTCCATGCAAGCGACGACGGCGAGCTTCCGGCGCGGCAGCAGTGCCAGGTCGTGGTCGGCGAACGACTGGACGTACTGCGCGTTGTTGGCCAGTAGCTCATCGGTGCTCGACACGAACAACTCGTCACCGCTCGCGGACACAGCCGCAAACCGTAGCCCAGCCGTGGCGCCGCGCTATGCGTCGTCGATCAGTGCGGCGGTGACAGCCGCATCGGCATGGAGACGGGTCGTCGGGAAGTACGGCACGCCGACGTCTTCGGGTCCGACGAGCAGCTCGATCTCGGTGCAACCAGCGATCACGCTTTGTGCTCCCCGAGCGATGAGACGCTCGATCGCGTCGAGGTACGCCTGCTTCGACTCGCTGGTGATGATCCCGCGAACGAGTTGGTCGTAGATGATGCGATGGATCGTCGTTCGATCGGGCTCGTCGGGCACGATCACCTGGAGACCGTGGCCGACTAGCCGACCGACGTAGAAGTCCTGCTCCATGGTGTAGCGCGTGGCGAGCAGCCCAACAGTTGCCACCCCAGCGCCGAGGACCGCTGAGGCCGTGGTGTCGGCAATGTGAAGGAACTCGACGTCGGCATCGAGGACCGCTTCGATCATCGGCGCGACCGTGTGCATGGTGTTGGTGCACAAGACGATGATCGCAGCGCCAGCCGACTGCAACATGCGTGCATCGTCGGCCAAGATCATCCCGGCCGCCTTCCAATCGCCAGCCTCCTGCAGCATTTCGATGGCGGCGAAGTCGTAGCTGCGGATGACGAGATCGGCGGAGTGGTTGCCGCCCAGTCGTTCGCGCACACCCTCGTTGATCATGCGTTCGTACTCGATCGAGCTCTCCCAGCTCATCCCGCCCAGCAAGCCGATTCGTCTCACCGCGGCGACTCTGCGGCGTTACCGATGGCGCGCAACCAACTGTCGAGTGCGGCGCTCAACTTGGAGCGGCTGAAGAACAAAACCAGCAAAGTCCCGGTCATCGACTCCTCCGTTAGCACGAGCGTACGACCGTCGTCGGTCGGTGTCAGCACGTGACGATGAGTGCCCTATTGTCGTAGTACCCCCCTCGGTAGTGTCGACTTCATGCGTGGTTGGCGTGCGGCGGTGTCGACAGGAGCAGTGCTCGCGCTCGCGGCCTCAGGATGCAACTCCGATGGCGAGTCAGCCACGACCGACCCAGTCGGCACCACACCCGTGCCGGCGACCACGGCTGCAACGACGGCGCCGGCAACAGCCGTCTCGCAGACGACCCCCGAAACCGCCGTCGATGACCCGACGGCAGGGCACCGCGCCGTGGTCGAGACATTGGCGTCCGACAATCTGGCAGGTCGCGACAATGGCACGCCGGGCTCTGCTGCAGCGCAGGAATTCCTGATCGCTGCGGTCTCGGAGTTTGCTCAGCCATTGGTACCTGGAGCAACCGGACCGACGGCCTTTCGCCAATCGTTCGGGATCGGCACCAACGTGTTGGCCGTCATCCCGGGAGGCGATCTCGCAGATCAGTATGTGATCGTGGGAGCGCATTACGACCACCTCGGCAGCGATTGCATCGGTACTGGTTCTGCCGACAACATCTGCAACGGGGCTTCCGACAACGCAAGCGGCGTCGCCGTGGCGCTGGCCATCGGAAAGGCGATTGCGGGTGGTGATGAGCCACGGCGTCGATCGGTGATCATCGCATTCTGGGACGCCGAGGAAGACGGCTTGCTCGGATCGGCGGCCTACATCGCCAGCCCCGCCGTTCCACTGGACCAGACGGTCGCCTACGTGAACTTCGATATCCAGGGCACCAACATCTCGCCGTCACTTGCAAACATGACTGTGCTTGTCGGGGCCGAAACGGGCGGGATCAACCTCGTCAACGCCGCGGCAACCGCAGCAGAAGCGTCGACCCTCGACACAGTTCGGCTGAGTCTGCTGTTCGGTCAAGGTCGCAGCGACCACGCCAACTTCGTGAGTGCCGGCGTCCCAAGTGTGTTCTTCACCGACGCGACGACGCCGTGCTACCACACCGTCGGAGACGACGCGTCAATTGTCGATTATCCGAAGCTGCAGCAACAAGTGGCCAACGCGCAAGCCCTTGTTCGCGATCTGGTGAGCACTGACACTCTGCCCGCGTACGAACCCAACGCACCTGCGGCCACGTACGCCGACGCAGAGTCCATCCACGGCCTACTCGTGCAGGCCCAACCCGACTTTTCCCGCTTCTCGGATGCAGATCGAGTCGTGTCGGATCAGTTCGTGGCCGACCTCGGTGCGATCGTCGACTCCGGTCCCGATGCGTTCGACGACAGATCGGTCGGCCCGCTCCTGGGTGGCACCGCTGCGATCGCGTCGCTGTGGGCCGGCGGTGAATGCGACGGCTTCCTCGATCCGTAGCGCCTACTCGCCTGTACGGGCGCGATTTTGGCCGTCCGTGGCGTGTTGTCGCGCCCAATGGGGTGGGCTCCGCAACGCCCGATCAGGTGATGCTGGTGTCGAGGGTGGTGCCTTGAGAGATGCCGTGGCTGGTCGAGGAGTCGTAGCTGTCGCTGGCGGTCTGCAGGTCGGCCTTGCACTGCTCGAAGGCCGTCCAGGCGTCGTCTTTCGGCATGCCCACCAGCGTGTCCTCGAAGTTGTCGAGGTACTGGTACGCCAGGTTGACATGTCCCATCTCGTGGGCCATCAGAGCATCGGACCAGCGGTTCCATTCGGTGCGCACGGCGTCGTTGGCATCACTGAGCCTGGCCCACGCCGGCACCAGCACCTCGAGGTCAACCGTCAATGTCCCGCCGGTGACCACCTCGTTGTCGTCCCAATTGAGATTCAGCACCGGGTGCCAAGTGCATCGACCGACCTCGTCGAGGCCCCAACCGTTCATCTCGTCGTAGAGCTCCTGCAGGGTCTCGCCCCAGAGCTCGCTCATATCTCCACCTGACTGATTCCACGTGGTCATGCCGATGATTCTGCGCTGCCGACCGGTTGGGCTGCTATCACCTTCGGGCAGATACGCGGGCAGGTCACTCAGCGGTGCAGTTCACGCTTCGGCGCTGGCAGCCATCATGCGGCGAGATGTGACCAACAGGATCGCGAACGCGATCCCCGCTACGACTCCGAAGGCGACCCGCAAGTCCTGCCACTCGGCCAGGGCGCCGACGCTGACGGCGGTCAGCATGGCGCCAAGCCGTTGCCCGAGGAGCATCGAACCGAGGCCGGTGCCGGCCGACACGCCCGGTAGACGGGCCGCCGTGGCGTAGAGCTGAGGGAACACGACCGACAGGCCGAGGCCCCACACCACGAGTCCCACCAGTGCGACGGCACCCACCGGCGCTACGACGGTGATCAGGGCTCCGAGTCCCACAAGAGTGACGGCCCATGTGAACAGGCGCCGTTCGCCGATGCGGTCGAGCACGTGATCGCCGGCGAGACGGCCTACCAGCATCGCGCCAGCACAGGCCATCGTGCCGAAGCCGCTGGCGCGCCCGAAGTCGAACTCGTCGCGCATCAGCACGGCCGACCAGTCGTTCGGCATCACTTCCAAGGCGATGGCGCCCAGTGCGGCCAAGCCCATCACGACGGTGACCGCCGAGAACCGCTTTGGCTGTGCGGCGCTCGTCGTTACCGCCTGGGCGGCATTGGGTGGCGGGTCCACGGGGATCAACCAGCGGCGCACCACCGCGACGGTGACGAACATGATGGCCCCCACGACCACGAGCTGGGCACGCACGGTGGCGCCGGCCGCGGAGGCAGCCGATCCAACCAACGCGCCGACCGTGAAGCCAAGGCTCCACATGGCGTGCAGGCGATTCATGATCGAGCGTCCCAACCGCTGCTGAACGATCACGCCTTGGGCGTTCATCGCCACGTCGTTGCACACGTCCAGCACCCCGAGAGTGGTCAACAACAGAAGCAACACCAGCGCGGTAGGGGCGAAGGCGATCAGGGGCATGCCGACCGACAGCGCGATGGCGACGAGGGTCAGCAGCCGGCGGCTGCCGAAACGATCCGTCAACTTCCCGACCACGAGCGCGCCGATGATGCCGCCCAGACCGCCGCCGAGCAGTGTTGCGCCGAGGCCTGCGTTGCCGACGCCGAGTTGGTCGCGGATCTCGGGGATTCGTGGCAACCAGTTCGAGAACGTCGCGCCGTTGACGAAGAACAGCGCAGCAACTGCGGCCGCCGAGCGCCCGATGCGCGGATGGTCCGCGATCGGTACGGGCGTCACGGTCCTTCAATCTACGCGCCGTTGCCCGACGGTCAAGGGTGTGCTGCGGCCTCGAGGCTGTCGAGGATCAGGTCCAGGCCGTACGCGAACTCGTTGCCGTAGCTGTACCCGGGTTTGAGGATGTACTCGGTCGTCAGTTCCGTGAGATGCGCGTACAGGTCGCCTGCGAGGTCGGGCATCATCGAGTCGACGAGCTCCTCGAGGTCGTCGCTGTCGTCGAACGGCAGGTTGACCTCCTGCAGGACGAAGCCGTAGATGTAGCTGTCGATCAGCGAGAATGCATGCGCCGACATCTCGACCGAGAAGCCGGCATTGCGCATGGCAACCAAACCGAAGGAATCGACATGTCAGCAACGATCACACCCACTCACACCGGCCCGCAGATGCGGGCCATCGTGCAACACGGGTACGGCACTGCCGACGTGTTTGCGGTCGCTGAGATCGATCGACCTTCGATCGAGGCCGACGAAGTTTTGGTGCAGGTCCGTGCCGCCGGCGTCGACCGAGGGACCTGGCACCTGATGGCCGGGCTGCCCTACGCTGTGCGACTGGTCTCCGGGCTGCGTACCCCCAAGCGTGCCGTCCCCGGCCTCGACGTGGCCGGCGTGGTGGTTTCTGTTGGAACCAAGGTCACGCGGTTCCAGCCCGGCGACGAAGTATTCGGCATCAGCAAGGGCTCGTTCGCCCAGTACGCCGCTGCGCGCGAGGACAAGCTGGCTATGAAGCCGACGAACCTGACGTTCGAGCAGGCCGCAGCCGTACCGGTATCGGGGCTCACGGCAATGCAGGGCCTCACTGGCGCCGGGCGAATCGAGGCCGGCCAGAAGGTACTCGTCATCGGTGCGTCGGGCGGCGTGGGTACGTTCGCTGTGCAGATCGCCAAGGCGCTCGGAGCAGAAGTCACCGGGGTTGCCAGCGGCGCCAAGGTCGAACTCGTCCGATCGATCGGCGCCGACCACGTGGTCGACTACACCACTGACGACTTCGCCGATGGCGCCAAGCAGTACGACCTGATCCTCGACATGGCGGGCAATTCGTCGCTGTCGAGACTGCGAAGTGCACTGGCGCCCCGAGGCACGCTGGTCATTGGCGGCGGCGAGGGTGGAGGGCGCTGGTTCGGTGGCATCGACCGCCAACTCCGGGCGATCGCCATGTCGCTGTTCGTGCGGCAGCGGCTGTCAACGTTCGTGGTCAAGGAACATCACGCAGGCCTCGAGCGTCTGGCGGAACTCGCCCAGAATGGCCAGGTCGTTCCCGTGATCGAAAGGGTGTACCCGCTCGGCGAGATGCCGGCGGCGATGCGACATCTCGCCGGTGGCCACGCACGCGGCAAGCTCGTCATCGCGGTGGAAGGTTCGCCGTCGTGACGACCGGACCGAGTGCTAGTCGCCAGCGACCACCGACAAGCGGTCGAACTCGCCATCCAGTTCGTCGGTGAACCCGTCGAGATCGATCGCCGCTTCGGCGATGGCGACGCCCTGCGTTCCGCCGATCTCGTTGGCAACGCCGAGAGCGCCGGCCAGTGAGCCTTCCGCGGTGCCTGACCTCGGCTGATGGTCAGGTAGCGATTGCCCAGACGCATGCGAAGTGCGCGGCCGCGGCAGCGACCGTGAAGACGTGCCACACCTCGTGGTAGGAGAACACGGCTGGTCGCAATCGCGGCCATGTCTTGCCGAACCAGCGTGCTCCGAGGATGTACAGCGAGCCGGACAGCACATACAGGATCGCCGGCACCACGCCGCCCCTCAGCCAGAGTGCAGGGAGCGCTAGTGCGGCAAGCGCGCTGACGGTGGGGATCATCGCCGCGCCGATCGTGTCGCCCCGGTGCCAATGTCCGAGCTTGAACAGCGCACCAGCCAACGCGACAACCCACACGATCGACAGCAGGCCGATGCCCCATGCGGATGGCAACACGATCAGAATGACCGGTGTCGCGGATCCTCCCATCGCCGCGAAGATCATGGCGTGGTCGGCGCGGCGCCACGCGGCGCGCGCCCTGAAGTCGTTGACCCAGCGGTGGTACGTCGTCGAGGCGGCCAACATCGCGCATACTCCAGCGGCGTAGATGGAGGTGCCCACCTTCGCTCGGGCGCCGTCGGCGAACACGATCAGTAACGTCACCGCAGGAATGGCTGCGAACAGGCCGAGCATGTGGACCCGGCCGCGCCACGACGGTCTGGCATCGCAGCCCAGCGGACCGTCGCGGCCCTCGGCACGCACGAATCGTTGATGCAAGGCCCAGTCGCGGCCGTGATTGTTGGACGACTGGGAACGGGAGTTCACCACAGATGCCATGTGCGGCCCATTTCGAGGTGACGGATGACTGCGAACGGTGGAGACAGGGTCTGGGTCCAGCAACGTTCGTGTCATCGAGCGAACGTCGCCACGATATCCGAAGTTAGGTGCCGACGTGGGTTCGCTAGCCGGCCGGCGTCTTCAGCCCATGGCTCGACGAGCTGTTGAAAGCCGGCGACCGCCACCTCGCCGCGTTCGGCACGATGCCACGGATGGTCTTCGGTCGAGATGTCCGGCGGACCCATCAGGACCGAGAGCAAGGTCTCCATCGTCACGCCGTGACGCGACGCGACCTCGCTGATCCGATCGGTGATCGGGCTGATGAGAACCCCTCCGAAGTCAAAGACCACGGCGTCGTACCGGTGCGAACTCATTGGCTGTCGGGAATCGTGTCGATTGCCAACGGTATCGCAGCATGCCGGCTAGCTTCCGTCGCCGAGCCAGGCCTCGGTCCAACGTCCGCATGCGCGTGCCAGGGCATTGATCAGGTGGAACGAGACGAACAGCATGGCCACACCGAGCGGCACGAGAAACCAGGACCATGGCGAGCTCGTGGCGATGTCTTCCAACCTCGCGCTCTGGCCCCACTCACCGAATGGGTGATCGTTCCCGTATCTGGCGGTGAACGGTGCGTAGGCGACCATCAGCGGCGTTGCCAGGGCGGTGAGGGCGATGGTGAATGTGGCGATGCCGACGGGGAATCGCAACATCAGGTAGGCCAGCTCTCGCCGACGATCCCGGTCGCCGCTCATCGAGCGGAGCCGGACCCACATGTTGCCGCGATTCGGCGATGCCATCGGTGCAGCAGCGATCCGGTGCCCAAGTAGCGCATTGGCCGTGCCTCGCTCCACGTTGGCGAAGGCGCGGATCACATACCAGGTGCCCAACAGGAGGGGGACGCCGAGCAGAGCGACTACGAGCATGCTGAGCCCGACCGACAGGGCGCTGATCAGCACGCTGAACCAGATCGTGCCGAGCGGCAGCCCGAGCAACAGGTAGCCGAGGTTCCGGTAGCTCTCTGGCCGGGCAACGACGCTGAAGAAGTGTCGCACCGGTGATGTCCGGTTGGTTGCGTGCAAAGTGATGGTGTTCATGGGGTTGTCTCCTTTGGATTGAATGGTTTTGAAGCGTGGGGTAGCACTGCTCACAGGGCGATGGCGTCGAGGACGTCGAGGCGGCCGGCGCGGCGTGCGGGCAGCCACGCGGCGGCGACGCCTGCCCCGGCCGCGACCAGCACGAGGACGACGATCGGAACGATCGGAACCGACAGGCCTGAGGCGAACGAAGCCGGGAGCGCCGCGACCACGCCGAAACCGAACAGCAGGCCGAGCGCGACCCCGAGGGTGGCACCGAACGTTGCGACCAACGCCGCCTCGTAGCGCACCATCCGACGGACCTGGCGGCGGGTCATGCCAACGGCACGCACCAGACCCAGTTCACGAGTGCGCTCGAACACCGATAGCGCCAATGTGTTGGCGATACCGATCAGGGCGATGATCACTGCGAGGGCGACCATCACGTTCACCATGGTCAACACACGGTCGACCATTCTCTCGACGCGCTGACGGAACTCAGCTGGGGTTTCGACGGAAGCGTACGGGTACTCACTGGACAGACGTGCGACGAGCGCGTCGACGTCGGTGGGATTGGCGCCGTCTGCGATTGAAACCGCAATCCACTCCGGGGCCTCTGCAACGCCGGCGGCCGCGAGCACTGAGGCGTCGAACAAGTAGTCCTCGGTCAGGATGCCCTGCTCGTCGAACAACCCGACGATCGTCGCTTCGGATCGCGAACCATTGGCAACGTCGATGGGCAACACGTCGCCTACTCCGGCGCCGATCGCGGTCGCCTCATCGACGGACACCACAACCGGGTTCAATGCGCTGCTGTCGAATCCGCCCGACTTCACGTCGAGATCGAGCACGAGATCGATCTGGTCGAACTCGAACCCCACCACATCGGTCACCGAACCGTCGACACGAGCCTCGAACTGTGTGAAACCAGTTGCGGCAGAGACGGCGTCGGAGTCACGGATCTCATCGGCGAGGCTGGCCGGAAACTCAACTTCGTCGAGATCGTCCGTCAGGTAGTACTCGGCCTTGGCTGACCGTTCGAAAGTCGAGCCGATCGTCGCCTTGACCGATTGACCGACCACCAGTGCGGTCGACACGAGTGTCAGGCCGATCATCAATGCCGCAGCTGTCGTAGCGGTGCGGCGCGAGTTTCGCGCAGCGTTCTTCTGCGCGAGGCCACCGGCCACGCCGCCGATCTTGCGCATCGGCCATCCGAACAGAGCGGTGACGCCACCGACCGCTAGCGGACTGAGCAAGGTGATACCCAGGAATGTGGTGATTGCACCGAACGTCAGGCCGGCAGCAGTGACCATATTGGGGCCGATCCCGGCCAGGCCGGCGGCGCCGGCGACCAGCCCGCCCCCGAACAACGCGAGGCCCGCGATCTTGCGGGTGCGAGATCCGGCGGCTCCGGCTTCGGTGCCACCGTTCAGCACGGCGATGGGAGACACCGTGGCCGCTCGTCGAGCTGGGCCGATCGCGGCCAACATCGTGACGCCGACACCGATCACGGCCGCCGCGACCAGCGTGCGAGGGGCGAGGATCAGCGGGTAGTCGCTGAGGTCAACACCCATCAGCCCGAACAGGGCGTCGATGCCTTTGGCGACGGCAATGCCGCCACCGATCCCGCCGACCGATGCGAGCACGCCCACGGCCAGAGCCTCGCCGATGACCGATCGCCGGATCTGCTTCGGCCCGGCACCGACTGTGCGCAGCAGCGCGAGCTCGCGGCTGCGCTGTCCGACAACGATGGCGAAGGTGTTGTAGATGATGAAGATCGACACGAACAGTGCGACGCCACCGAATCCCAACAAGATGTTGCCGACGATGTTGATCTCGTCGGTGAACTCCGACGTCGTCTCTTCGAGAACCGTCGCGTGGTCGACGACTTCTGCCGTTGGGATTGCGGCAGCGACAGCGGCTTGAACGGCAGCCGGGTCTACGCCATCAGCGAGTTGCACAGAGACGTTGGTGATGCCGTCGATACCGAACAGCTCGCTGGCTTGGGCGGTGTTCATCTGCATCAGCAACGCGCCCAGCGTCGAGTTGTCGGCGCCGAACGACGACGTCCCCGACAGGGTCAGATCGACTCTGCCAGTCGGAACCATGAGCTCGTACGAATTGCCGATCACGAAGTCGTGCTCGGCGGCGGAATCGACGTCCATGGTGAACTGCCCGATCTGGGGCGCCGCACCATCGACCAGCGTGAAGGGGCTCAGCTGTTCGTTGTCGATCCAGTTGAATGCCAGCTGTGGCGGCCCGTCGGTCGAGATGTTCCCGCCATTGGCCTTGATCGGGCGAACCGCGTTGTCGGCTGCTTCGATGCTGGCGACGGCGTCGGCGACTCCGTCTACCGCGGCAACGACGGCCACGGTTTCGGCGGATAACGTCGGCGCCTCGCCGAAGTCCGCGACGTTGCGGACCTCGAGATCGACACCGGCGGTGACGTCTTCGGAGACTTTGGTGAAGCTGCTACGCAGACCGTCGCCGAGCACGAAGGCCGAGACGACGAAGCTGACGGCGAGGATCACGCCGAAGGTGGTGAGGGCGAAGCGGATCTTGTTCGCCAAAAGGTTCTTGCGGGTGAGTCGGAACATGACCGGGATCCAATCTGTGTGTCGTGGACGGTTCAGTTGCCGAGTCGACGCATGTGGTCGAGCACGGCATCGGGAGTTGGTTGCATCAGCTGGTCGGTGATCCGACCATCGGCAAGGAAGACGACGCGATCCGAGTAGCTGGCCGCCACAGCGTCGTGGGTCACCATGACAATCGTCTGGCCGAGCTCGCGCACGGCATGGCGCATGAACGCCAGGATCTGTGATCCCGTGTTGCTGTCGAGGTTGCCCGTGGGCTCATCGGCGAAGATGAGCTGCGGCCGACTGGCCAACGCCCGGGCCACGGCGACGCGCTGCTGCTGGCCGCCCGACAGTTCATTGGGGCGATGCTTGAGGCGGCCCTTCAATCCAACGGTGGTGATCACGTGGTCGACCCATTTCGGATCGGGCTTGGCACCGGCGAGGTCCATCGGCAATGTGATGTTCTCGATCGCGGTCAACGTCGGCACGAGGTTGAACGACTGGAAGATGAAGCCAAGCCGATCGCGCCGCAGCAGAGTGAGTTGCTTCTCGGTTGCGTTGGAGATGTCGACATCGCCGACGAAGGCCGAGCCGGCGCTCAGGCGATCAAGGCCTGCCATGCAGTGCATGAGGGTCGACTTGCCCGAGCCCGAGGGGCCCATGATTGCGGTGAACTGGCCGGCCACGAAGTCGACATCGACGCTGTCGAGGGCCAGGACTTCGGTGTCGCCGGTGCCGTAGGTCTTGGTGGCGCCGCGGGCAGAAGCTGCAGCGAATGTGCCGCCGTGAAGGCTCTGGGGATTCTGGAGGATTGTCATGATCTCGACGGTAAACAAGGCGGGCTCGGAGGTCGTCCGGCGATGTGGTGATCGCACATCCGACCGACGGCTGGTCGCGCCGGCGTCGGACAGGGCTGGCGTCATCACATCGGTGGACGCACGGTCATCACATCGCCGGAGGAACGGCAGCGCGTGGCACTGTACGGTTCGTTGCATGATTCGAGGGCCGGGTCACTGATGCGCTTCGCTCGCTGGGCACGCGATCCCCGGGTCCTGATCGACGTGGCTGTGGCTGCAGTCGTGGGCGTACTCGCCGTCGTCGAGGTGGCAACGACATCCTCCGAGGCCGTGCCAGGAGAGCGGCTCGCCGACGGCTTCGCGTACGCGCTGGTCATCGCCGGCTCGACGGCCCTGGTGTGGCGGCGGCGCGTGCCGGTCGAGGTGCTCGCGATCGTGACCGCCGCGCTGGCCACGTTCTGGTTGCGAGGCCACGGGGCCCTGTTGGCGGTACTGGGTTTGCCCGCGCTGTACGCCGTGGCTGCTCATGCCGAACGTCGCCGGCGTGCCTGGTGGGCGATCTGCGTCGCTTGCCTCGCTCTGCTGATCGTGGCCAGCGTCAGCGTGCTCGACGAACCCGACGGGTTCGCCTACTTGCAGGCGCTCAGCGTTGTGGCGTTTCTCGTCGCAGCGATCGCTGCGGGGGTACTGATGCGCAATCGCGAGCGAATCTTCGTCGACACCGAACGCCGCGCGGCCGCGGCGGAAGCCGATCGCCTCGCCGAAGCGGAACGGGCAGTAGTCAGAGAACGCAGCCGGATCGCCCGCGAGATGCACGATGTGGTCGCCCACGCGATGAGCGTCATCGCGGTACAGGCAGCGGCCGGGCGCGAGATCGTGCACGGTAATCCGGACAAGGCCGCTGACGTATTCGCAAAAATCGAGACCGTCGGAAGGGAGTCGCTGACTGAGCTGCGTCGAATGCTCGGAGTTCTGCGCGAAACCGGAGACGACGGGGCGTCGCTGTCGCCCCAGCCAGGAATCGCCGACATCGCCGTCGCGGTCGCGCAGTCCTCGGCCACCGGCGTGACAGCGAAGTTGGTCATCGTGGGTGATCAGCAACCACTCGCACCCGGGATCGAGCTGGCCGCCTTCCGCATCGTGCAGGAGGCGCTGACGAACGTGCTCAAACACGCGGGTGCGTCGGCGTCGGCCACCGTGCAAATCTCCTACCAACCGAACGATCTCGTGGTCGAGGTCGTCGACGACGGGTGTGGTGCCGCCACGTCTCTTTCCGGGGTCGGCACGGGCAATGGTCTGATCGGCATGCGCGAACGGGTCGAGATCTACGGCGGCCGGTTCACGTCGGGGCCGCAGCGCGGCGGTGGCTACGCAGTTCGCGCCAGCCTCCCTATCGTCAACAGTGAAGTTCGCGAAGCTTCACCAATCGTGGAGCAGCGAACATGACCATCAGAGTCGCCATCGTCGACGACCAGGCGCTGATGCGCGACGGGTTCAGCATGATCCTCGATGCTCAGCCCGACATCGACGTCGTCGGTGATGCCGAGAACGGTCGAGTCGGTGTCGAGCTCTGTCTGCGCGCTCGCCCGGACGTGGTACTCATGGACATCCGCATGCCTGTCTTGGACGGCATTGAGGCCACTCGGTTGATCACCGCGAGCAACGACTGCGACACCAAGGTGCTCGTGCTGACCACCTTCGATCTCGACGAGTACGTGTACGCCGCTATTCGTGCCGGCGCCAGTGGATACATGCTGAAAGACACGCCGGCCAAGGATCTCGTTGCCGCTGTGCGTTTGATCGCTCAGGGTGATGCGTTGTTGTCTCCGTCGGTGACCAAACGATTGATCGAGGAGTTCGCTCGCCAAGCCGAGCCCGAGGTGGTCAACACCGCCCTGCCTGACGATCTGACCGAACGCGAGCGCGAGGCGCTCGAGCTGCTGGCCCACGGCCTCAGCAACCGCGAGATCGCTGCCCAGATGTTCATCGGCGAGGCCACCGCGAAGACTCACGTAAGCCGACTACTGACCAAACTCGGTGTACGCGACCGGGTTCAGGCAGTCGTGCTCGCCTACGAGACTGGCCTCGTGCGCCCCGGCGCCTCGATCAAGCGACCCGACTCGTCGTAGACAGGACGGGACGCTATGGCCGGTGTTTCGAGGGAGGAGCTTGTTGGCCGCAGCGCGGAGCTGTCGGCCCTGAACACTTTCGTCGACTCCCTCGACAGAGGCCCGGCCATGTTGGTGTTCGAGGGTGAGCCCGGGCTCGGCAAGACGACGCTCTGGCGCGAGGGTCTATTGGCCGCGGAACGACGTTCATTCCAGGTCCTCGAGTGTCGTGCGGTCGAGGCGGAGGCGCAGCTTGCGTTCACCGCTCTCTCGGATCTGCTCGCCGACGTTCCCGATGTCGTGTTCGACGAGTTGCCGGCGCCGCAGCGGCGCGCGCTGGAGGTGGCGCTGCTGAAGGCCGAGCCCGAGGACAACGAGCACTTTCCGCGCGCAGTCGCCCTGGGGTTTCTGGGCGTGCTCGTCGCGCTCGCTCGCAGCAGCCCGCTCGTCGTCGGGATCGACGATGTCCACTGGTTGGACCACGCATCGCAAGGCGTGCTGGCCTTCGCGGTTCGCCGACTGCGCAACGAACGAGTCGGGCTGCTGCTTGCGCGCAGAGTCGACACCGGCGCGGCCTTTCCGGGCGACATCGAGGCTGATGGACGAACGCCCGTCACCCGGCTGCGACTGTCTGCTCTCGACGCCGGTGAGCTCGAACTCCTGCTTCGTCGCCAGCTCGGGAACCAGTTGGAACGACGATCGATGGCTCGCCTTCACCACAGTTCCGGCGGCAACCCGTTGTACGCGCTGCAGCTCGGAAGAGCGATGATCCAGGGCGATGTTGTCGATCAGGATGGTCTCGGTCTGCTGATCCCGGCAACGCTGCAACAAGTCGTCGCTGACAGGTTGCTGGCTCTCAGCAGGGCAGCCCTCGACGTCGTCGAGACCGCCGCTGCGGTTGCGCGTCCGACAACGGCGCTCATCGAGTCCGTGGTCGGACACGAAATCGCCAGCGAAGGTCTTGACGCCGCCAGAGCGGCTGGAGTGCTGTTGGTCGACAGGGAGAGAGTCAGCTTCACGCATCCCCTGCTCGCCACCGCGGCCTACTCTCAGATGTCCGCGCCCGACCGGCGTCGCCTCCACGCCCGTCTGGCGCAGGCCGTGGACGATGTCGAGGAGCGCGGCCGGCACCATGCGGCCGCCGCTGAACATCCCGGCGTCGAGGTCGCCGCGGCGCTCGACGCCGCTGCGCTCCGGGCGAGGGCCCGTTATGCACCCGACGCTGCAGCCGAGCTGTGGGAGGCAGCGGCGCGTTTCACCCCCGCAGACCAAGCTCCGATGGCGTGGGAGCGGCGCCTGCATGTCGCCGATTGCCTCTTCGAGGCCGGCGAGGTGGCGCGCTCGCGCGTCGTGTTCGAGGACATCGCTCGCTCGGCACCCCCGGGAACGACGCGCAGCCGGTCACTGGTTCAGCTCGGTTGGGTCGTGGCCCACATCGACGGATTCGGAGCCGGTGCAAGAGCGTTCCAGCAGGCGCTCGCCGAGGTGGGCGACGACGTGATTGCGGAAGTCGAGATCGAGAAGGGCCTCGCATGGTGCCTGCATTCGTCATCGGGTCTCAAGGCGGCAGAGCCTCATGCTCAGCGCGCCGTCGCGTTGTCCAAGGCGTCGGGGGACCCGCAGCTTCTGGCCGGAGCATTGACCAACCTCCAGTTCCTCGGATCGCTGGGAGGGCGTGGGCTCGCCGTGGATGCCGTGGGCGAGGTGGCCTTCACCGACGGTGCGTCGCACCCCGAGATCCTGATCCGCCCCGACTGGATGCACGGCTTGCTCCTCGAGTTCGACGACCAGCTCGTCGAGGCGCGCGAGCGATTCGCCACCCTCCATCGGGAAGCCGCTGATCGTGGAGACGAGCAGTCCCTGCCATTCATCCTGTTCTGGCTGGCGCGTACCCAGCTGTTGGGCGGGAGGTGGACGGATGCTCGCCAGACAGCAAGGGATTGCTCCGAGACGACTCGCGCCAGCGGCCAGGCCAGTGAACGTCCGTATGCCTGCGATATCCAAGCCTTGGTCGAGGCGCACCTTGGTTCCGTTGAATCAGCCTTCGCGACGATCGCCGAGGGACTCGAGCTGACCGAGAGATTCGCTGTCATTCCGGCGCGCCTGGAGATGCTGGCAACACGAGGATTCATCGAGCTGTCCCTCGGCCGGCTCGACGAGGCCGACCGCACCTTGGCGGATGTGGCCGCGGCCGCGGAGGACTCTGGGCTTGTCGAGCCTGCGCTGTTCCGATATCACGGCGATGCAATTGAGGCCAAGATCATGCTCGGTCGTCTGGACGAGGCGGCGACGTTGGTCGAGCGCATCGAACACCTCGCAGCCACACTGAACCGGCCGTGGTTGTCGCTGATCGCCGGGCGTGGCAGGGGCTTGCTACAGGCGGCCCGCGGCCATCTCGACGATGCATCCGACGTGCTTGTCACCGCGTTGGCTGGTGACCGTGTCGGGCAGCCCTTCGAGCGGGCGCGCACCTTGCTGGCGTTCGGCTCCGTCCAGCGTCGAGACCGTCAGAAACGCGGCGCCCGCGAAGCCCTCGTCGAGGCCCACGAGATGTTCTCTGGCCTCGGCGCGGCGCTGTGGGTCGACAAGGCGGCCGCCGAGTTGGCCAGGGTGGGAGGTCGCGCACCCGTCGCCGGTTTGACGCCGACAGAGCTTCAGGTTGCCGAGCTCATCGCCGCCGGACGCACGTATCGCGAGGTCGCGGCCGAGTTGTTCATCAGCCCGAAGACTGTGCAGTGGAACCTGTCGAAGATCTATCGCAAGCTCGACATCCGATCACGAGCCGAGTTGCCCGGCCGGTTGGATCTTCAATGATGCATCGTTAATCCCAGCCGACTGGCCGATTTCGTTCGCGTCGGTCAGCGCCCATAGTCGAGGCACCTACTGGAAAAGGAGCCCCGATCATGTCTGTCTCTACCGTGTCTTTCTCAACCGCTGGCCTCGTCCGCACGTTGGGCGGCGTCGATGTCCCCGCTGCCGGGCCGTGGGAAATCGGCGGTGGGCAGCGTCTCGGCCTCGCCGCCGGCGGCTTGCGGAAGCGGTTCCTCTCCGCCCAAGTCGATCGGGGCACGCTGGTCGTCACCGACGATCTGCTTGACTCATCGCTCGACTTCAGCGTGCTCGTTGGTGAGACGAATCTTCGAGTGGACTTCTCTACCCGGGTGACCCGACTCCTGTCGGTCGACTCGTGGCAGGCCGATGGCACTTCGAGGATCGCAGGTTGCGTGCGCCCGGTGACATTGAGACTCCGCTACAACGGCGTCTTTCGCCAACGTGGACGGCCGGCGTCACTATGGCTCGCCGTTCAGGGCACCCACGGCCTGCCCGAGCTGGGCGTGTTTGTGGGAGCGAGGCGCGCCGGCCGGCTGAGCATTGCCGCCGAACTGAACCTGAACCCGTGAGCTGACTGTCAGTACAGCCAGGGATCGGACAAGTCGAGGAACTCGGTGTTGGCGATCACGTCTGCGAACTGGGAGAACATTTCGGCGAGTTCGGCCGGAGGTTCCTTGTTCTCGTTGCCGCGAGCTTCGGCTTCACTTGTGAAGTAGTTGACTTCGACCGTCGACGTCTCGCCCGTCCAGACCCGCACGCCACCGATGAGATCCGGGCGCCACGTGGCGGCGTGCTTCGAGAACTTCTCGTCCATGGCCTTGACGTCGGCGCGAGCCGGTCCGTCGGCAGTCTTCATCACCTGGACGAAGCCGGCGTCGTTTGAGCCGCCGGCGAGAAACTCCTCGACATCTTCGGAGTCTGTGAACGAGACGGGACCGTCGAAGCACTGCTCGGTCTCGGTCCACCACTTGCCCTGTTCGGCGCGCTCGCTGTTGGCCTTGGCGGCGGCGGCCGACTCGAATCGGGCGATGGCAAAGCCGACGCCGTCTTCGGTCACGCCACCTGTGCTGCCGAGGAACCCGGCAGCGCCCGGACGAAGCTCGGCCTCCCAACGGTCCATCTGGCGTCGCAAGCCGGCCTTGTCGGACACCTTGCCCTCGATGACTTGTACAAACATGATTTCCCCACGATCTGGCGATGACGCCATCTTCTGATGCCCCTGCTTCATTGTGGCAGCTCTGGGGATCGTTGTCGCCTCGTTCGTTGTGGAGAGGTCTCAGGTGAGGCGGTCGAGGACTTCTGCGATGAACGTGAGCGTTGTCGATGGTCGAGGTCCCGTCCCCGAACGCGTTCCGCCTCGAGGTCTTCGCCGGTGTCGACGCGGGCGACCACGTCGGCAACGTCGGACCGGAAGAGTGCGGTTTCTACGACGCCGGCGGCTTCGAGGTAGCCGACCACGCGAGCCGCGTCCGTGGTGGGCAAGACCCGCTTCGACGGCCCCGAGCCATTGCTCGACGAGCCCGTCGACAGCGGGCCCCAAACCAGCGGCGTCCAAGCCCGCCATCGGACGGCCAGACCACTCCGCGAGCGCAGCTTCGACGTCTCCTGTGTCGAGCAACCGCTGGAACCGGGCGACGTCGACCGCCCGCGGATCGACGGTGAGCCGATATGCAGCGCCCTCGCGTGCGATCGATCCGGCTCCGAGACCCTTGCGGAGACGGGTGATGTAGGACTGCAGAGTCTTCTCCGCCGTTCGCGGTGGGTCGTCGCTGGCGCGAACCCCGCCCAGGAGTCGGATTTGCACCACGGATCAGTCCTCCTCGATGCGCCACTCTCGCACATCTCGATGTCTCGCGCTTGGTGAAGGGTCCTTGGTCCCTAGCCTCCATTGGTTGGATCCATGAGTCTCAAAGTGTGCGAGTCGAGATGACGCGTCCTGCCGGAGTTGTGCGGCCGATGTCGGGTGATGTGGTCGAGCGCGGCGGGTGGTGCGCGGTTGCCATGCCGAGTGAACACGGTGGCTGGGGGTTGACCCTGGAGCCGGTGCTGCTCGGTCTGGTCGTCGGATGGTCGGGTGCCGGTCTGGCGTTAGGGGTGGCGGCGTTCACAGCGTTCTTGGTGCGGACGCCGCTCAAGCTGGTGGCGGTCGACATTCGCCGCGGCCGTTGGCTCGACCGCTCGCGCCTGGCTCTGCGGATTGCGATCGTGGAGCTGAGCGTGCTCGGGTGGGCCGTCGCTCTGGCCGTTGCGCTCGCTGGGTGGTCCTGGCTGGCTCCAGTCCTTGTCGCGGGGCCATTGGTTGCGCTCGAACTGTCCTTCGACATTCGCAGCCGCGGCCGCCGGTTGGTGCCAGAACTGTGTGGTGCCATTGGTATTGCTTCGGTCGCGGCATCGATCGTGCTTGCAGCGGGGCGCGACAACGGTCTTGCCGCTGGTGTCTGGCTTGTACTGGCCGCTCGCGCCGTCGGTGCGATCCCGTTCGTTCGGGTACAGATCATGCGCCTGCGCCGTGGTCAGGGACCGGTGTGGCAGAGCGACCTGGCCCAGGTGGTCAGCGTGGTGGTTGCAGCGGCAGCGGTGATCGCCGATCATCGACTGTTGCTCGGTCTTGTAGGGATCGTCAGCGTGGCAGCCCTGCAATCCACGTGGGTTCGTCGCGCGCCGGCTCCGGCAAAGCAGGTCGGTCTGCGACAAATGGCCATCGGACTTGCGCTGGTCGCGGTGACGGCTGCGGGCGTGATGTGGTGAACCGATCCCGTCCGTGTCATTCGAGAAGGAGAAGCAAATGGTGAAGATCGATGTGTCGACGACGTTGGCCGAGGCTGTGGACACCTTTCCTCAGTTGGCGCGCGAGTTCGAGCGTCGCGGTTTGGATTACTGCTGCGGCGGTGGGCGCTCGCTTGGCGACGCGTGCGCGCTGATCGGCTTGGACCCCGTCGCGACCGCCGCCGAGTTGTCGGAGGTGGGAGCGATCTCGGGCTCCGCTGAGTGGGTGACGATGACGCCGGACGTCCTCGTCGATCACATCGAGGCCACCCACCACCGCTATCTGTGGGACGAGATGCCCAGGGTGACCGCGCTCCTCGACAAGATCATGTCTGTTCACGGCTCCCGGCATCCCGAACTCGTCGACATCGCGGCGTGCTTCGCGGAGGCGCGCGCCGACCTCGAGCCACACATGACGAAAGAGGAGCGCGTGTTGTTCCCGATGATTCGGGAGTTGGCGACCTCGACCGGAGTGCCATCGTTTCACTGCGGGTCGCTGCAGAACCCGATCTCGGTGATGATGAGCGAGCACGACGCCGTCGGTGGCCTGCTGGCGCGACTGCATCATTTGACCGACGGCTACACAACGCCCGCCGACGGTTGCGCGTCGTACGTGGCGTGTTTCGCCGCGTTGGCAGATCTGGAGGCCGACACGCACCTGCACATCCACAAGGAAAACAACGTACTGTTCCCGATGGTGCTGCAGATGGAGGCCGAGCGAATCGATGTAGCGGTGCGCTGATGAGTCGTTCTCCGAACCATCTGGACCGCCGCGGGCTGGCGTGGGGTGTCATCGGAGTCGCGGTCGTGCTCGCACTGACGTTCATCGGCAGCGATGGTCTCGTCTGGTTCGACGCGGCGCTCGTCGGCTACCTCTTCGGCGTCATCTTCGCTGTGTTCGGCGTGGTCTACCGCTACGCCGTCTGGCTTCGTCGTCCGCCGACAGCAATGCTCAACCGCCGTGGCTGGGAGGCGTTCCGGAAACGCAAGGCCCGAAACGCCGCGGCCCTGCCGTCGCTCGTCGCGACCCACCTGTTGACGCAAGGTTTCATCCGTCGCCGGTCTCGGGCGCGCTGGCTCGCCCACCAACTGGTGTTCTGGGGTTGCATCCTCGCCGGTCTGGTGACCATCCCGCTCACCCTCGGCTTGTTGCACTTCGAGAGTGTCGGCCAACGGGCCAACCGCTACCAGGTTTACGTCTCTCGGATCGGCACACTCCATTTCGACGCCGAGAGCATCATCGGATGGCTCATCTTCCACGCCCTCGACATCGCCGCCGTGCTCGTGCTCGGCGGAGTATTCATCTTTCTTCGCCGCCGGCTGCGTGACCCGGGCGCGTTGGCGACCGAACGCTCCGGCGATTTCCTCGCCCTTGCCGGGCTGTTCGCCGTTTCGGTCTCGGGCCTGTTCTTGACGGTGTCGAGCGTGTGGCTCGAGGGCCGCTACTACTCGGCGCTGAACACGATCCACGCACTGACGGTGATCCTCGGGTTGATGTACCTGCCGTTCGGCAAGCTCTTCCACATCTTCCAACGCCCGGGAAACCTCGGTGTCGCGTACTACAAGCTCGCCAACGACGAAGGCGAACCCGCACTCTGTCGTCGCTGCGGCGAACCGTTCGCGAGCGCCCAGCAGATCGCAGATCTCAAAGAAGTGCTCCCACAGGTGGGGTTCGACTACACGATCGACGGCGGCGGCAACTATCAGGACACGTGTCCGCGTTGCCGGCGCGCGCAGGTCACCCTCGCCCAATCGGCGCGAGTAGGAGGGTTCGGCTGATGGCACGACCACCGATCACTGACGAGGAGCTCATCGCCCGATACGGGCCACACCTCAACGAAGCCCCACCCGGGGGATGGGAAGCAGGCCTCCAGGTCGACAAGGTCGTGAACACACACTGTTGCTTCTGCGGTCAGCAATGTGGCATCAAGCTGAAGGTTCACGACAACAAGGTGGTCGGGTTCGAGCCCTGGTACGAGTTCCCGTTCAACGAAGGCAAACTCTGTCCGAAAGGCGTGAAGCGCTACTTGCAAGGCGGTCACCCGGACCGGTTGTTGCATCCGATGGTGCGCGACGAAACCGAGCCCGGCGGATTCCGCCGTGTGTCGTGGGATCAGGCGCTCGACCGCGTCGTGTCCGAGATCCGGCGAATCCAGGCCGCATACGGCGACGACGCGTTCGCAATGCTGTCGGGGGTCTCGCTCACGAACGAGAAGAGCTACCTCGTCGGCAAGTTCGCCCGACTCGCGTTGCACACCGCCAATCTGGATTACAACGGCCGCTACTGCATGGTGTCTGCCGGCACCGGAAACAAGAAGGCACTGGGCGTCGACAGGGCGCCCAACCCGTGGAGCGACATCCCGCTCGCCGACGTCGTGTGGGTCGCAGGCTCGAACGTCGCCGAAACGTTCCCGATCACGACGAGCTACATCTGGCGTGCGCGCGACCGTGGCGCCAAGCTCATCGTGCAGGACCCACGTGTCGTGCCTCTCGCACGCACAGCCGACCTGTTCCTCCCGGTGCGGCCGGGCACCGACTCGGCTCTGTTCGGTGCCGTCCTGCACGTACTGATCGATCACGACTGGCTCGACCACGACTTCATCGACGCCCACACACTGAACTTCGACGACGCTGCTGCGGCCGTCACCGGGATGACGCCGGCCTGGGCTGCCGGCATCACCGGTGTGCCGGCAGCTCGCATCGAGGAGGCCGCAGAGCTGTGGGGTACGTCGGCCACGGGGATGATGCTGCACGCCCGAGGGATCGAGCAGCACACCAAGGGGGTCGACAACGTGCTCGCGGCGATCAACCTCGGACTCGCCACTGGCAAGTTCGGCAAGCCTGGCTGCGGCGTCTCGACCATCACCGGGCAGGGCAACGGCCAGGGCGGACGCGAGCACGGGCACAAGTGCGACCAACTGCCCGGCAATCGCGACATCACCAACCCTGAGCACCGCGCCGAGGTGGCCAGGGTGTGGAAGTGCGACGAGTCCGACATCCCTGGCAAAGGCCTGCCGGCGCAGGAACTGATCGAGGCGATCCACGACGGGACGATCAAGGGGCTGTTGTCGATCTGCTTCAATCCGGCGGTATCGGCGCCCGATACGAACTTCACCCGCCAGGCACTCGACAAGCTCGAGTTCTACGGGGTCATCGACTTCTTCCTCTCCGAATCGGCACATCACGCAAACGTCGTGCTGCCCGGATCACTGCACGAGGAGGACGAAGGCACCTCGACCAGCGGAGAGGGACGGATCATCAAGATCAACGCCGCCGTCACCCCACCGGGCGAGGCGCGCCGTGATTGGGAGATCCTGCTCGACATCGCCGAACGTCTGGGCAAGAGCGAGTACTTCCCGTACACGAACACCGAGGAGATCTTCGATGAGTTGTGCCGGGCCAGCAGCGGCGGAACCGCCGACTACACCGGAGCAACCTGGCAACGCATCGAGGACGAGATGGGCATGTTCTGGCCGGTCCCCGAGGCCGGCCACCCTGGCACCCCGAGGCTGTACGAAGGCGGCAAGTTCTTCCATCCTGACGGCAAAGCCCGCTTCCACCCCGTGCCGTACAAGTTGTCGGCTGAGGTTGTCGATGCCGATTACCCGGTGTTGTTGACGACCGGCCGGGTGGTCTCGCAGTACCTGTCGGGTACCCAGACCCGGCGCATCGCGGCGCTCGTTGCGCAATACCCGGAACCGCTGTGCGAGATGCACCCGAAACTTGCCGAACCGCTCGGCGTCGCCGACGGCGATCTGGTCACGGTCACCTCGCGGCGCGGCTCGATCAGGCTTCCGGCCCATGTGGTCAACACCATCCGGCCCGACACCGTGTTCATCCCATACCACTGGCCGGGTCACCAGGCCGCGAATCAGCTCACGAACCGTGCCGTCGACCCGCTGTCGAAGATGCCTGAGTTCAAGGTCGCCGCGGTGCGCGTTGAACTCGCCGGCGGGCACGGGACCACCACCGATGCTCGCGACTTCGATCTACACGAGCGGCATCCATGACGTCCGGGCGCTTCGGCATCGACGATCACCCGGTGTTCGTGATCGATCAGAGTCGATGCATCGGCTGTGAAGCATGTGTGCAGGCCTGCGCCGAATGCGGAACCCACCGCGGTCAGTCGCTGATCCACCTTGAGCGCGTCGACCGTTCGACCACCACCCAGACCGCGCCGATGGTGTGCATGCACTGCGAGGACCCGACGTGCGCGCAGGTGTGCCCGGCCGATGCGATCAAGCAGACCGAAGAAGGCGTCGTGCAATCGGCAAGCAAGCCTCGTTGCATCGGCTGCTCCAATTGCGTGCTCGCCTGCCCGTTCGGGGTGCCGAAGTACATGGCCGACTTCGACCAGATGATGAAGTGCGACATGTGCACCGACCGCACGTCCGAAGGCCTCGCTCCGATGTGCGCCTCCGTGTGCCCGAGCGAAGCACTGTGGTACGGCACGATCGAGGTGTTCGACGAGACCCGCCGTGGTTCGCTGTTTCGCGACTTCATGTTCGGCCGGCAGGAGGTTCGCACCAAGGTGTACACCGTCATCGACGAAGCGCTCCGGGGCCCGCTCGACGTGGTGGCGGGGGTCGCGGCGACCTGGCTCGACGACCCATTCGACCTCGACTCACTGCAGGCAACATCATGAACAACGACATCGAATCAACCCCCGTCGCACCACCCTGGAAGCGCGACTTTCCGTACGAGGCGTTGTCCGAGGAAGAAGTCACCCGCCGCGAGTTCGCCCGCTACCTTGTGCTCGGTGCCGGCACGATGGCAGCAGCCAACGTGGGGATCGCTGCGTGGACCCAACTGCGCAGCATCAACGCCGGCGAACCACGCGCAATCATCGAGCTTGCCGCCGTCGAGGTCGGCAGCACATTCTTGTTCCACTACCCGGAAGAAGACGACCCGGCGATTCTCGTCCGCCTCGACGACACCGAGGTTGTCGCCTTCAGCCAGAAATGCACGCATCTCGGCTGCGTTGTGTTCTATCAGCACGACCGGCAGCGCTGGCACTGCCCGTGCCACGGGGGAAACTTCGAAGCGCGTACCGGTTCGGTCATCTCCGGCCCACCCACCCGGGCACTCGGTCGCATCGACCTCGAGGTCCGAGACGACGGCATGATCTGGGCGATCGGGCGGCCGACATGAAGATCTCGACCCGCGGGCGCAGCACGTCGTCGGCTGTCGTGCTCTACGTCATCACCCTCGTTGCATTCCAGGTTTTCCTGGTCACCGTCGCCGTCGAGGCATTCCAGACCGATACCGAGTCGCTCGCTTGGGCAACCGCCGGGGTCTCCGTCGTCCTGTTCGTGTTCGCCGCGGCCTTCCTGCGTTACCTCCGACCATGACGGCTCTCGGGACGACGCCGGCTGGGCCTCAGCCCCGCGTCAACCCGGTTTCGATGCTGTTCCCTGGCTACTTCGCTCTCGTGATGGCGACCGGGATCATCGCTATCGCCGCCAAGCAACAAACGATCGTCTGGCTCGCTGAAAGCCTCTACCTCGTCACCGCAGCCGCATACGCCGTGCTCGTTGTGTTGATCGTCATCCGACTGGTCGTGTTCACAGATCTGCTCGTCGCCGACCTCACCAGCCACGCAAAGGGATTCGCGTTCCTCACCATTGTCGCCGGCACCAACGTCCTCGGCAGCGCATCGGCGCTAATCCACGGCTGGTGGACCCTCGCCGAGATCCTGTGGTGGTGCAGCCTGCCGTTGTACGTGCTGCTCGTGTACTCGACGCTGATCGCCGATGTCCTTCGCCACGACAAGCCGGCACTGGGAGCCGGCATCAACGGCTCCTGGTTCCTACTCACCGTGTCCACCGAATCGATCGCGGTTCTCGGCGCCCTGCTGCTCGGCCATGACACGAACGATCTCCTCGCCTTTGCGTGCATAGCCACCTTCTGCCTCGGCCTCGTCCTCTACCTGATCGTCATGACCATGGTGTTTCTGCGTTGGACATTCCAGTCGCTCGAACCGACCGAAGCCGACCCGCCCGCGTGGGTCGCGGCCGGTGCGGTCGCGATCACCGTCCTCGCCGGGTCCAACCTCCTCGCAGCCCGCAGTGTGTCGCCGCGCGTCGACCGGCTTGCACCATTGATCGAAGGCCTCGTCACACTGGCGTGGGCCACAGCCACGTTCTGGTTCCCCCTCATGGTTGCGATCGGGGTATGGCGCCACATCGTCCGCAAGGTCCCGCTTCGATACCACCCCTCTTACTGGGCACTGGTTTTCCCGCTCGGCATGTACGGCGTCGCCACGTTCAAGATGCGCACTGTCGTCGAGCTCGACGCCCTCGAATGGGCCCCGAAGGTCACGCTTGCCGTCGCGCTAGGTGCCTGGACCGCAGCCTTCGTCGGCATGCTCGTGCAAGGGGCGCGCGCTCCGCGTCGCTGATCGCGGCACGAGTCCGCAGCTCAACCGGTTCTCAACCGGTGGTTCATGGTTCATCCATGACACAACTTCACCACTCCCGTCCCGGTTCCTTCGACACGTCAAGGGCGAGCCGGCGTCGACTACGCGCGGTTCATCGTGATGCGCTACCGCGAGGGTCTGCACGAGGGGCGTACCCCACTTGCGGCAACGATGCGTGCGATGGACAAAGCCGGGCGGGCCGTGGTGTTCGCGGGTCTCACCGTCGTGCTGTCCGACCACCCGTCGCTCGGTGGCCCGGCCGGCGGGCTGCAGTCCACGGGTCGCGATCTGCTGCGCTTCGTCGCTGCTCTGACCGACGGGACGCTGCTGTCCGCTGAGTCGCAGGCCGCGATGCTCGAGTTCGTGCCCGGCGAGGACTATTCGCAATTCGGCATCACGCACGGCTACGGGCTTGGTATCGAG